>JAYTCW010000617.1:0-26348 GCA_043736295.1 Planctomycetota bacterium | reverse complement strand
CCGGCTGACGCCGTGCCGCTCTTGGGCAATAGGAACTCCCTCACGGCGTCAGCCGGCCGAGACATCGCCCTGCCTACACGCGGTTGCGTTCGTGGATGTCTCGGCCGGCTGACGCCGTGCCGCCCTGGAGGTCGGGGACTCCAACCGCCGAATGTCCCCCCAATGACTCACTCGACACAATAGACTGTCGTCAGCGAATTCTCATCCGCGCTGCAGCAATAGCACTCGGTATTCGAACCGCTGGTAAAATCGCCACAGCAGACTTGATCGACCGGAATGCAGCTCGTGCCACACAGCTTAGTCCCATTCGGACACTCGGCACCGTGAGCGCTCCACGGATCAGCCTGAGCGACAGCTGTCACTTCCGGGAGCGACTGCAGCAGCGCGAAGCCAAGCAGCAGATAGAGACCTCCCGCCCAGTAGCAGCGGTTGCCCAGCGAGGCGAGAAAGAGAACTTTGTCCAACATGATCGAGCCTTTCAGAGAGGGGTCGGGATTGTCGTCTTTCGCTCCGCGAAAGAACGCTCTTTCGCGGAGCGAAAGGCGACTCTGGTCGTTTGGCACCAATTCAAGGAGGTGCCGGGCTGGGAGAAGCCGGAGTGGGGGGCAGTTGGTCTTGCTGGCGTGACCGACGCCAGCAAAACAGTCCCAGCCAGATCAGAAACATCGCATTGAGGCCCAGGAACCACACCCGCCACCAGGGCTTCGGCGGCTTCCCCAACCCCCCGATTTCCTTCAGGATCGGAGCCGGATCGAAGACCGACAGGTCCGGCGGACCGGGAGTGAAATGATCGACCGTCAGTGTGTGCCGGCGATAACCTGTCTCCACGCCCGGATCGTAGACTTGCTGGTGGTCAACCAGTACGGTTCCGAATGGTGCCGTACCAGTTTCATGGACCAGCTTTTTCATGATCGGAAAACCATTGGATTCCCCTTCGTAGTCGACGTGCTTTCGCTCCCAAAGATAATTCTGATAATCAGGGTAAGTCGACCAACGGAAGAAATCCTTCAATGCCCAGTGCCGATCTCGGTAATACGTGATCGACTCCCTTCTGAACTCTTTATCGATAACATCTGACACTTCGACCGTCACCAAGTCCTCACCGTTTTCACGCGACACTGCAGCACGAATAATCTTGGCGTTGTAAGCGGGCTTCTCCTTGGTCGCATCCACCGCGCTTCCCGCTTCATAGCCACCATATCGAAAAAAATACTCTGGGGGATAACCCTCGGGTCGATAGCTTCCCCCATGGGCACGCACAAAGAACTTTCCTGTCACAGGAGATTTCTCAAAGAAATGGAACCGCTGCGGCGTCGCGATCAGTAACGTATCCACACCACCTTGCGACCCCGAGAGACGAAACATCTCGTCAGATCTTACCTGTAGCCCCCCACGTGCCACACGGTAAGGAGTGTAGACTTTCGACGCAGGATCGAAAGATTCATAAACCAGCTCTCCTTCACTCGAGTAATTGGTATAAAAATGGAGGAGTAGCTCAAGCTCCTTTGGGAAATCAGCGAGCAACTCTTTCGGGTCAACTCCCAAATCGTATTGCGCCAACGAATTGGTCGCTAGACTGAGGATGAAAAGTGAAAGGAGGCACCGAAATACAAGCGTGCTGGCCATGTGTGTTTCCTTTCATTTTAGAAGCAAACGCATGCCTTTGGCACTCGCGGAACCGTGGTTGTAATTCCCCCCGACATTGTCTGATTACATTTACATTTCACACCCCCAATATAAGTTCCCGTACATGTGGAGGCACCAACTGGATCGCATACCCTTCCGTCCATGACTAACACTGCGCAGGAACCCGTGCAATCAAATCTTGAGCATCCACACCCTGACATCGACAACACCATCAACATCATCATGAACATCGAAGCACCCAAACACGCAGCTGCGAAATACGCCTTCATCAATGCTCTCCCGTTGAGGATGATTTGACTCGTGCCCGGATCACCAGCGCGGTCGCGACCGAATCCACATTCAAGTGCAGCGGGATCACCCGCGTCACGTCTTGGCCCACTTCATTCGCATTGGGCCGGAATTTGATCGCCAACTTTCCCCGCCCCTGGTCGTCGAGATCGAGTGGCAGGCCAGCGATGACCACGCACGAACAATCCGGTGTCGCCCCCACGATTCGCACCGGGCCGGTCCGCAAACTGCGGAGTTGGAATTCGACCGTGACGGTTTCCTCAGCTGCGATCTCGCCGAGATCACGAACGGGAGGCTCGACAAACACTGCCGCGCCTTGCCACCACGCCATCCCCGGTGCGATCCCACCAAAGCAAACGCGACTCAGCAGGCCGGTGATGGAAGCCAACACCACAAACACAGCCATCGCCACGAAGAAGCCCGCTCGAAAGGAGAGCGGCGACTCAGGGGGTGCCTGTGCGGGGAGTACGGGAGAATTGAGAGAGGTAGTCATCGGACCCTCCAACGTCACTGCGATTCGCGGCAGACGCTTGTACCATACTACTCTCTCTCTCTCTCTCTCTCTCTCTCTCTCTCTCGCAAGTGTCAAGCCGTGATGATTTGAAAAATGCGCGGAGATCCAAAGGAACGTAGACCACCATTCGGGTCCGCATATCGCATTTGGTGGGCTTGCGATCACAGCGGGCCCGTCATTCCACCGGGGGCTGGCTTCTCCCGTAGGGACGCTCGTCAGAACGTGGGCACGCGTCGAGAGAGCTTGGCTGACAGCTCGATGGGAAGCGTTGGATGTCGGTCCAACGTATGCGAGTGACATGCAGGCGTCTGCCTGTCCCCGCTGGGTTCGAACACGTCAACCGGGCACGGGGGACTGATGTCCGCCCGCTCGCTGGGGTTCTGGGCACCTGGGATGTTACTCCTCATTCGCCCACGTTCTGGCGAACGTGGCGACGATCCGCTGTTTCCTCACTCCTGATGTTTGATAAACTCCCACTCTTCTCTTGGCCCTCATGCGAACCTGAACTCCGCCAATTGAGTCTCATTGGAACCGATCAGTCTCCCCTTCTCTTTGACTCCCCTTCTTATCCACAACGCCAGGACACCGCCCCGATGCCCCACCGATCCAGCGAACAGACCATCGCCTTGTTCTCCAAGTATGTGGTCCCCAACTATCGCCGGTATCCGGTTTGTCTGGTGAAGGGCGACGGCAGCTATGTCTGGGATGCGGAGGGGAAACGCTATCTCGATCTGTTCCCCGGCTGGGGCTGCAACATGCTCGGCTACACGCCCAAGCGGGTGATCGCCGCGATTCAGAAGCAGGCCGCCGAGCTGATCCACGTCCCCAACACCTGGTACACCGAGCCGCAGGGAGACTTCGCCGAAGCCCTGTGCACGCGCAGCTTTGGCAAGGCATTCTTCTGCAACAGCGGCACCGAAGCCAACGAAGGAGCCATCAAGCTGGCTCGGCTGCACACCCCGGCGGGCAAGTACAAGATCATCACGTTCCTGGATGGCTTCCATGGGCGGACCTATGGCTCCGTGACGGCCACCGCTCAGCCGAAGTACCACGAGGGGATTGGCCCCATGCTGCCGGGGTTCATGTATTGTGAACGCAATAACCTGCAAGCGGTCCGCGAGCTGATCGATGAAGAGACAGCTGCGATCCTGATCGAGCCGGTGCAAGGGGAGGGCGGGGTCAACATCCCGGCACCGGGGTTCTTGCAGGGGCTGCGCGAGCTGTGCGACGAGTTCGGTCTGCTGCTGATTTTCGACGAGGTGCAAACCTGCATGGGCCGCACCGGAAGCTGGTTCGCGTACCAAACCTTCGGAGTCCAGCCCGATATTATGACCCTGGCCAAGGGGGTGGCCTCCGGCGTCGCCTGCGGCGCGATCATCTGCAAGGACGAAATCGCCCCCAGCCTGCGCCCCGGGATGCACGCCAGCACCTTCGGCGGTAACCCGATCGCCATGGCCGCTGGCGTGGCGACCATTCAAACCATCGAAGAAGAGGGCCTGATCGCCCATAGCCAGAAGATGTCCGAACGCTTCCGCCAGCACTTCACCAAACTGAAAGCCGAGCTCCCACTGATCCGCGAGCTGCGGATTTGCAACATGATGATCGGCCTGGAACTCGCCACCACCGCGACCCCCACTGTCGGCAAGTGCATGGAGAAAGGGCTGCTGATCAACGCCACGCACGACACCGTGGTGCGGCTGCTACCCGCGCTGAACATCACCGCCGAGCAGGTCGATGAAGGGTGTGAGGTTCTAGGAGGGGTGCTGCGTGAAATGGCGAACGCGTAACGTCGTGGGACGGGCACATTTGCCCGTCCTTCCCCCTTCGACAAATAGCCTTGTCCGTTGCTCCCCTCTCGTCAGCTGAGTCGTGACCGCCCCTGGCAGCGACATGTGGCGGGGAGAGACAGCTTGTCCACTCCGAAGCCGCGAGATAGGATGATTTCATGCCTACTGTGCTGCGGAGCGGACCCTACCGATTCTTCTTCTATGCCGGGGATGGCAGCGAACCAGCGCACATTCATGTCGAACGAGATGAATGCGAAGCCAAGTTCTGGCTCGATCCAGTCCGGATCGAACGCAGCCACGGATTCCGCAGTAGTGACATCCAGCAAATTCAAGAGTTGGTCGAAGAACATCAGGTGGCATTACGAGAGGCATGGGATGAGTTCTTCCACGATTGATACAAGAGTGGTTGTGGCGATTAATGTGCAGGTCACCGAGGACACCCTCTCGGTGGAGCTGTCAGACGGTCGCACCTTGGGAGTGCCGGTGGCGTGGTATCCGCGATTGTCTCACGGGACACCGCAGGAACGCGGTGCTTGGCGGTTGATCGGGACGGGGGGAGGGATCCACTGGCCCGACCTGGATGAAGACATCAGCGTGGCCAACCTGTTGGTGGGACTCCCCTCCGGCGAAAGCCAGACCTCATTGAAGAAGTGGCTGGCAGCTCGCGATGCACACCAAGTGAGTGCCCAACCGGTTCGGATTTAACAGTTCATCCGCCCCGAATCCCCGAGGCAGGCTCATGCGGAATACAGCAGTGATCGTGGCTCTGGTCGGCGTCTTGCTCCTTATCGCCTTGTATGGGGCTGTTACGGTTGTTTACTCTCGGGTGTCACGCACGGGTCTCTCCCGACGATATGCCCCCGAGTTGTCTGAAGAGACCCATGTTTATGTCCATGACGTAAACATCGAGCTACCCGGCGGAGCGCGAGTCACTGGCGAGGGACAGAAATCGGGCACACTGACCTGGGGCTTTCTAAAACTCCCCGTCTCGCACCGACAGAATGTGGGGAAGCTGCTGATGTTTCTGGCCTCCGTCGGTGGAGTGGCGCTCGGTGCCTATGTGTGGCGAGAGAAGATTTTCGATTACTATCGGTGAGACCATTTCGTTTCGATGAGTGGCTGGCCCCGGCATCGCTTGGGATGTCTGGGTGCGAAAGGCACCAGAGGAATTGAAAGGGGAGTCGGTCATCCGTAACCTCATGTTGTTGCACAGCTCAGACGCTCAAAGCAGCGACTGGGGCCACCCATCCGATGGATCATCTGGGCACCCCGGCCCCCAACCGTGTCCCATGACAACTTGAAATGGTGTTGCCAACGTGAGAGCAGATACGTGCGAAAATGAGTTTGCCGTCAGAGCGGAGCAACGCCGGCTGGATCGAAGCTACAACGGAGCATTTCTCCTCGTCCTGCTGACCGCCGTAGCAATTGCATTTGGCATGGGGTATCAATTCATTGTGACAGTCGTGGTTGCCGTTGCGTGGTTGAGTACCGCGATCATCTGGACCGGCAATCTGGCGTGCTGGGCAAACACGATTCGACTCCTTGGTGTTCCTCGCATCTCCGATTGCTTTCGGATGCTTTGGATCGCCAAAATTGCGCGATTTGGTCCGCATCGGTTGCACTTTTTTCGTTTGCCTGTGCTGATTGGAATCTTCGGTCTGCTTTGGCTCGGCGAATTGGCCTGGGGGGTGAATGTTCTCGGCAAGAGCGGCCTTGTGGCGCTGACCGCTCTGGCTTTCTCCATGAAGGGGGCAGACTATTCGCATCGCATGCGTCCCCCAGTTGTATTCGTGCTCGGCAAGTCCGACCGCGATGTCGTGGCGTTTCACGCCCGGCTGTTCTATGAAACGAAACTCATTCGCATCGTTTCGCTCTTGGACATTGGTACAGACTTCACCGATGTTCTGTTTCAGGTCGTCACCCCGCGCGATTGTCTTCGCACCACGGACGGATCTCGCTGGCGAGAGGTCGTGCGGGAACTGATGCGAATCTCGCCGATCATCGTGATTGATTCGCGTTTTTCGACCGAGGCTGTCGTCCACGAAGTTCTCCAGGTCCATTCCCCCGAGGTATGGTTCAAGGTGATCCTGCTCGTCGGGCCAAATGGAGAGAAACCGGCGTTCACTGACGCCGTAGCTCAGCGAGGTCGGTTTGAATCGCCAGTATTTGAAGCTCCAGTGGAGAGCGCCATTCGCGTAGTCCAGCAAGCAACAGGTGCGGATGCTTTGATGCCGACGGCAGAGTGTCCAATCTCTCTGATCGCCGCTCGTGCGCGGGCAGGACTGCGGTAGCCGCAACGCCCCAGGATGCCAACAGGGAAATGTCGCCTCATGACAGAAGGGGGCTCGGGTGGCCCGATAGATTGGGTCTGAGGCTCATTTTTCGTGTGATCCTTTCCGAGTCAGGTTCCGTTTCCTCAGCAGATCACCCCGCGATGTCCTCTCCGGAATATTCTGATGCTCACCTGCCTCCCCCGTTCCATCTGTTCCTGGAACTTCCTGATCCGCGGCACGACGGGCGGAGAAGCGGCACTGACCTTCAACTGGTTCACCGAGCAGGGGACGATTGACTGGAACGGCACCGAATACGAAGTCGTCAAGCATGGCCCCTTCAGTGGCCACTGGACGCTGGAAGGGCCGGACGGTGTGGTGATTGAGGCCCAGAAGACCAGCGCCTTTACCCGGACCTTCGAACTGGACTGCGAGAGCGGGCTGGTCACGCTGCAGGCCCAGTCGGTGTTCACGCGAGTGTTCGAACTGCTGCAATCGAGTGACGTTGTCGGCACGATCCAGCCCATGCACATGTTCACCCGCCGGGCGACGATCGACAGCGATGAAGGGGTCGACGAACTGACCCAGCTGTTCGCCTTCTGGCTGGTGGTGATTACGTGGAAACGGTCCGCGAAGAAGAACAACAATCATTGATCTGATTTCGGTCCGGCATGCCGCAGGGCAAGTGGAACTCAAGCATCAAGCATCAAGCCCCAAGCACTACGGCAGCCCGTCGTGAATCGCGTACCGAGCGGCTCCCAGGAGAGCGGTCTGCTGATTGCGAATGGCCATGATCGGAATCTTCTCGACGATGTGGCTCAGCTTTCCTTTGGCAGTGAACCCCTCCATGAAATAGGGCGTGCTGACGATCAGCGGCATGATCTTGGGGACGATCCCGCCGCCCAGCCAGATGCCGCCCGTGGCCATCAGTTTAAGTGAAAGATTGCCCGCCTCGGCCCCGAAGATTTTAAGGAAGATCCGCATCGCATCGACGCAGATCGGGAGTTCGTCATTCAGCGCCGCCTCGGAAATGCGGGCGGCGGGGTCGGTGCGTTTGAGTTCTTCGGTGAACCAGTCGGGCTCGTCGGCGCGGGCCGAGTTTCTCAAGAACGTGTAGATGTTGACGAGCCCTGGACCCGACAACACGTTCTCGTAGCTGACTCGACCGAACCGCCGTTCCAGATAGCGGGCGAGGTCAAACTGCGTGTCGCTGCGCGGACCAAACTCGGCATGTCCCCCTTCGGAGGCAAAGGGACGGTAGCGCCCATCCACACAGATCATCCCGGCCTCGCCCAACCCGGTGCCCGGTGAGATCACGGCTCGATTTCCCGTCGCATCTGGAAGACCCGCATGCAAAGGCACCACATCGTTCGGTGTCAGCCAGTCAATCCCCCACGCATTTGCCACCAAATCATTGATAAGCGTCACCCGGCTCGCCCCGAGAACTTTCTGCAACTGGCGAACTTCGACATGCCAGGGCAGATTGGTCGTAATGCACTGTCCCTCACTGACCGGACCCGCGACCCCGAAACATGCAGCTGTCAGGTCGTCCGGATGCCGCGACCGAAACTCTCCGACAATGGCGGCGAGTGACGAGTATTGAGCACTGCGGACGGTCTCGCTGCCGATGATCGTGGCTCGATCCGCCACCGGTTTGAACAGCGCCACACGCGTTGAAGTTCCGCCCACATCGCACGCCAGAATCATGCTGTCTCCGTATTCCAACCGTCCAGTGGTCTGCGCCGTGAGTCATTGACCCACGAACTCACCACGCAAATCGCCCTTCCATCGAGCGAGAAGTCATCTGCGGCAACGTTGAATTCTAGGGCAGTGAATGCACCAACTGAAGCCGACCTCGATTGTCCTTGCAGCGGAAACAATACCCGCCGTGTCAGCCCATGCCCTTAATTGATCTACGGATTGCGAAACAGTCGACCTCACGACCCCTCCGTCGGAGGGTTTCATTCCTAGCAATCCGTATTGATTCTGTCACGGGATAGATGGCCCTGAAAAAAGTATTTTACGAACCCGTGTGTTCTGCCTCGGCAGGACATGGACGGCCTTCCAGCCCGCCTTCTATGATCATCACCCGGCATGCTGTGATCGGTCTGGGGATCCGACTCACTCAGTGGTCTGCCGCTGCTGCAGCTGTGAGAGAGTTGTGACTGATGTTGTCCCCTGGGGGATGACGGACTGAGACGACAATCTCCATCCGCGTGAACCTCGGGCATGTGTCACGACGACACACGGCCCGGCCCCTCCCCCCTTGAGAACAGATCCATCATGTCGCTAGAACGCACGATCCACCAGAAGTTGTCCGAACTCGCTGGCAATTTGTGGTGGAGCTGGCAGCCTGAAGTGACGGGCATCTTCCGCGAGATCGATTCCCAGCTGTGGACCGATGTCTCGCACAACCCAATTCGGTTGCTGCGAGAGTACCATCCCGAGAAGCTCGAGGCTCGCGCCCGCGAGGCGGTGCTGCATGCGAGGATCCACGGAGCCTATCGCCGCTGGCAGGAATACATGCACTCCGACCAGACGTGGGGTGATACACACGCCGCCGTGCTGGGCGACCGTCCGGCAGCCTACTTCTCGGCCGAGTTCGGGATTCATGAATCCTTGCGAGTCTACTCCGGTGGCTTGGGCGTCCTGGCCGGTGACCACTTAAAGAGTGCGTCGGACCTCGGCATTCCGCTGGTCGCCATCGGCCTGTTCTACCAAGAGGGCTACTTCAGCCAGACCATCAACCCCCTCGGCTGGCAGGAAGAGACCTACCCCTACTCGGAGCCAAAAGACCTGCCGATGCAGGAAGCCGTCGACAAGACGGGCAAGCCGGTCATCGTCAGCGTGCGAACTCGCAACGAGACGATCTACGCACGCGTCTGGCTGGTCAATGTCGGACGGATCAAGCTGTTGATGCTCGACACGAATGTGCCTGAGAACACCGAGGCGAGCCGCACGCTGACCGCGCGGTTATATGGCGGTGACCAGAAGATTCGCATACGGCAGGAACTGGTCCTGGGGGTGGGAGGGATGAAGGCCCTGATCGCTCTGGGCATCTGGCCGCGCGTGATCCACATGAACGAAGGGCACTCCGCCTTTGCCCCACTGGAGATGATTCGTCGTCGCATGAAAGAGGACGGCATGTCCTTCGATGATGCTCTCCGCGAGACCGCCATGATGGGCGTGTTTACGACTCATACCCCGGTGGCCGCTGGTCACGACCGGTTCGACAACGGGTTGATGGATGAGCATCTGGGACCTCTGCGCGAGGAACTCGGGCTCGACCATCACGGCATGATGGCCCTCGGACGGGTCAACCCCTCCGACCACAACGAGACGTTCTGCATGACCGTCCTGGCCTTCAACTGCAGCCGTCGGGCCAACGCTGTTTCCAATCTGCATGGAGTCGTCAGCCGCCGCATGTGGCGTCAGCTGTGGCCGTGGCGGAAGGAAGAGGAAGTGCCGATCGGGCACATCACGAACGGGGTGCATGTGAGTACCTGGCTCGCGCCGCAGATGCGATTCCTGTACGACCGCGTGCTGCCGCTGGATTGGTATTTGAAGTCGGGTGAGCCCGAGGTCTGGCGGGGGATCAGTGACATCACCAGCGGCGAACTGTGGGAGACTCACGAGTCGCTGAAGAGCCGCCTGATCGGGTATGCCCGCTACCGCCTGACGAAGCAGGCCGAGCGGCACAAGGTCAGCGATGCCGACATGGATCGCATCCAGACGATCCTCGACCCGCAGACGTTACTGATTGGATTTGCCCGGCGGTTTGCCCCGTACAAGCGAGCCGACCTGATTATGCGTGACCTCGATCTGCTGGATCAGATCATCAACAGCACGGATCGCCCGGTACAGTTCGTCTTCGGCGGCAAAGCTCACCCAGCCGATGAACCGGGCAAGCACATCCTGCAGCGGATTCATAAGGTCGCACACGATCCCAGGTTCGCGGGGAAGATTGTGTTCCTGGAAGACTACGACATCAACCTCGCCCGGCATCTGGTGCAAGGGGTCGATGTCTGGTTGAACAATCCCCGGCGACCGCTGGAAGCGTCGGGCACCAGCGGACAGAAGGTGGTCCTCAACGGTGGCCTCAATCTGTCGATCTCGGACGGCTGGTGGGCCGAAGCGTACGACGGTCGCAACGGCTTCATGATCGAGAACGGTCTGATCCATTCAGATCAGTCGGTTCAGGACGAACGCGACGGGGAAGACCTGTTGCGGGTCGTCCGTGATGAGGTCATTCCGCTCTACTACGAACGCGATTCGGACGGACTGCCCATCGAGTGGATCAAGCGCATGAAGCGATCCATGAAGACGCTCGGCTGGAAATACAACGCCGACCGCATGGTGATGGACTATGTGTCCAAAGCTTACATCCCGGCGTCGGGCAGTACCTCAAGTGCGCTGCCGTTTGTGCCGTGAGACAAGTGAACAACGCGGCAATTCAGAAAGCCCACCGGTTGCAACCGGTGGGCTTTTTTTTATGCAGAGAGCTATTTCGACAGAGCACTATTTCACGGGGGCCAGCACGTCAGCAATCCCCAGCGGTTGCGGAGCCTTCAGCACTTTTTGCAGAGCCTCGACGACTTGTTTCTCACTCCCCCGCGCGACCCAGCACCAGTCGCCGAGGTTCTCGTCCTCTTCCTCCCACGCCCGTTCGATCGGCACATAGCCTGGTCCGCACTCGCCGTAACCGAGGACCACGACGAACTGATCCGGCCTCAGCTTCTGGGCCAGCAACTGGTACTCGACATACATCTCGCCCGGCAGCAGCACGAGGACCGCGCCGCCCAGATCGATCGCGGGGACATCGATCGGTTGTTGCCTCTCCACCCGTTGAGCCCAGCTGAGACCGAGGGCCGACAACTCGGCTCGGTGGGGGTTCTCCTTGTTCTGCACAGAAGCTTCGAGTTCAGATCTGCTGAAAGGCCCCTTCGTGCGAAGCGGTAATTGTAAGGGGACATTGCGGAACTCGACCTTGCTGATCGGGTGCTTCGTTGTCGCGGCAAAGGCGGCCTTCATGCCTTGATACAACCGGTCGGCGAACACGGGTCGCAGCTCGTGGGCTCCGCTGTTGTACTTTCCCACGGTGATGTTGCCGCTCGCTCCCGAGGCGTATATCTGAAAGACGGAAGCGTCGTCCCCCTGGCGTCGCTCGCGGGCGATGCCGGGAAAGTCGACCGAGACCCGCCCGGTTCCGTAGTAGCTCATCGGGTGGGTCGCATAGACGTTTAGGACCGCGACCGCTTGGTCTCCGTTCCAAAAGCTCAGCGCTCGCACATACGGATCGATGATCCCCTCTTCTGCCGCCCGGCTCTCGACACTACCTCCCCCGCTGTAACGGCCATACGTCGGCGTCCCATCCGGCTTCAGATACCGTCGGTTCGAGGCCAGTTCGCTGACCTGGCTCAAACCTTGGCCGAAGTGAGTGATCGCGATTGCTTGCCTGATCGAGGTCTTGAGCGCAGTTGCGGCGAGCAGGACGCAGGCTTCATGAAACACGGGATCGATGATCTGCCCGTCGACGCCAGCTTTGGTGAGGAGTTCCTGTGCCGCCAGATCACCGAGCGGAGTGTCGTGCTGATGAATGCACGAGAGGAGTACCCGCTCGCGAGTAGTCCCCGCTGCCTCGGCCAGAGCCTCCCGCCAGCGGTCATAGGCGGCGTTGCGAATCTCGGCCCAGTCGACCGAGACGACGACAATGGCAGGTTGGCCCGCCGGAAGGATTACGAACCCGCGAGCTTGCAGCGGCTCATCCACTGCCGTGGCGGGTTTGCGATGCCCGGTCAGAAGTCGATGCCCCAGCGGAGGCGTCACATCGGCTTGAAACACGGCGAGCTGGCACGCGACCGCCTCGTCCGCCCACGAATCATTCACCAGCAACAGGCAGCTTACGCACCACAAGACACCGAGTATGCCCACACGCATCAGACACTCTCCATTAGCGACAGAGCCAAAGATTCCGGGACGGAGTCTCACTCCCTGATCCTTTCGACCTCTGGCTCAGAAGTCAACGCTGGTGATTCCGTCGCAAGCAGCAGGCGGATATTCACGAGGGGTTCACCCGTCTCCTGGTCCTCATACTCCGGTGGGGGCACGCCTCTTCCCGAGGCTCCGCTTCGCCGCGTGCCAGTCCAGTCGTCAAGATGTCTGTGACACGAGGAGCAGGCACCCCCTGGCGTGTGAGCATCAGAAAAGTCAGCAACCAGTTTCTGCCCCCTCTCCCCACTGGCGGTAAGACTTTCGGGGAGGACGTGGCTGTGGGGAGAGGGCCGGGGTGAGGGGCTGGGAGCGAGCGATGTGCCCCCCCTCTCCCCCATAATGGAGTCCACTCCGAAAGCAATGCAGATTGTGGGGGAGAGGGGGCAGGATCTCTCGGCTGCCGACTTTTCTGATGCACACACCACCAGGACGCAAGCGATTCCTGAACTGACAATCCCCGCCCACATCTACTACCATGCTGTTTCTCCTTCCGATGTCCGGGGGCGAGTCTTCCTCGCAGAAATCCAGATTGTCCCCGACAGGAATCGGCACTACGGCATGACGCCCCGAGCGACGAAACGCGATCAGACCATCCCGCTGGGAATCGTCGGCAGTGGCCCCGTCTGGGAGGCCCGATATCGCGCTGCCGTCCTGGCTCTGACTCGTGGGCGAGTCGCGGCGGTGTTCTCGCCTCAACCGTGCGACGGAGAAGTCCTCGCCCGGGAAACCGGCGGCCAGCTGTTTCACAGTTTGCGGCGACTCATCAGTCACCCTGGCGTGAAAGCTCTGCTGATTCTGGAGTCGGGCTGGTCCCGCCACTGGGCCATTGAACTAGCTACGGCGAAACAGATGCCAGTGTTTGTGGCCTCGCCAGTCGATGAGGCCCTGCCCCATGTGGCAGACTCTCTCGCGGAGCAGGAAGCCGAAGGAGCGGTGATCGTGCCGGGAGCATTGCTCCGCGCGACGCCAGCCACGTTGCGACTCCGAGAGTTGGTGGCGACAAAGCTCGGGCGGATTCAGCACATGTCTGTCGATCTCAGAGGGACAACGGGGGCTGTCGATTCGATAGTCATTGAAATCATCGACTGGTGCCGGTCGTTGCTCAATTCCAACGTCAATCAGATCCATCGCACCGTAAATCCCGAGGGCGTAACGCTCGTCGTGAGTCATGGGCGCGGGTCGCCCACCCAACCGGCGGTGCGAACAGAGATTCAGCTTCCCGGTCCGACACAGTGCGAGACTCAGCCGACCAGCCCGGCCAGTACATGCCCTCGGGTCCACGCCCAATGCCAACACGGCGAGGTGGAGTTGCTGAGCGAAACGCACATTCGCTGGAACACATCCGCCCAGTCGAGCGATGAGACTCTGGAATCTGATCGCCCCGCCGAGCAAGTCCTTCTCGACCTCTTCCTGCGCCGAGTCGTCGGCGGCGTGGTCCCCGTCCCCAGCTGGGCCGAACTCGCTGAGGCCTGCCGTCTCTGGAAAAGTGTGAATGGACGAGCGGCCGGAGATCAGTGGTAAGACTCAAAATCCGAGGTCTGTCGGGTCGATTTGACGGGGCGTTTGCCTCATGGCTCGGGAGAATGAAAACATCGATTCCCGCACACTCACCCACGCTCACTCTCAAGTTGAGACTCGATTACGCATGCCGTCCATCGTCCTCGCCACTCTGAACGCCAAGTATCCGCACTGCGCGTTCGGGTTGCGGTATCTGCTCGCCAATCTGGGCGAGTTGCGGGATGAGACGGTGCTGCTGGAGTTTACGATCAACCAGCCGACGCTGGACATCCTGGACGCGATTCTCGCTCAGCGACCGCGAATTGTCGGGCTGGGGGTGTATATCTGGAACGTGGACGAGACGACGCGATTAGTCGCTGACCTCAAGCGGGTGGCCCCCGAAGTGATCGTGGTACTGGGCGGCCCCGAGGTGAGCTATGAGACTGATCAGCTGGAGATTTCCCGGCTGGCGGATTACGTGATCACGGGTGAGGGGGACGTGGCATTTGCCAAGTTAAGCCGGGAGTTGTTGGCGAGCGGGACTGTCGCCTTTCGCTCCGCGAAAGACCGTCCTTTCGCGGAGCGAAGGGCGACAGTCATTCACGCCCCGGTGCCCGTGCTGACGGAGTTGCAACTCCCCTACGACCTCTACACCGACGAGGACATTGCGCAGCGTGTCCTCTATGTGGAAGCCTCGCGCGGGTGTCCGTTTACGTGCGAGTTCTGCTTGTCCGCTCTCGACATTCCTGTCCGCCAATTTCCGCTCGAAGAGTTCCTGGCGGCGATGGGCCGCCTGATGGAAAGAGGGGCCAGGCAGTTCAAGTTCGTCGACCGCACCTTCAACCTCAACATGCGGGTCAGCCGCGCGATCCTCGACTTTTTTCTTCAGCGATATCAGCCGGGAATGTTCCTGCATTTCGAATTGATCCCCGATCGTTTACCGGACTCGCTGAAGGAACTGATCGTGCAGTTCCCCGCCGGGGCATTGCAGTTTGAGGTCGGTATCCAGACGTTCAATGAGGAAGTCTCGCACCTCATCAGTCGACAGCAAGACAACGCCGTCGTCGATCAGAACCTCATCTGGCTGCGAGACTACACAACGGTCCATGTGCATGCGGACCTCATCGTCGGGCTGCCGGGCGAATCGCTCGACAGCTTCGCGGCGGGATTTGATCGGCTGGTGCAACTGGCCCCGCACGAGATCCAGGTCGGCATCTTGAAGCGTCTCCGCGGGACTCCAATTATTCGACATGATGCCGAGTGGCAGATGGTGTACAGCCCGCATCCGCCGTATGAGATACTGCAAAACAAACAGCTCGATTTTGGGACGATTCAGGAACTCCGTCGGTTTGCCAAGTACTGGGACACGATCGCGAACAGCGGGAACTTTGTAGAGACGATGGGGCTGATCTGGGATGGGAAGGATGAAGTCGGAAGGGGGAAGGATGAACCACGGGGAAGAGATCATTCCCCGTTTGCCGAGTTCCGGCGGCTCTCGACATGGCTGTTCGCTCGGGAAGGTCACTCGCATGGAATCGCGCTCAGCCGGTTGGTTGAGTTGTTATTTGAGTACCTCACCACGCAGCGAGGTTTGGCTGCGGAACTCGTAGCTGCTTCGTTGTGGAGGGACTACCAGCGGGGAGGCCGCAATGACAAGCCGCACTGTTTACGGCCCTACATCGGCGAGCGACAGTTGCTCCACCCCAGTGTCTCATCAAAATCCGATGCCATTCCCAAGCGACAAGCTCGCCGGCAACCGACAGCCACTGGCGAGTGACCTGGGATGACATTGAAGCGCACCCGATACCAGAGCTATTTCTGCGGGCGCTCGTCTGGATACTGCTGCCAATAGAGCGTGTGAAACGTGTTCTCCGAGGGCGGGTTCGGGTCTTCATTTACGAGGTCCGGTGGGATCGACTCCCACCAGGCATCGTAGGTCTTTTCTAGCCTGGCAGCGTCTTCCGGGAACTGCTTCAGAACATCTGTCATTTGCCCCGGATCACTGTTCAGATCGAACAGTTGCCTCTGAGGGGTCTTGCCTGCCCAAACGAGCGTGAATCGTTCATCGCGGATGCTGCATTGCGAGTGCTTGGCCCCCGCCACTTGCCCCATCGCCCAGCGTCCCATGTGCGTGACGAGAGTGCGATTCTCCCACGGAGCGTCTGCGGAATTCAACACGGAAAGCAGGTCGCGGCCTTCGAGTTTGGCGTCCACCTCGGGTGGGATCGTCGCCCCTGCCAATCCGGTCAGCGTGCGGAACATGTCGACATGAGCGGTGAGTTGCTGCCGCTCCCCAGCCGGGAATCTCTCACCCAGGCGAAGGAAACATGGCACCCGCGTGCCCCCCTCCCAGGGGGTGACCTTTGACCCGCGCATCCCGGCGTTGAACTCCTTCACCCCGACCGTGCCGCCGTTATCGGTCATGAAGATCAACAGCGTGTCGCGCTCGATATTCCACTCCTTCATCTTCGCCCGCAGCTGGCCGACATTGTCATCAATGTTCGAAATCATGCCGTAGAATTTAGCCCGCTGGGGGTCGTTCAGGTGGGCGTACTTCGCCTCGTACTCGGGAGGACAATCGAGCGGCCCGTGCGGTGCATTCGTGGCGATGTGAGCGTAGAACGGCCCCTGATCTTTCCGGACCTCGATCCAAGTCAGAGCCTGCTCAAAGAAGACATCCGTGCAATACTTCTGCGTCTTGACGAAGGTTCCGTTGTGCAGCACCGCCGGGTGGAAGTACGAGTTCTTCGGAGCATCGCCACAGCTGCCGGGATAGGTCTGACCGATGCCCCCTGCTCCGTGGATGAAGACCTCGCTGAACCCCCGGCGGTTTGGCTGATAGGGGGCCTCGTCGCCAAGATGCCACTTGCCGAAGATCCCGGTCGCATATCCGGCTTGCTGAAGTAGCTGGGGAAACGTCGTGGCAGAGAGTGCCATCCGCTCGCGCTCGTTGATCGTATGGGTGACCCCCGAGCGGAACTCATGTCGTCCAGTCATCATCGCACAGCGTGTCGGAGCGCAGGTCGGGCTGACGTGGAAGTTCGTCAGACGGACCGACTCGGCTGCCAAGGCGTCAATGTTCGGCGTCTTCACCGACGGATTCCCGTGACACGCGAGATCGCCGTAGCCCTGGTCATCGGTGATGACTAGGATGATATTGGGTCGCAGGACATCCGCAATCGCCGGGTTGCAGGCCCCCGCGACGAGACTCAAAGCCAGCAAAGCACTGAACTGGATATTCATCGGGATTCCAGAGAGTTGTTGACGAGCGCTGGGTCTGCCGCCCACTGTGATGGGAGGACTGTTCCGACAAGTCTGAATATCGCAGATGGGTCGCGTCCCCGCCACTCGCTGTGCCGGGGGTGGCCTGATGAAGTCGCGTTTGACGCACTGCCCGATCCGTGAATCACCGGAGACTGCGTGACCCAGACATCGCTTGGGATGCCTGGGTCACGGAGGAACAAGAGGTTCGGCGTGATCAATCTCTCACTTGAAAAACCTCTTTCGGCTGCCGCCGCCCCGGTCGCCCAAAGCGGTCCAACCGGGGTCCCCAGCGAGGGCGTGCCGGGCCGGTGGGTGGATGCCGGGGATTTACGGGCGGTGGTCTGCTTGCATATCGAGATGTTCGAAAGCAAGAATCCTGCTTGGCATCCCTTTCCGTAACAGGCCCTGTCGATGAATACTGACCTCCTGCTGTTTGCTGCCGCTCGACAAATCAATCCCAATCAGGCAGGAATCGTCACCTACTTTGAATTGCTGGGTCCGTTCGGGATTCACGTGTTGGGCACCGCTTTCATCGCCTTCGTTTTCACCGTCTTGATTCTCTGGCGAGGCCGGGGGAACTTCGCCGCAGCTGCTTTGGTGCTGGTGGCGTTTTCTCCGTTGATGGTCGGGATGTTCGCCGGATTGCATTTGGGTACGAGGAATCTGCTGGAGATCGCCAGCTTTGCCCTGGAATCCGGTGACAAGTGGAGGTTAAGTCCGACGGATCACTATATGCTCGCCCTCGATATGATTTCGCCGATCTCCACGGCTCTATTCTTGTCCGCACCGACTTACCTGCTGGCGATGATCGGAGCCTGCGTGAAGGCGTGGCGAGGACGCGAGGAAGTCGCGACCGACTCGAAATGACGCAACTCTGGAACTCCGTCTCGATGAGCGTTTACTCACGTTGACCTCCACCCCCAAATGAGCATGAATATGCCTCTCTCCCGTCGCACCGCCCTGACCACCGCAGCTGCCGCTTTCGGAGGGCTGGCTGCGGGGATCGGCCAAGCTGAGTCGCCGCCGGTGGTGGCTCTCTCGTCGCGTCCGGTCACCCCGCGCATCCGGTTCGGCGTCTCGACTTACTCCTTCTGGCAGTTCAACGGCGATCCTCCATCCATCGAAACGTGCATCGATCGCGCGGCGGAGATGGGATTTGATGGGTGCGAAATCCTGCACAAGCAGATGGGCGAGGACCAGTCGAACAAGCGGCTGCAACAGTTGAAGCAGCGGGCGTTTCGGCAGGGGCTCGACCTATGCGGGTTCTCGACGCATCAATCGTTTGTGAAGCCCGACCCCGCCGAACGACAGCAGAACGTCGACGACACGATTCGGCAGATCGAGTTGGCCTACGCCCTCGGCATCCCCACGATCCGCGTCAACACCGGACGCTGGGGCACGTCGAAGGATTTCGATGAGCTGATGGCCAACAAGGGAATCGAACCCCGCCTGCCTGGCTACACCGACGAGGACGGCTTCGGCTGGGTCATCGGCAGCTTGGAAAAGTGCCTCAAGAAAGCCGAAGAGTACGGGGTCGTCATGGGCCTGGAGAACCACTGGGGCCTGGGCCGCGACGCAGCTGGGGTGCTGCGCGTGATCGATGCGCTGAAGTCCCCGTGGCTGCAAGCGACCCTCGACACCGGCAACTTCTTGGAGAATCAATACGAGCAGTACGCCCAGCTGGCCCCCCGCGCGGTACTGGTACAAGCCAAGACCTACCACGGCGGCGGGAAGTGGTACACCCTCGACATCGATTACCAGCGTGTCGCCGAGATCCTGAAAGCTGCGAACTACAGCGGGTACATCTCGTTGGAGATGGAAGGGAAGGCCGCCCCAGCAACTGCAGTGCCGCAGAGTTTGAAGGATCTGCGAGCGGCGTTTGGAGCGGGGTGAGGCTTGTGAGGCAATCTCGTTCCCAAGCTCCGGCTTGGAGTTGTGGATAGTCTGATCGGGAGGGCGAAGCTCCTGCTGAGCCGCGATCCGGGGGCCACGTTTACTCGCGCGAGCGGCTCGGCAGGAGCCTCGCCCTCCCGAGGAAGACATCCCCCAAATTACGAGTTGATAGAGCGCTACCCCTTCCTCGGCGGCCAAGGCAAAAAGGCACTCGTGCGCTGAACGTACTCGGCATATCCAGGGCGTTCTTGGATCAGGGTTTGTTCGAGGAGGGTCACGCCCGAAATCCGCATCAGGAAGTACGTCATCGTGAGCGGCCCGATCGCAGTCCACAGATGCTCACCGTGCGCAGCTGCGATCAGAAACAGTCCCCACCACAGGCAGGAGTCGCCGAAGTAGTTGGGGTGCCGGGTCCAACTCCACAGGCCGGTGTCGAGGACTCGGCCTTTGTTGTTGGGGTTCGCGCGGAAGTGGGACAACTGCCAGTCGCCGACGGCTTCGAAGAAGAGACCGACGCTCCAGAGCAGGAGGCCCACGAAGTGAGCGAGATTCCATCCGGGTCGTGCGGCCGTGATGCCCAGTTGAAGTGGGAGGGACACCACCCACATGACGGTTCCTTGGAGCAGAAAGACGATGAACAGGCTCTTCCACCAGAAGCTCTCTCGCCGCCGGTCCCGCATGGCGACGTAGCGTTTGTCCTCTCCGTGGCCGATGTTTCGGGTCCACAGATGCAGCGAGTACCTCAGTCCCCAGAGGCCGGTCAGCAGCGGCAGGAGCGACTCGGACGGACGAGCGAAGGCCCCGCTCCCCGATGGCGGCAAACGCACCCACAGGACACTCGCCACCAGCACGAACCCCGCCGCCCAGAACAGATCGACGATGCTCGCGTTCTTGAGCGGCACGCTGACGATCCAGATCCCGAACATCATCGCGGCGATGACCAGAGCACTGACGAAGAGTGGAGACATATGGACGCATTCCGAAATGATGTGGCCGAGTCCAACTGGGGAGATCGCAGCACCAGTCCTGCCACTGGCAAGGATCATAGACTCCGGACCAAACTGCACCACGGGCCCAGACGAATGGCGATGCTTCACTTCGGGGATCGCTGGCATTCTCGAATGGGTGCATTCGTCTATTGGCGGTACTCCTGCCTGCCCCCTCTCCCCCGCGAGTGACTTGGCCAAGCTGATCGATGTTTTGCGGGGGAGAGGGATGGGGTGAGGGGGCCACACCGCCCGCGATAGCCCCCTCACCCCGACCCTCTCCCCCACAGTGGAGTCCTCACCGAAAGCAGAGCCAAATGTGGGGGAGAGGGGGCAGAGTGAACGACGTACCGCCATTTGGCGAATGCACCCTTCTCGAATTCCCCCATCCCGGAGATGTTGGCGGTGGTTGATGGATCACGTAAGATCAAGACTTGACTCTCGAATGCGACAACCACTTGTGAGGTCTGCCATGGGATTCCGCCATGCTCTGTCACTGATCTTCGTTCTCGGCGCTCTTGGCACCCGTCTCTCTGCCGAGGAACCACTCTCGTACAACCGCGATGTGCGGCCGATTCTGGCGGCGAACTGTTTCGCCTGTCACGGGCCGGATAGTGCCTCGCGCAAGGCCGATCTGCGCCTCGACAGAAAGGCGATCGCTGAGGAGATGAAGGCCATCGTTCCGGGCCAACCAGAGGAAAGCGAGATCCTCAAGCGGATCACCTCCCATGATCCCGATGAAGTCATGCCTCCCCCGGAATCGAAGAAGACGATCACACCCGCCCAGATTGACATCCTCAAACGCTGGATCGCCAGCGGTGCCGAATACCAGCCACACTGGTCGTTCATCGCCCCCGTCCAACCTCCAGTCCCACAGGTCAAAAACGCGAAGTGGGTCAAGACTCCCATCGACAGCTTCGTCCTCGCCAAGCTGGAATCGGTCGGTCTGGAACCGGCAGCTGAGGCGGACCGCCGTACTTGGGCGCGGCGGGTGAGCTTCGACCTGACGGGTCTGCCTCCCACGCCTGAACGAGTTGCCGCTTTCCTCGCCGACACCGCTCCGAATGCCTACGAGAAGTATGTGGATGAGCTGCTGAGGACTCCGCAGTGGGGCGAGCAGCGGGGGCGTTACTGGCTCGACTATGCCCGCTATGCCGACACGCACGGCATTCATTTCGACAACTACCGCGAGATGTGGTCGTACCGCGACTGGGTCATCAACGCGTTCAATCAGAACATGCCGTATGACGTGTTCACGATGGAAAGTCTGGCGGGCGATCTGCTGCCCAACCGCACTGTCGAACAGCAAGTCGGCTCGGGCTTTAATCGCTGCAATATGACGACCAATGAGGGCGGCATCATCGACGAAGAGTACCTCGTCCTCTACGCCCGCGACCGCACCGACACGGTCGCTCAGGTCTGGCTGGGAATGACAGCGGGCTGTGCCGTGTGCCACGACCACAAGTTCGACCCGCTCTCGCAGAAAGAGTTCTACGAGCTGGCCGCGTTCTTTAATAACACGACACAGGGGGCCCGCGATGGCAACATCAAAGACTCCCCGCCGATCATCCCCGTCCCGCTCGCCACGGATACGGCTCGCATCGTGTCCCTCAATCAGGAACTCCCGGTCGCCCAGACCCGCGTCGAGACTCGCAAGGGAGCGGCCCGCCCGGACTTCGAGACGTGGCTGACCTCGGCCAAACCGGATGAGTTTGGCCAGCCGGTCTCCAACGAGGGACTGCATTTGCGGGCGGCTCTCAATGAAGGGCAAGGCACCTCGACCCAGTTCACGATCAACGACAAGCCCCGCGACGTGACGCTCTTCGATAAGGCGAGTTGGAAGCCGGGCAATGCAGGCTCCCAGTCGATCGAAGTCACCGGCGGTGCCGCCGTCGAGATCGCTGATGCTGCCGACTTCGAATCCGATCAGTCATTCTCCTACGCCGCCTGGATCAAGCTCAGCCCCAACGATAGCCAGGGGGCCATTGCCTCGCGCATGGACCGCGCGAACGGCTATCGTGGCTGGGACTTCTGGGTCCAGGGACGCCGGGTCGGAACGCACATTATTAACGCCTGGAGCGGTGACGCCCTCAAGGTCGTTTCGAAAGCTCAAGTCACCGGCAACGAGTGGACGCATGTGGCCGTGACCTACAACGGGTCGAAGTCCGCTGCCGGAGTGAAGATTTACATCAACGGCACCGTGCAGGAGAACCAAGTCGAGTCCGACACGCTCAAGGGCTCGATCAAGACGACTGTCCCGTTCAAGATCGGCCAGCGGAACGACTCCGACCCGATCTCGGGGCTGGGCCTGCAAGACCTGCGGCTCTATCAGCGGGAGCTGAAGCCGGATGAGATCGCCTCCCTCGGCAAGTCCGCTTTGTTTGCCGCCATCGTCGCCAAGCCCGCCGATCAGCGGACCGACGCCGAGAAGAACGAGCTGTTCACCTGGTGGCTCGATGCCAAGGACAACGAGTACCGCACCGCGACTGGCGACCTCACCAAGCTGGAAAAGGAGCAAGCGGACATCAAGGCCCGCGGCACCATCGCCTATGTCATGCAGGAGAGAACCGACCCCGCGATGGCCTTCATTCTGCAACGCGGTGACTATGACAAGCGAAAGGACCAAGTCGCAGCTGGCACACCCTCGGTCCTGCCCGCCTTCCCCGCCGACGCACCGCGTAACCGTTTGGGGTTCGCGAAGTGGTTGCTTGCCAACGAGCATCCGCTGACCGCTCGTGTGACGGTCAATCGCTTCTGGCAGGAGATCTTCGGCACCGGAATTGTGAAGACCACGGGCGACTTTGGCGTCACCGGGGAACTGCCGGTGAACCAGGAACTGCTCGACTGGCTGGCGGTCGACTTCCGCGAGAATGGCTGGGATGTGCAGCGGCTGTTCAAGCAGATCGTGCTGAGCAGTGCTTATCGGCAGTCGGCACTCACGACGAAGGAGAAGCTGGAGAAAGATCCGGACAATCGGTTGCTCTCGCGCGGCCCGCGCTTCCGCATGGATGCGGAGATGGTCCGCGATGGAGCCCTCGCAGCCAGCGGGCTGCTCGTCCCGAAACTCGGCGGCCCCAGCGTGAAGCCCTACCAGCCGCCCGGCGTCTGGGAGGCGATCGCCATGGATGTCAGCAATACGCGCAGCTACCAGCGCGACACCGGCGAAGGGCTCTACCGGCGGAGCATGTACACCTTCTGGAAGCGGATGGCCCCGCCCGCCTCGATGGACATCTTCAACGCCACGAACCGTGAGCAATGTACGATCCGCCGCGAGCGGACCAACACGCCGCTACAAGCCCTCGTGACCCTCAATGATGAGCAGTTCATCGAAGCCGCCCGGCACTTGGCCCAGCTGGCCCTCTTGGCGAAGTCCGGCACCAAGGAACGCGTCGACTTCATTAGTGAGCGGTTGCTCTCTCGATCTTTCCGCCCTGAAGAGCGGGCCATTGTCGAGACTTCGCTGGCTGATCTGACCGTGCAGTATCGCGACCAGCCCGAAGCCGCGAAGCAGCTGATCACCTACGGCGAGTCGAAGGCCGACGCGAGTCTGGAACCTCTCGAACTGGCCGCTTGGACGATGCTGGTGAATGAGTTGATGAATTTGGATGAGGTGTTGAACAAGTGAGGAGGCGGATGGCTAATGGCTGATGGCAAATGGCCAGAAGCGTTAGCGTCAGTCCTCCCCTCTGGCCAAAAGCCATCAGCCAAGAGCCTCCCACTCCCCACTCTCCCGCGAGCCGCTGCCCCGAAATGGCGAAGACTCTCTCCGAATACCTCGATTCGCTCGATGAGCGGACCGACCTGATCTTTCCTAAGGCTCCGCGCGCGAAGCCGATCAAGGCGACGCCGTCAATCAAGCCGCTCCCGGACACCAAAGTCGTTCTCTGGAGTGTTTACGGCACGCTGCTTACTATCGATTCCGGGCGGCTGCTGCACCAGCACCCGCAAGAACTCCGCATGCAGATCGCTCTGCAAAAGACGATTGAAGAGTTCAAGATGTGGTTTAGCATGTCCCGCAAACCGGGGCAGCCGTGGGTCTACATGCTGCAGCAGTACAGCAGCATCGTCGAAGAGCAACGCATGCTCGCGACAGCTCAGAAGGGAGATACCCGAGAGGTCGACTCTGCGGTCGTGTGGGCCAAGCTGATCGAGCGGTTACAGCGGAACGAATACAACTGGGACGAGAGTCTGTACGGCGGGTTGGAGGCGCTGGCCGCGAAGGTGGCGTACTTCTTCCATGCGATGCTGCAAGGGACCGAGGCGTTTCCCGGCTGTGCCGAGACTTTGGCTCGGCTCCCCCAGGCGGGA
The DNA here is from genome assembly GCA_043736295.1 of Planctomycetota bacterium. Classification (GTDB taxonomy): domain Bacteria; phylum Planctomycetota; class Planctomycetia; order Planctomycetales; family Planctomycetaceae; genus TH-plancto1. The sequence goes on along the minus strand of JAYTCW010000617.1, from coordinate 1,903 downwards.
ATTCGGCAGGGGTTGCTCGATGATGTCCAGCAGTTCACTCTGGCTCAACTCGTCCGCGCCATGCGGAAGCAGGGGGGCGAGGGGAACCTGGCAGCTCTGTTCTCGCCCGAACTCTCGGGCCTCTCCTATCAGTTGCAGGTCCGCAAGCCCTCTCCGTCGCTGTACGCGACAGTGGCTGCGAGGTGCGAGGCTCGAGGTTTTGAGCCGAGCCAAGTGTTGTACCTGACCAACCGGCTGACCGACGATCTGGGGATGGCGAAGAAGGTCGGCTTCAAGACCGGCCTGATGGTCGTCGACGAAGCGTGTACGGAACTCTCCTCCGCCGACCTCAAGAACCCGGAATACCGTCCCGACCGATTGCTGACTGATCTGCGGCAGGTACTCGATATCGTCGGCGCGTAAGCCGGAAGAAGCCGTTTAGCCGCGATGCGAAGTCTTCGAAGCGGAGCGAGCCCGTATCGCTCACAACTTCCGCCCCAGAATCCGGTCCAGCGAATCGGAGGTCTGGTAGATCAGGGCCTCGGGGTAATGCGCATAGGGGTGGAAGTATTCAAACGTCAGGAACCCCTTGTACCCCGTCTCAGCCAGAGCCTCGGTGACAGCGGGCCAGTTGGTGGTGCCATCGAGCAGTGGCCGGAAGGTCTCCAGCGAGAAGTCGGTCCCCTTCTTGGTGAACTCTTTGAGATGCACGTTCTTTGTGCGGCTGCCGAGGATCTTGGCCCAGTGTTCGGGGAACTGGAACATCGAGATGTTGCCGGTATCGAAGTGGACGCGGACATGCTCGCTACCGAAGCTGTCGACGAAGCCATTCATCTCCATCGGCGTCATCAGGTAGCCGTTGAAGAAGATGTTCTCGATGTTGAGGCACACCTTGAGCTTCTCGGCCTGCTGGGCGAGTTGGCCCACCGCCTCGCGGGCCCGCTGATCGCATACGTCATTGGCCACCGGCTCATGATCGGTCCGCCACGGGATATGAACTGCTCCCGGCACAACGAGAACGTTCTCGACGCCGAGGTCATGCGCCGCCTGCGCGATCTTGCCCGCCAGTTCGATCCCCTGCGCCCGCTTGGCGGGGTCATTGCTGGTCAGCGGATACGGCCAGAACAGGAATGAACACAACCCGCTGATCTGGATGCCGATCTCATCGGCCATCTTGCGGATCGCGTAGTAGTCAGCTGTGCCGTGCTTGGGCGAGAGGTCGTTGTCGAGGTCATAGTTCAACTCGATGCCATCGAACCCGGCATCCTTGGCGAGTTGCAGGCACTCGCGGAGGTTCATTCGCTCCGGATACGGAAAGGCCCACAGGTTGATCGACTTGAGCATGTCGTACTTCTTCGGCGAACTCCTCCGTGCGTCGGGGATGAGTGGCGAGGCCGCCGCAGCTTGAGTCGGTTCAAACGCCAAGGCCCCGAGTCCGACAGAAGCGATCGTGGCCTGGAGGGCCTCGCGGCGGGAGAACGGAGAAGCGAATGGGTTCATGGTTGACTCTTTCAATTCCATTGAAGTTCAGTGACTCGAAGCAAACACAGCCCAGAGGTTGCAACCCCTGGGACTCGACACAAATCCCACCCCGGAGGGGTCACAGCTCATCGCCGGTGGTGTCGCTGCGCTCGACCACCGGCGATGGGCTGTCATCCCTCCGGGATAGGTGAGGTCATCCGCTGATGCTTTCACTACAGTCCCGCTCGAAGCTTGTTCTACAACAGGGCCGCCGCGCGGGCCTCGGAGGTCAGTTCCGCCCGTCATTTGTTTTTTGATGTGCGATGTTTGACTCGGACCATGCCGCTGTGATCGACGGCCAGAAAGTGCCATTCCCACCGACCGTCCTTGAGTTGATATTTGCAGCAAATCCAAGGGAGTCCCCAATCATCGATCCTCGAAATCCACAATGGGCGATTTCGTG
>JAYTCW010000616.1:0-2313 GCA_043736295.1 Planctomycetota bacterium | reverse complement strand
GCCCAGGGTTGCCCGCGCAGCGGGAAACCCTGGGTTGGCGATCGATGACGCGAGTTCCAACCCCCACGGGGTTGCGTCAGGCGTGGGACGCAACCCCGTTGGGGTTGATGGGAATCCGCTTCCCTTCCCCAGGGTCTTCCGCTGCGCGGCCGACCCTGGGCTACGAGGCGAGACCCCGTTGGGGTCAATGTCCTGGCAAATTCTCGATCCACCGACATTTGAGACGCACGCACCCGGGGATTGTGGGTCGGTGTGTATGTCAAGAATTCAGTGAAACCTCACGGGGGGCTCGCATTCTTCTTTCCAGCCGCGAAGCGGGGGTAGCGAGCGTCCACCGACCTCGTGAAAGCCACTCTATCCCAACGATTCGACTCCGTCCTTCTGTCGCCGCTTCGCGCCTGCGATCGTTTCGGGGGCACGAATACCGTGGGTTTCACCCACGGCTACATGCTGCCACCGCTTCGCGGCTCTAATCCCGGTTCTGGCGTGAGTGACTCCTCTCACGTCACTGACACACGCACCCAAGATTGGCTGCCACCTGATCGCTAACAGCTTCTACTTCGCTAGATCCTTCCAGTTGTTGATATCATCGCCCTCGCCGTTTTCATTCTGGCGATTCGGGCCGGAGGACCAGATTGCGGGGCGATCAGTGTCGGGGGCCTTGGAGTTAGGGTACTCATAAAACAGTGGCTGGTCCCAGGGGTCCTTGGGAAGCTTGTCAATGTATTGCTTCATGGGCTTGCCCTCTTTGTCGAGCGGCTTGAGGAAGAGGGGCACTGCCACATCCTGAGACCCGGTAGGAGGCTCACCATCGTGGTCAACTGCATAGTTGTCACTCGCCTGCTCAACGCTCTTGATGGCAATTCGGGCGAGCTTGACGAGAGCCCCCTTCTGCTGAGCCAGGAAACGCGGCACCACCATGGCCGCGATCACGCCAATGATGGCCAGCACAATCAACAGTTCGAGCAACGTAAATGCACGGCGGGACGGGCGGTTGCAGCGGGTGCGGACGGCGGAACAGAGACAAGACTGCATGACAAACTTCCGGGCGGTCGAGGTCAGGGAGATGGTCGAAACGACACAAGTGGAAACCTTGCCGAGTGTTACCCTCGACAGGAGTGGATCGGTTTCACAATCCCATTCCCTAGTACGGATACGTTAGCAGTTCGTCGACCGTTGGGGGAGATTTCATGCCATTTTTGGGGGAAACGGACATTCTGTGGCAACTTGAGGATTCACCGAAAGCCAGTCGGATGTTCGTTCGTCAAAGTGGGTGAACCCGCCCTCAAACACTCTCCGGAAAGAGAACACCATGCCTCGCTGGAACCTCAGCCAGTTTATCCTGCTCAGCGTCGTCGGTCTCAGTTTGACGTGGGCGTGCTTGCCGCAGGCGAACGCGAAACCGGACAGGCAGCTTTCTCTGCTGGGAATGCTGGAAGAGTTTCGCTACCCCGAATCCCAGCCGCTCGACGGGGCGACGATGAGCGACGGTGCCACCCTGCGGGGCGGCGAACGCACCGCCCCGTCGACCCGCTGCGAGACGATCCTCACCACTCCGGATGGCTTCGAAAAGGTCGTCGAATACTACGTCAGAAAATTCGGCATCACCGAGGAACATGCGCCACCCGCGAAGCCCGCCGATGCCCCCGAGGGTGGCCAATCGGTCTTCATCCAGGACGACTCGCTTGAACGCCCGTTCCTGCTCCGCATGATCTCAGTGAACCGCGACGAGACCTCGACGACGCTTGTCATCAGCCGGGCGGAGAATGAGAAGGTAACGCACATCGCATGGTCCCATTACGTGCGGTAAGTCGCCGCGGGATAGGCTTCCAGCCTGTCGTCTACTCGGTGAGCGGCACGGCGCTAGCCGCCGGTTCCGTTGTCCAGCGAGATCGCGATTCATGGACAATTCACACTGAGGGGAACCGGCGGCTAGCGCCGTGCCGCTCACGGAATGAATTTCGGTTTATGCCTCGGCCAATTCCTCGCTCAGCACGCACCATTTCTCTTCGGCTTCGGTCAACTGGGCGGCGATGACGATCATCTCCATGTGGACCTGCATCGCCAGTTTGGCGTCGCTGGTATTCATGATCTGCTCATTGAAAGCCTTCTTCTCGCCATCGAGGCGGGAGATCAGCTTCTCGATGTTGTTGATCTCTTTGCGGATCTCGCGTTCGTTGCGTTTCGCAGCCTTGGGAGCCACTTTAGCCGCCGCCTTGCTGGCCTGCACGGGGGCCTTCGAGAGCTTGCTGGTGGCCAACTCGCGTTCGCCGTCCTCGATCTCTTTGTTGATCGAGTACAGGTACGCCTCGT
>JAYTCW010000615.1:0-13036 GCA_043736295.1 Planctomycetota bacterium | reverse complement strand
TTCCGTCACCTCGGCAAGCAGGGCGTCCTAGGGCGCTACAGCCTGCACTTCCATCTCGTCGGCTCAACGATGCGCGGCAGCTCGGTCATCGGGGCTTCGATCTGGGACAGCCGCAACCGCTGGCTGACGATTCATGGCACCAACTATCTCGTCGTCCGCGACTGTGTGGGGTACAAGAGCCTCGGTCATGGGTACTTCCTGGAGGACGGGACCGAGGTCTACAACGTCCTCGACCGCAATCTGGCGGTGGAAGCCCGATCGACGAAGAAGCTGCCGAAGCAGGTCTTGCCGTTCGATCAGAATGAGGGAGCGGGGTTCTGGTGGGCGAACAGTCTCAACACGTTTACCCGCAATGTGGCAACGGCGAATGGAAACTACGGCTATCGGTTCGAGGCCACGCAGACCAGCGAACTCAAGCTGACCTTGCCCGTGCAGCAGCCGGATGGGTCGCTCCAGGATGTCGACATCCGGACGCTCCCGTTTGTACGGTTCGATGACAACGAGGTTCACAGCAGCCACGGCCTGTACGGCATCAACCTGGGTGAGGGAGTGAACGGCGTCGGCCCGGATACGAAACATCCCTTCATCATGCGTAACACCAAAATCTGGAACACCCACTACGGACTCAGGCCGCAAGTGCCGTCGCTGCTGGTCGAGAACTTGACGATCCACACCGACTACGGAGTCTATCACCCGAACTATGACAACCACGTTTACCGCAATGTGACGATTCGCAGGACGAACACCGAGCCGTTTAATCGCGGCCATGACGATCTCAGTTTGCAACACGGCATGCTCACCGTGGACGGCTTGACGTTCGACAACTGCCGGTCCGGCGGGATGCCGCTGATTCAAATCTCCGATGACAACGATACGGGCCGCGCGGTGACTCATTTCCGCCACGTCGAGACCGTGAACTGGAAGGACAACAGCCAGCAGAAAGCGATCGTCAATCTCGGCGGCGGCCCCCGGCCCCAGCCCCAGTTCGAGAAGGGCGTCCCCGTCATCCTGCACGACTGGTACGGACCCGGTCGACACGCCCAGGTCGTCAGCATCAAGTCCCCTGAGTACAAGGCCCACCCGGAAGCCTACCGCTCCGAGCCGCCGCTGACCGGTGATGAATCGCGCGTCACCGAAGTTGCCAACATCGACTTCCCGCAACTGCTGACTCCCGTGGACGACCTCCCTCCTGCAACGGTCATCACACACGTGACACCCCGAGACGGGAAGCTGATCGTACAGGGCACCTGTTCGGACAACGGCGAGGTGCAGCGAGTCCTCGTCAATGGTCAGGCCGCCACAGCCACCTCCGACAACCTGGCAACCTGGGATGTGACCCTCGACCGCCAGGGCGTCATAGAACTCACAGCCCAGGGTGAAGACGCAGCTGGGAATGTGGAGACTCTCTCTCACACCATGGCGTTTGCCCTCTGATGTACTGACTTGTGATGCCGGGAGCGACTCTTGGAGATCTCAGTGCCGTTGTGCATCAAGGGTCGGACATCCTCGCTGACGGATCGGGTGTCTGGAGGCACGTTCGCACGTGTTCTCGCTGTGAACGGGGTTCTTTGCCGGTATACTCAATGAGGAATACAACTCTTTGGCGAAGGCAATCTCATGCTTCGACGTTGGCGTTTTTCTGTGGTCGGGATCGGGCTGTTATTCCTCGCGGGAAGTGTCTCGCGAGCTGAAGAGGTTCCAGCCGGGACGAGCTCGGATCTTTCCGCCAGCACAGAGGACTCCGCCCCTGGACTCAGTCCGTTGGCCACTGCGACAGAGCACCGACTGCGAGGCCGGTACGAGGAGGCGACTGAAGCCTACGAGGCCCTCCTGAAACAGACAGACCTCCCCGATGCGGATCGCATCGCCGTCTGGCTCGGTCAGAGTCGCGTTCAGGAAGAGACCGGTCGCTGGGAGGACGCCGAAGAGACGATCACGGCGGCTCTCACTGCCCAGGCGAAATCGCCCGCGCTGCTGGCCCGGCACGCGGAGTTGAACTTCCTGCGGGGGCGATATACGCAGGCTCGCGAGCTGGCTCAAGCGGGGGTCGATCAGGACTCGCAGCACGTCCACTCGCGGTTGATCCTCGCTCACGCACTCGCCGAATTGGGGCAACTCGACGAGGCCGCGAAGGCGTATCAGTGGTTCATTCAATACTACAACCGCTCGCAGCCCAAGGACGCCGAAACGCTGATGTGGATCGGCGAGGGATCGGCCCAGTATGCCCGCTGGAATCGGGTCAGCTCGGTCTTCAAGTTCGTGGTGAACGAGGTCTGCAAGGACGCTCTCACCGACGATAAGAACTGCTGGCAGGCTCCCCTGCTCTCCGGCTCACTGCTGCTCGAAAAGTACAACGAGAGCCAGGCGGTGCCCGAGTTCCACAACGCTTTACGGATCAATCCGCATGTGGCAGAGATTCACGCTGCCATTGGACTGTCGTTCTTGCAGGACTACAAGCACGACAAGGCCCGCGAGCGTGCCGAGCAGGCTCTGAAGTGCAACCCGCGCTCGCCGACGGCGCTGGTGTTGATGGCCGATACGTATCTGCTGACGGACGTTCCCGAACCTGCGGGAGAGTGGCTCGACAAGGCGCTGGCCATCAACCCGGCGGACCAGCGCGTCCTCGGGCGCAAGGCCGCACTCGCCCTGCTCGGCGAGCGACTGCTGCCCACGGAGACGCTCGCCGCAGCCTGGGCTAATCTCCCTCAAATGCCGAAGGAGTCCGCGCTGCCGAAGCCGTTCCTCGATGCGCTCGCGACCGTCCTCCAGTCGAATTCCAAGCCCGGCGAGATGCTGGCCACCATTGGACAAGTTCTCGAAGCCCATCGCAAGTACGACCAGGCCGAGGTCTGCTACCGCAAGTCGATCGAGGTCATGCCCCAACTGACCGCGCCCCGCACCCAGCTCGGGATGCTCTGCATGCGGACCGGGAAGATCGATGAGGCGGAGAAGCTGCTCAACGAGGCGTTCGAGGCTGACCCGTTTCACGTCCGCACCAGCAACATGCGGAAGGTGCTCGGCGTCCTCAAGACCTACGACACGATTACCACCGAACACTTCGTGATCCGCATCGACCACGAACAGAAGCTGCTGGGCCAGGCGATGGCCGATCATTTGGAACTGGCCTACCCCGAACTCGTCGCGAAGTTTGGTTACGAGCCGCCACAGCGCACGCAGTTCGAGATCTATGGCAACGCCAAGGGGCAGGGGGCGCATGCGTGGTTCAGTTCGCGCATGATCGGGTTGCCGTGGATTCAGACGATCGGGGCCTCGACCGGAGTGATGGTCGCTCTCGCCAATCCGAATCAGACGCAGAAACCCTATCATTGGGGGCGTGTGCTGCGGCATGAGTTCTCGCACGTGCTCACTTTGCAGGCCACGCAGTTCAATATCCCGCACTGGTACACCGAAGCTCTGGCGGTCCGCATCGAAGGGTCGGCCTTTCCGCCATCGTGGGAGGAATTGCTCCTGGAGCGACAGCCCAAGGGGGAGCTGTTCAACCTCGACACGATCAACGACGGGTTCCGCAAGCCGAAGTCTCCGGACGACTGGACGCTGGCGTATTGCCAGGCCTCGTTGTATGCCGTGTTTCTGGAGCAGAAATACGGGGCCGATTCGAATGCCAAGTTGCTCACCGCCTACCGACAGGGGAAGACCACTGAGGAGGCGCTCCGAGAAGTCTTCTCCATCGAGAAGCCGCAGTTCGAAACCGAGTATCTCGAGTTCCTGGCACAGCGAGTGGCGACCTTCACCGCCGGTCGCGCTGCCGCCTTACCCGACCTGAAGTCCGCCGAGGCGAAGCACAAGGCGAACATGGACGACATGCAGGCCGCCGATGAGTACGCCTTCGCTCTGATGCGAACTCGCCGTGTGCCGCAGGCTCGCAAGATTGCCGATGCGGTCCTGGCGAAAGAGCCGGAACGTCCGCTCTCAAATGTAATCGTGGCTCTCATGAATGCCAACGCGGGGAAGCAGGCCGAAGCGATTGAGACCCTCACAATCATTCGCGATGTCGCCGACCCACACCGCGAAGTCCTGGCCGCTCTCTGCACGCTGGCGGCTCAACAGAAGAACTGGGCCGTGGTCCTCGAAACCGCTCAGATTGGCCGCAAGTCGTTCCCCCGTGACGCACTCTTTGCCACCGCAGCTGCGAAAGCCTGCGAGGAGTTGGGCAACGAAAATGACCTTACTGAGCTACTGGAAGTGCTGGTCATTCTGGATCAGGACGACCCCGCGATTCGTCGGAAGCTGGCGAAGATCAAGCTGGCTGCGGGGGATGCCGGGACCGCCAGGATATGGGCAGCCGACTCGCTGCTGATTGATGTGACCTCGGTCGAAACGCAGGAATTACTCGGTCGGGCGTGTATGGCTTTGAAGGAGTGGACGGTCGCCGAACGAGCCTTCGCGACCGCCCTCGAACTCGAACCGGCCCGCGTGGACAGCCAACTCGGCCTCGCGGAGTGCTACGCCCAGACCGACCGCAATGACAAAGCCCGCGAGTTGCTCGATGCCGTGCAAAAGACCCATCCAGATCATCTCGCAACGCAAGAATTGCGAAAGAAGCTGGGGATTTAAGTAGGGCACAACCCTGGTCACAGCACTGGCCTGGCCCTCCCCGTGGAGACTTGCTCCCCCCAATCTCAGCTCGCCTCAGTCACTGATCGGCATGCACACCCACGGCATCCGGATGCAATCGAGCTTCGCGAGCGACTCGCCCGCGGCTCGCAGCTGTCCTTCCTGGGTGCGGTGGGTCATGATGACCAGTGGGACAAACTGTGGACCGGTGGCTGCGGGAGCGTCGGCGTCGGCGTCGGGTTCGGGAGTCTCGTGCTGGATCACGGAGGCCAAGCTGATGCCGTTTCGCCCGAGGGCGTCGGTGATCTCGGCCATGACGTGGGCCCGGTCCTCGACCGAGAATCGCAAGTAGTACCGCCGGACGATCTCCTCGACCGGTTGGAGCGGGAACGGCGGGTGACTTCCCCACAGGTCGAGCCGCTCGAAATTGATGCGGGCCCGCCCAGCTGCCACATCAATGATGTCCGACGCCACCGCAGAGGCGGTCGCCATGCCCCCGGCTCCCTGTCCCGAGTACCAGGTCTTGCCGACGACATCGCCGGTCAGGCCGATGATGTTGTAGGGGCCATCAGTCTGGGCAACGGGGCGGTCATTGCGGATCAGGGTCGGCTGAGTGTGCATCTCCAATTTGCCCGAAACGAGTCGTGCTGTGGCCAGTAATTTGACGGCATAGCCCAGGTCGTCAGCATACTCCAAATCCACCAAGTCGATCGTGTCGATCCCCTGTACCAGAAACTGGTCGGGCGTGACGGCGGTCCCGAAGGCGAGCAGCGTCAGCAGCCCCAGCTTCTGGGCGGCATCGGTCCCCTTCACATCCATGGTCGGATCGGCTTCGGCGAATCCGAGCTTCTGAGCCAAGGCCACGGCGTCGTTATAAGCTGCGGCGTTCTGGAACATCTCGGTAAGGATGAAGTTGCTGGTGCCGTTGAGAATTGCCTCGATGGCGGTGATCTGGTTGGCGGCCATCGACTGGCCGAGGATGTGAATGATCGGCACTCCGCCCGCGACAGCTGCCTCGAAGGCGATGCAGCGTTTCGCCTCGCGCGCGGCTTGGAAGAGCTCGGCTCCGTGTTCGCAGAGCAGGGCCTTGTTGGCTGTCACGACATCCTTGCCCGCTTTGAGGGCGGCCAGCACGATCTCGCGAGCTGGGTGCAGTCCGCCGATCAGTTCCACGACCACATCGACATCGGAAGCGGTCGCCACAGCCAGCGGGTCAGTGGTCAGGATTGAGGCGGGAATTTCCACCTCTCGCGGCCGGGACGCATCGCGCACAGCTACCCGCGTCAGGCGGATCTCCCGCCCGGACCGCTGCGTCAGCCGCGCGGTTTGCTCTCGCAATAGGCGGGCGACGCCGATTCCGACGTTTCCCAGCCCAATCAGTCCCACTCGCAGTGCGTCCATGAAAATCCCCGTCGATCAAGGGGCGAAACCCTGCACAGCGGTGTCTTTCCGCCCGCGCCGATTCGCCACAGTCGGGAATCTAGTCCACAACACGGTTATTCGGAAAGCTCCCCCCCGGTTCTCAGACCGGAGAGATTTCGATTGGACCTCTGAATTCCCTCTTTTCGGAAATTGCCAACGGTATCGCTCCCCGTACAATCGGCACTCGGTGCCACCGGAGGATTCCATGATCAGCTCAATCGACCCCCTCGCCGACCGCTCTGGGCGTCGGTCGCTGCGCGTCGGGGCTGTCAGCTATCTGAATTCTAAGCCGCTGATCGAGGGGTTCTCCGTCGCTCTGCCCGGTGCATCACTCTTGCTGGATGTCCCGAGCCGCTTGGCCGACGAACTGCAAAAGGGGCGGCTGGATGTCGCCTTGATCCCCTCGGTCGAGGCGTTCTCCGATCCGGATTACGTCATCGTCTCCGATGCCTGTGTGGCCACCCATGGCCCGGTGATGAGTGTCAAACTCTACAGCCGTGTTCCGTTGGGAGAGATTCGGACGCTCGCCTTAGATGAGGGATCGCGGACCAGTGCCTGCCTGACCAAGGTGATCCTGAGCGAGCAATTTGGCGTCGAGCCGAAAATCGAGTCCTTGGCGCTGCATCAAGGGACCGAGGCGACCACTGCCGATGCGATCTTGTTAATCGGCGATCGAGCCATGCACGCCCCGGCTGAGCGGTTTCACGCGGTCTGGGACTTGGGCGAGGAGTGGCTGCGGTGGACCGGCTTGCCGTTCGTCTTTGCGATGTGGGTGGCCCGCCGCGACACCGATCTGCGCGGCGTGGGGGAAGCCCTGTCAGCTGTGCGCGATCTCGGCCTGCTGAGCTTGGGGACAATTGCGGAGCGAGAAAGCGGGCCGCTGGGAATCAGTGCGGAGGTGGCTCAGCGCTACCTGACCCACAATCTGCACTTCCGTTTGGGATCTGCCGAGCGCCAGGGACTCAAGCAATTCCATCAACTGGCGGCCGAACTTGGCCTGGTGCCCCAGAGTTCCCGCCTGCGATTTTGGGGCGAGACCGTGGCCCCGACGCGGCAGTTCCACAGCGAACAGGCAGTGCGCTAAATCATCCGGGCGAGATGGGAACCAACCCGGCAATCGGCGAAGTGGTGACGCCAAGAGTGCCTGACTTTCAACCAACAGCGACGGTCAAAAACTGCCTATGGTTTCTCCACCGTTGCGTGATCCCAACGCCCGCCAGACCTTAATATCGATCGAATTGGAAGTGAACTTCACCGCACCGTCTCCCAATAGCAGATTGACTCCGCCGGGGTGCACACTGTTCGCTGTAATCGCCTCAGAGATTGAATATTCATTGCTGCCATTGAAACAACTATTTTGATTGGGTGTCAGTACGTGGTTGTACTCAGACCCGTTAAAGTGCAGCAGATCATTGACTCTTATCAGATATGCTGCAGGAATAATTGAATGATGCTGGCAGCGATCGGCAAAGACATCGAGATCATCGATGCCTGTCGAAATGATCGTTTCCATGAAGAGGCGGTTATAGAGTCCCGGGTCATCCCGCACAAATCCATCCATTCGGTCGGCATTCGGGACGACAAGCTTCTCCGTAATCGCTGCTGTGTTTGAAAGTCCATCCGAAAAGTCCGCCGGACGCGTTGACCGGTATAAGGTGTGGAGGTCTTCATCCATCTGGCTGCGTGTGCAGGCACGGAAGAACCCGTTGGCACAGTATTTTTGTGGCCAGAATCCATCATTCATGACATAACTGGGGGACCAGCCACGGAATTCTTGCGCGAGTGGATCGGACGGACAGATATAGAGCGGCACGTTGGCTGAGCGAAGTTCTTGCCGAGTCAATTGACCAGCCTCGAACAGTTGAATTCTCTTATGGAGACTTTCTTGTTCCGCAAAGGGAAGACACTCCCTCATCCAACTCGCAAAACCATTGGGATAGACTCGATGAAGTGACTCGTAGTTCTGGATTGCGATTCCAATTTGCCTCAGATGAGACTGGCACTGTGACCGCCGAGCAGTTTCGCGAGCACTCTGCACAGCTGGAAGCAGCAGCCACAGGAGGATCGATATGATGGCGATGACCACCAGAACTTCAGGAACCGTGATGCCTCTCCTGCGATTCGTGAGTGTGTTTATCATTAAATCTCTCCATTTTATGAACGCACAACACAAATTCATCGCCTGCGGTCCGTTTAATAGTACCGCAGGCGATGAATGAGACCATTAGAGGATACTGCCGCCTCTGTATTGAAGACAAGTGTCCAGGACTTCCGCGTTACTCATTGATTGAGCGCTGACATAAAGAGGTGACGCTTGCGTAAACGTTTGAGTGTCAGACCATGTGTCATTTGCCAGTACGGTGAAATTGACAACGCTGTCCATTTTTCCAGGTCGCATCCACCTGATCTTCACCTTCGGTCGGATGGTTTCCTTGCCAGATGCCGTGATGACTCCATTCGTCGGAGGAGCAATCGACACTGCAAAGCCATTCGCTGGCGCGTTCATCGTCAGATTGCAAGTTCCCGCTCGATTCTCACCTCCGGACAACACGAGGCAGAGAATTGCGATTGAAAAGCTGATCTTTTTGTACACTCTGATCTCCTTCAGTAAGCAGTCGATGGTGGCCACTTCCCCCTCTGCACTATGCCTACGCTATCGATGAATTACGGCTTGTCAAACGTTATCTTCTGGAATTACGCGGCTGTCCCTGCAGGGGATGTCAATCTGCGAGTACACAATGAAAACTGACCGTGGTTTTGGCCACTAGTGTCCCGTCAAGGCTCAGAATCGGGGTTGAGCGAGGCCCGTCTGGGAGGGCGAAGCTCCTGCTGAGCCGCGAGCCAGGGGACACGCTGCTTGGTGGATGCGGCTCGGCAGGAGCCTCTCCCTCCCGCAGGGAGGCGAACCCCAAAATCAAGCCTTGATGGGGCCCTAGCCAGTCAAATCCACTCACAACCACTTTTGAAGTTCATCTGGAGTTAACGGAGCGAACGTTTCGTCAGGGATCGAGAAGGATTGACCGAGGAGTTCACCCACCTTCGGGCGAGACTTCGGCGGCGCTGAGGCAATGAGAACCAACCGTGCAATGGGCTTTTCATTACGGGCGATGATCACCTCACCACCCGCTTCGACTTCCAGCAACACTTGCGGAAATTCCGTACGGGCTTCGTCCACGGTGATGGTTCGCATGTGTCTTTCCCCTGTAGCCACGTTCGCCAGAATGTGGGTGAGTGTCGATGGACTTCCGCAAGCGCCGTGAGACGATAGCCCACGTTCTGGCGAACGTCGCTCCGGAACTCCCGGTTACGCCCCGCCGTGGCAGTTCTTGTACTTCTTCCCACTCCCGCAGTGGCAGGGGTCGTTGCGGCCGAGCTTCTTTTCGCGGTTGCGGATCGGCTCGATGGCGGTCGGGGCCTGACCCGGTTGAGTACCGCCTAGCGAGACTTCCGAAGTCTCGGAAGACTTCGGAAGTCTGTCGGCCACCGGCTCCTCCATGATCGGAGCTGCCGACTCATGTACGGCAGCTGTCTCGTGCCAGACATCGCGGAGGAAACGGGGGTCGCTTTCGCGTTCGAGGCGGAAGACGGCGGAGGTGGCGGCCTCGCCGATGCGGTCCCACATGGCGTCGAACTCTTTCATCCCCTGGCGCTTGTACTCGACCTTGGGGTCTTTCTGCGCGTAGCCGACAAGGCCGACATTCTGCCGCAGGAAGTCCATGTGGTACAGGTGTTCCTTCCACGCATTGTCGAGCAGTTCGAGCAGCACCTGCCGCTCGGCCTGTCCCATCTCGGGCCGGTACTTCATCTCATAGGCTTTGAGGGCCTCGATCTTGGTCGTCTCTTCGGGCTGCTGGTTCATCTCATCGAGATCGAGTTCTGTCTCAAACCTCTTGAAGACGAAGTCATGCAGATCGCGAAGGGCATTGGCATCCCGGAGCGGTCCGGGCTTCCCCTTGATCTTCGGGAAGGCCTTCGCGAGGTAAGCGTTCACCTGGGCGGTGATGTCGTCCTTCGGCAGGAAGTCGCGGCTGGCTTCGAGGACCTTCTCCGCCAGTGCCTCGCCCCCCAACGACTGGGTCGCCTGCGCATCGAGGTGGCTGCGGAAACGGTTATTCGCCCAACGGATGAGGCCCTCGCGGTCCGCCGGAGTCGTGGCGTTCCCTTGGAACCGCATCAGGCTGATGACGACTGGGAAGCGGGCGTCCTTCTCGTCGTATCGCTCGCGAAGCTTCGCCATGACCATAGGGATCGCCTTATCTGGCTCCTCGTGGATGTCGAACTGCGAAGCCGGAATCGCCAACCCAAACTGGTGTTGCAGCCAGCCCGACAACTGGTTGCGACCGAAGTCTTCGTGCAGAAACATGTCCAGCGACGAGAAGTCGAGCTTGTTGATGTAGTCGACCGCGCGTTCCAGCATCGTTCGCTGGAGTTCGTCCGTATCGTATCCGTCCGCCCCGTCCGGCTTGGCGATCCGCTGCAGCTCGCGCGGGTTCGTGTTCTGGCCGTACATCCGGTTGACCCAGCTGGAGAACGCCTGCCAGTTCCAATCCGACTCGGGCAATCCTTTGGGCAGGTTTTCGATGATCTGCTCATTGATGAGCGAATCGGCCTGGCGTTCGGATTCCGAGGTCAGGTAGTTGACGGCTTGGTCCTTTTCCATGCCGCGGACATCGTACTCCGTAATCGGAGTTTCAATGGGCAGTGTTTGGGTCGCCCACGCAGCCAGCGTCTCGAAGGGATACTTGCGAGAGAGGAAGGACTCGACCGACTTCTGTACCTGCCGACTCATCATGTCGACCATGATCTCGCGACAGCTGGCCCCGTCGAGGATGCGCTGGCGGTAGGAGTAGACGGCCTTGCGCTGGAAGTCCATGACCTCGTCGTATTCGAGGAGGTTCTTGCGGGAGTCGAAGTGGCGTTCCTCGACCTTCTTTTGCGCCTTCTCGATCTGCTTGGTGACCATCGGGTGCTCGATGGCTTCCCCTTCCTGCATGCCCAGCCACGCCAGCACGCTCCGCACCCAGTCACCGGCGAAGACCCGCATCAGGTCGTCTTCCAGTGACAGGTAGAACCGGCTGGAGCCGGGATCGCCTTGCCGACCCGATCGCCCGCGCAGCTGGAGGTCGATACGGCGGGAGTCGTGACGTTCGGCGCCGACGACATGCAGCCCGCCGACTTCGGCCACCTGGCGGCCCTCGGCCTTCATCCCCTGCTGTTCGGCGATCTCATCGCTGGCGTGGTCCCACTCGTCCTTGGGGACATCCAGACGCGAGCCATACTTCTGCTTGAGCTTCTCCCAGGCCATGTACTCGGGATTTCCCCCGAGGATAATGTCGGTCCCGCGACCGGCCATGTTGGTGGCGATGGTCACGGCACTCAGACGACCGGCCTGGGCGATGAACTCGGCTTCTCGCTCGTGATGCTTGGCGTTCAAGATGCTGTGCTTGACACCCCGTCGTCCGAGCATGGCGGAGATGTGTTCGCTCTTCTCGATCGACTTGGTGCCGATCAGCAGCGGGCGGCCGGTCTTGTGGACCTCCAGGATTTCTTCGACGACCGCGTTCCACTTCTCGCGCTCGGTGCGGTAGATCACATCGGGGTGATTCACGCGCTTGACGGGACGGTTCGTGGGAACGGCGATGACTTCCAGACCGTAGATCTTGATGAACTCGGTCGACTCGGTCATCGCGGTCCCGGTCATCCCGCACAGCTTCTTATACAGCTTAAAGTAGTTCTGAAGGGTGACGGTCGCCAGCGTCTGGGAGACCTCCTTGATGCGGACCCCTTCCTTCGCTTCGCACGCTTGATGCAGACCGTCACTCCACTGGCGACCCGGCATCTTGCGACCGGTGTTCTCGTCGACGATGACGATCTCGCCGTTCTCGACGACGTAGTTCACGTCCCGCTTGTAGAGGAAGTGGGCCTTGAGCGACTGGTCGATTAGATGCGGCCACTCCATGTTCCCCACGGTATAGAAGCTCTCGACCCCGGCCAAGCCTTCCGCCCGGCGCATCCCCGACTCGGTCAGATGGCAGGAATGTTCCTTCTCTTTGACTTCGAAATCCTCGTCCCGCTTCAGCTGGCGGGCGACCTTGTCGGCTGTGGCGTACTTGGTGATGTCGTCGTGGGCAGGGCCGGAGATGATCAGCGGGGTGCGGGCCTCGTCGATGAGGATGTTGTCGATTTCGTCGACGACGGCGAAGTCGAGGCGGCCTTGCACCTGCATGTCTTTGCGCGGCTTCATATTGTCGCGCAGGTAGTCGAAGCCGAACTCGTTGCTCGTGCCGTAGGTGATGTCGCAGGCGTACTGCGGCTGGCGGTCCCACGGCTGCATCGGGGACTGGATCGCCCCGACGGTCAGGCCGAGCCCGATGTGCGTGGGGCCGACCCATTCCATGTCGCGCTTGGCCAGGTAGTCGTTGACGGTGATGACATGGACCTTGCCCGCCAAGGCGTTGAGGAACGCGGGCAATGTACAGACCAGCGTCTTCCCCTCCCCGGTCACCATCTCGGCGATCTTGCCCTGATGCAGTACGTACCCCCCGACCATCTGCACGTCGTAGTGCCGCATCTTCAGGAAGCGCTTGCCCGACTCGCGGACGGCAGCGAATGCCTCGGGCAGGATCTCTTCGAGCGTCTTCCCGTCGGTCAGCTTGGCGCGCAGCTTCGAGGCCGTCGCCTTGAGTTCCCCTTCGGAGAGCTTTTCGTAATCGGGTTCGAGCTGGTTGATGCGGTCGAGAGCCGAGCCAGGGATGATCAGGCTGCTGCCATCCCGGTTGCGGACGTACCCGACGCGGCGCACAGCGCGTTCGTTCGAAGAACCGAACACACCGCGAATTCCGCGTTCTGCGAGCGAAGTCATTCCGTTGAAGAACTCGCCGACTTTATCAATGACGTCCATGGTGTCTCTCGGATTCAGAATGCCGGGTGGACCGCCGACCTTGGCGGGACATGGGCATTCGAAAAAATCGGTTGTGGCAGGCAGTGTCGTCTTTCGCTCCGCGAAAGCACGTCCTTTCGCGGAGCGAAAGGCGACTCT
>JAYTCW010000614.1:0-6472 GCA_043736295.1 Planctomycetota bacterium | reverse complement strand
GGTGAATGTCTCGCTGCGGGACGGGGCTCGCTGTCGCCGCTTCGCGGCTGGAGATCATGCGGGCTGCGGGTCCGTGGGCTGCGCCCACGGCTACATGCTATCGCCGCTTCGCGGCTGAAGCCCAGCCTCACGATCCGAGTCCACTGGTGTGACCAGATTTCACCGACTTTTCGGACGCACACACGACGTACTCCGCTCAGAGCGGTCGCACTCACCCCATCAACGCGGACAGTGGTTCACTGTGGTAGACCGCATGCGGTCGTCCCTGGTCATCGTGCCACATGGCGTCCGCAGGGATTCCCAGGCGGTCGTAGATCGTGGCGGCCAGCATTTCCGGGCTGACGGGATCATGCGTGGGGTAGGCTCCGATCTTGTCGGTGGCTCCGTAAACCCGTCCCCCCGCGATCCCACCGCCCGCGATGAAGACGCTCTGCGCCCCGCCCCAGTGGTCGCGGCCCGGCAACTTGTAGTGCTGAGGCAGATGCAGCACCTTCGGCGTCCGTCCAAACTCGCCAGCCATCACGATCAGCGTGCTGTCGAGTTCACCGGTCTCCGCCAGATCGTCCAGCAGGGCCGAGACCGCGCGATCAGTCGGCGGGTACAAAAAGTCCTTCAGGTTCGGAAAGGCGTTGCCGTGCGTGTCCCACGCCTCGTTGTTCCCCAGGTTCACTTGGACCATGCCCACTCCGGCTTTCACCAGCCGCCGCGCCATCAGACACGACCATCCGAATGTGTTGCGGCCGTACCGCTCTTGAATCGCGGCGTCAGCCTGTGTCACGTCGAACGCGGACTTCACCTTTTCATCCAACAGCAGCGACACAGCCGACGCTCGATGCCGCGAAAACTCCCCGACACTCGCAGCTGTGTCCAAGGTGCGTCGTTGGTCTTCGAGGCTCTGCAGCATCTCCAACCGCCGATCGAGCCGACTGGAAGGCAGCTGGTCCGGCAGGCTCAGATTGGGGGCCATGAACGGGCGGTTCGGTGTTTTGAGTGAACCGCTGGCGTGGTGGAATTCGTACTCGGGATAAGCTCCATAGGTCGTGGAGTTGAAGGGGCACGCCTCGATAAACCACGGGTCGCGACGGCGGCCCATCTCTCCGGCGAACTGGCCGGGAATGACGCGACCGGTCCGGTGGATCAGTCGCTCGGGCAGCACCACAGCGGGCGGCAACCCATTCCGCGAGGCCAACTGGTCCCCGGCGATGGCCGCGATCGAGGGCCAGTCCTGCGGCATCGGCTTATCATTGTTGAAGGTCGGCGGAGCCTTCGATCGCCCGGTCAGCATGTAGAGATGCCCGAGCGAGTGCTCGTTCGAGCCATGCGTCATCGACCGAATCAGCGACCACTTGTCGCTCCTCTGAGCCAGCAGCGGCAGATGCTCCACGATCTGCAAGCCCGACGTCCGCGTGCTGATCGGCTGGAACTCCCCGCGAATCACGTCTGGTGCCTCGGGCTTCATGTCGAAGCTGTCGTGCTGGCCGAGTCCGCCCGAGAGAAACAGGTAGATCACCGATCGAATCGGCGTAGCCTTCGCCTTTGTCTCCGCTCCCCGCGACTCGGCCCACGGTGTGGTCGAGGCACCCAGCAGACCGAGCGTTCCAGCCTGCATCGCCAGCCGCCGGGTCGGTTCAGGATGGTGCCAGACGTTCGACATGGACCTTCCTCGTGCTTCTACGGACATCGCATCAACTCTTGCAAATGTTACTGTATCGGCCACTGGGATCATCCAGCAATGGCGAACCGACAATCTGTCCGAAATTGAAGTGCGACACGGACTTTGCACGCTGGATCGCGCGCAGCGGGTCGCGGGCGGTCAGCGCGAGACCTGAGGCAGCGTCGAGATCGGAAGGCTCCCCATGATCTTGTGGTCATGAAGAGGGGAATCAGAGTGAATCGGTAATTCGCATGGACACCGGGCGGCGCTGTCACTGCGTCGTCCGACAAGCGTTTCGTGTCCACTGGGGTGAGCGACGACTTTCAAGAAGTTTGAGCCGCGGATGAACGCGGATGAACGCAGATCAGAAAGGGAGGGGCTATCGAGGTGCTGGCCCAGACGGATCAAGATAAACCATGTCTTTGATCCTCTTCATCTGTGTTTATCTGCGGCTCAAGCCTCTTGAAACCGTAGGGTCGATTCAGCCGCATGGCCGGGTCGGGAGGTTGAGCGGACGGCTCAGAGCGGCGGACATCTCTCCGGCTGCAAGCGGGGCTTGGCCCATGAGGGAGGGGCAATGACAAAGTGCGTCTGGCTCTCGTGAAATTGGATGACCTGCGATCGTGGGTTGTTCGTCGGGGAACCGCCACTTGTTGGCCGCATGCTGACCGTTTATCGCTGGCCACATCACCATTTTCCAGAAGTGCTTGTCTGCAACCGACCCCTCGCTGTCTGCTGTCGCCCAAACACGCTACCCTGCGATATCAAGCTCTCTCGCCACACAGATTCCGATTGATGCGGACAGCGTGAGAGCCCTGTGGCCTGCGGAAATCGTTCATGGAATTTCGACAGTCTCTCCTGCCGAATGGACTTCAAGTCATTGGCGAGATCAACCCCCGCGCTCAAAGTGCGGCGATCGGCTTCTATGTGCGTACCGGCTCTCGGAATGAAACCGCAAACTGCGCCGGGGTCAGCCACTTCCTCGAACACATGGCATTCAAGGGGAACGAGCAATTCTCCGCAGCTGATGTGAACCGCGTCTTCGATGAACTCGGGGCCAACTACAACGCCCAGACCGGCGAGGAGTACACCCTCTACTACGCAGCTGTGTTGCCGGAGTACCTGCCGCGCGTGTTTGAACTACTCTCCGCACTGATGCAGCCCAGTTTGCGGCAGGACGATTTCGATGTCGAGAAGCAGGTCATCCTCGAAGAGATCGGCATGTACGACGACATGCCGGGGTTCCTGGCGCATGACCAGGTGATGGCCGCCCACTTCGCCCACCACCCGCTGGGACAGTCGATCCTCGGCACCAAGGAGGACATTCTCTCCCTCACAGCCGAGCGGATGCGGACCTACTTCCAGCAGCGTTATCACACGGGAAACATGACCCTCGTCGCCGCCGGGCGAGTCGACTGGGACGAGATTCTCACCTTGGCGAACCAGTACTGCCTGGCATTCCCGCAAGGCTCCCGTCAAGAACAGTCGGCCCTCTGCAATCCCGCCAGCAGCCGGTTGTATACGACGCGCCCGACGTTGTCCCAAGCGCACACGATGCTGTTTTCGATCGCCCCCACCAGCCGAGATCCGCAGCGCTTTGCCGCGGAGATGCTGTCGGTGATCGTCGGCGATGGCGACAGCGGTCGGCTCTATTGGGAGTTGGTCGATCCGGGCCATGCCGAGTCATGTGATCTGGCGTACAACGAGTTCTTCGACAACGGCATCTGGGGCGGTTACCTGTGCTGTGACACCGAAGAGACCGAAGCCAATATCGAGAGGATCGGTGAGGTCTTCGAACAGATCAACCAGTCCGGCGTCACCGCTGACGAACTCGATGAAGCGTTCAACAAGGTCGCTTCACGTATCGTTTTGCGAAGTGAGAGACCGATGGGTCGCCTGTCGGTCATCGGCGGCGACTGGGTCTACCGCGAGGAGTACCAGTCGGTCGAACAGGAGATCGATGCCTACCGCCGCGTCACGCTCGCCGACATCCGGAAGCTGCTCGACCAGTACCCGCTCGCCATGACCACGATCACCGAGCTGAAGCCGGAGTGAGGTTGCCGGTGGGTCATATACTCCCGTAGCTGCCCGCGCCCCACGACCGCCAATGGAGCGATTGTCGGAGGATTCAATCTGTACGACTCACCTCGAAAATATGCGCAGGCTGCGCACATTTTCTCGGGCCAGAAACCCTGTTTACCCCGAAGGGGTTGCAGAGGATAGCCCAGGGTCGCGACGCAGGAGCGCACCCTGGGAAACGTGGCGCCGGGCAACCCAACCCTGAAGGGGTTGCACACCCGCGTGACCTGTGTAGAACCCCTTCAGGGTTCGCCGTGAACGATTTCTTAGGGATCACGCTCGCAAGGTGTCCCACACGATTCCGGCCCCCTCTCCCCCGCGATCGATGTGGCCTTCACCGTGTGCGTTTTGCGGGGGAGAGGGTTGGGGTGAGGGGGCCACACCGCCCGCTCTGGCCCCCTCACCCCGGCCCTCTCCCCCACAGTGGCGTCCTCCTCGAAAGCAACGCCGAATGTGGGGGAGAGGGGGCAGAAGCTTGAGAAACGCTTTGCGGGAATCCTTCACGGCGTTGCCTGAAAGGGAGCGCATTCTCGCGGCATGTTGACCTAGGAGGCGGAGGCACGCTCCACATGAGGGGCTACGACTCATCTCGCGAACCCCGGCGATTCGCCTTGACTCCGGCACGTTGGCGACGCTGTCCCGACACGAGTTCGGGAGTCTCCGGTCTTCCCAACATCGCAGCGGCAGCACTCAGGCAGATCTCGCGGAGGGCAATTGTGATCGCGAGGTACTCCATAATGGAACACATCACCATCAGTCCGATATTATTGTCGAATTCTGCGGTCTCGACAGCTGCGATCAAGAATGCGGGGGATTGGACGAGGAACAGGGGAACCAGCACGGAGTCATGTTGAGGACGGCTTCCGGTGACTTCCACCCAGATCACCAGTAACACCGGCGGTATTACGCACCAGCCGACGAGGATGGCGAGGGTGGCGAAGATGGCCTTTGTCTGGGACTTCAGCGCCAGGCCGAGGAGCATCGATAGCCACGCGACCATCCGCAGGTAGATCAGGATCGCTCCGAGGCTGCCCAGGAGATACCACCCGACTCCCTCGTCGACCCACCACGGTTTCCCGCTGGCCTCGATCCAGATCGCGTGTGTCAGAGCCACAGTCACCAAGGGGATCGAGAGTACCCAGATGAGCCGCTTCACCCCGGCGAATTTCTGTTGGACGATCTCGCGAGTCTTGAGCGGTGTCGAGAGCAGCACATCGAATGTCTCGCGCAGTCGCTCGCTGGGCAGCACCGTCGCCGCCTTCGAGACCAGAAACAGCAGTGACAGAATCCACAAGATGATCGACATGCCGACCATCACTTCGCTGCGAGTCATATAGGAATTCCGTCCGTAAGCCGTCACGATCAGGAAGAACAGACAGACGAACAGCGTTGGTAACTCAATCAGCAGCAGCATCCGTACTAGATAGCGAAACGTGCCAAAGGCCCGCTTCTTCGTTTCGCGCCAGGCAATCGGCTCCGAGTACGGCAATGACTCGCTGTCGCGGATCAGCACCCGGCCTTGGGTCCAGCGATTCTGATTGATCCGGTGAAAGAACCCGTCCAGCCCCTTCAGGATCGCCATCACCCGGCTTCCCCCGCTCGCCACCGCTCGCGACACCAGCCATCGCCGGGCGAGCAGGAGTGACACCAGCGTCGAGAATGCCACCGGGATGGTTCGAAACAAGACGTGCCAGAACGCGGGCCCACCGGGAGCCGAACTCCAAAAGGTCGATCCCTGGATGTTCAGCGGGAAGAAGAGTATCCCGAAGTCCGTGTCGTGATGCAGCGACAGGGGGCGAAATGTCTGAAAGTCCGCGACCTCCGCAGGGCTGTATTGCAACAGCTCCAGCACAGGGGCAGACACGGCCATGAGCCAGCCATGCACGGGCTGCACCGCCGAGTTAATCTGCCCCTCGTACAACGAGGCGAGCGGAGAAAACGTCTGGTAGCCCCCGAACATCTCATTGAATAACACGGGAAGCAGATACAACCCCGCCCCCATCAAATACGTCCAGATGAACGCCGCAGCTGTCGAGTGAAAAAATGCCGAGCAGGCGATCGAGATGGCCCCCACTTGGAAGGCGAACACGACCAGTGTCCAGATCGCCGACCAGAGTTCCAGCTGAGTCACGCCCCCCATGCTATACGCCAGCCCGAACAGTTGCAGCGAGATCAGCAAGTAGCTGACCATGTGGACCACGCGGGCGAGGTACTTCTCAAACAGAATTGTCCACGGGCCGAGTCGGGTGAGGAACAACAGTGTCAGCGTGTTCTTCTCCTTCTCCGTCGTAATTGCCCCGACGGACAGCGCGGGCATGAACAGACAGATCCCGAGGCACTGCAAGGAAAAGGTGATCGCCAGCAGCGTACTTCCGGTCCCCAGCAGTTCAAAGGTGGTCTTTCGCAGAGCATCCGTCTCGGAGATGTAGATGAACAGTGCCGCTCCATACAGCAGCAGCGCATACACCATCCGCAGGACATAGGTCCGGCGGCGATTGGCAGTCTCCACCAGATCCTTGGCCAGGAGCGGAAGACTGAGACGGCGAATGAGGGCGGAAAGCATGGGGGGGATCGTTGAGGGTTTATGGTTTATGGTTGATCGACAGAGGGGACGCCCGGGGGTTGCAGCCGTGTGTGCATCAGAATTGTCGGCGGTGGTCTGTTTCTGCCCCCTCTCCCCACTGGCGGTGCGACTTTCGGGAAGGACATGGCTGTGGGGAGAGGGCCGGGGTGAGGGGC
>JAYTCW010000613.1:0-14433 GCA_043736295.1 Planctomycetota bacterium | reverse complement strand
CGAATGCAAGAAGAGGTCTATCAGGGGGTGAACTTGATGCGGCGGAGAATGTGGCACGGTGCGGGAAAAAAGGCGTTCGATTATTCTTGCAAGGACGGGAAACCGCATGGCAAATACACGTCGTGGCATCCTAATGGAGCCGTCAGACAGGAGGGGGTTTATGAAAACGGCAAGGAAGTGGGAGGATTTAAGTGCAGGGACGAAGACGGGAAACTCACACGGATCATTAATTATCTCGACGGAGAGATCGTCCGAATCGACATCTATGAAAACGACAAAGTCGTTGCCAAGGAACACTGGGAAAATGGCAAGGCGGTTCGTACGGAGAACGTGAAAAGTCCACCTGCCGTTGAACCTCCACGATAGCGGCGTCGATCCACGCCGAGGCGGCGATGCCCTGCCGGGGCAGGGCTTCCAAGGAGTAAAACACTGGAACACGTGGCTCTTCCGGCCTGAAAGGCCAGCCGTTCTCCCAGCCAGGGCTGAAGGCCCTGGACATCGGCGTCCAACGTGATGGGAGGGCTGAAAGCCCGGCCATTCGTGAACGTGGCGTCGTCTGAACAGCGAGCGAATGGCCAGCCCGTTGGGCCTTTGGACTTATCCAACCCGGGAACCAGGGCCTTCAGCCCTGGCTGGAAGAACGACCGACCCTTCGGGCCTGAAGAGACTGCGCTCGATGCTTTTCCCAGTGTTTTCCAGCTTGGAAACGCTGCTCCCTCGGGTCAAAAACTGGGACAAGAATTCTCAATTACTGCACTTCCTTCCCCCACGCCACCGCCAACTGCACCAGGATCGCCGCAGCCGTTTCCATTTCCTCGACACAGGTCCACTCCAGTGGTGAGTGCGGGTTGTATTGCCCGCTGGAGAGGTTGGGCGTCGGCAGGCCGCGTTCGGTCATTTGGGCCCCGTCGGTGCCGCCGCGGATGATGTCCATGATCGGCTCAATGCCCGCAGCGCGGACGGCTTCGATGGCTTTGGGGATCGCGCGGGGTTCTTGGTGCAGACCGTCTCGCATGTTGCGGTACTGCTTCTTGATTTCGATCTTGATCTGGCATGCGGGGTAGACGGCTCGAAGGCCCTCGGCGATCCGTTCGAGAAGTTCCTTCTGCTTCGCGAGATTCTCCGTCTCGAAGTCACGGAGGATGATCCGGCACGATGAGGACGCCACTCCGCCCTGAATCTGATACGGGTGCATGAACCCGTCGCGCCCATCGGTCGTCTCGGGGGAAAGGTTCTGCCTCGGCAGCCGCGCGATGAAGTCGCTGAGGATGCGGACCGCGTTGACCATCACCCCCTTCCCGACCGAGGGATGCGTGTTGCGACCCTCGACAGTCACAATGGCCAAATCTGCCGAAAAGGTCTCCGTATCAATGCGGCCCACTCCGCCCGAATCGAGCGTATACCCGCAGACTCCGCCCAGTTGGGCGAAGTCCAGCCCCTCGATCCCGCGCCCGACCTCCTCATCCACCGTGAAGCAGACCCGCACTGGCCCGCACGGGATCGACCGGTCCCGCATGAGACGATCCGCAGCTGTCATGATGATGGCGATCCCGGCTTTGTCATCGGCTCCGAGGAGAGTCGTGCCATCGGTGGTGATGACGGTCTTGCCGATCAGTTTATTGAGGTGGGGGTTCTCGCTGACCTTGAGCACCTTCGATGTGTCGCCGGGGAGGACGATGTCTCCGCCGCGATAGTCGTTGTGGACAATCGGCTTCACATTGGTTCCGGAATACTCGGGTGAGGTGTCAACGTGCGAGTTCCAGACGATCATCGGGGCGCTGTGCGACACCGTTCCGGGGATCGTGGCCATCACGATCCCGTGTCCATCGATCGAGACATCCGCCAAGCCGAGCGCCCGGCACTCCTTTTCGAGCAGTTGGCTCAACACCAGTTGTTTGGCGGTGCTGGGGAGTGATGCACTCTTCTCGTCGGCTTGGGTATCAATCCGGACGTAACGCAAAAAACGGTCGAGGAGGCATTCCATGCGAGTGATTCCCAGATGTGGGGGAGAAGCAAGTTCATCGTCATAATCGAATGGCCGACCGATTCTCGCAAGTGGTCGAGGTGTCTCAATGCGAAGCCTCACTAGAAACGGGGTGAAGAGTCAGAAGAAATACTGGAGGCAAAGATACGCCGGGGTGATCAGAATCCGATAATCGGGCATGTGGGATCTCGTTGTCCCGCCTTCTTCGCTAAGACATTTGTCACCGGAATATCGATATAGCCCGTACAGGAAGCAAACTTTGACTCAATAGAACAATCGGGAGATTCCGAAAACAGAGATGACAATTGAAGGACTCTTTCGCAAAACCTGCGCAGGGATCGGCACTTGTCTTTTGGGTAGAGAGCCAGCGGCAGATGTCGCCGGACTCACATCTTGACAACGGAGCGGTCCGTTGTCGTGGGGGGTCAGAGGACCCGGGGGTCGGAACACGAGCCAGCGTCCGGGGTCATTCCTGCGACGACTGATGGAGAAGCACATGTCCTGGAAGCGTTTCTGCCTGGTTTCCCTGTCGTTGGCATGGATGGCTTTTCCTGATCGTGTACGCGCCCAGGAGGCTGTCCAGGCACCTGGCTATACGGCTCCTGGATACTCAGGCCCCGGCTATTCGTCGGTGGATAACCTGAGTGGAGCGATGACGCTCACTCCGGGGGGCGGGACTTACCTGCTCTTTAACAAGCAGACCGGAGAAGCGGTCGGCATCCCCACCGGGTATTCGCGGATCGGTGTTCGACACGCCATCTTCGAGGACGGCCCGCAACAGGTGTTCGGGGAGGTGGAGGCTCTCATCACCGATACGAATCGATACGGCTTCAACACCGGTCTCGGTTATCGTCAAATGATCGACAACGCTCTGTGGGGCGTGAACGGCTGGTACGACACGATCGAGTCGCCGCAATCTTTCCGCTATCAGCAGGCCGGAATCGGTTTCGAATACTTGAGTGGGCCAGTCGATTTGAGGGCCAACGGATACCTCCCGATCGGCCAGCGAAGTAACTTCCTCGGCGTGGTCGATCCCGGCACGGCACCCGTTTTTGTGGGACACAACTTCTCGACAATGGGGACCGGGCTGTTTCAGCAGTCTCTGGCGGGATTCGACGCCGAGGCAGGCATTCCACTGCCGGTCATCAACTGGATGAGAATCTATGCAGGTCTGTATGAATTGTCCTCTCCCGTCGACCAGACGTGGGGAGTTCGCTCTCGTGTCGAGGGACAAGTCACTCAGGGGGTCAACGTCAGCGTACAAGTCACGAACGACGACAAGTTCGGAACCAACGTCAACGTGGGAGTCGATATTCGTTTTGATGGCCGACTCCCGACGCGGTTCGGGGCTCTGAATGATGTGGATAACCGTCGCTATGATCAGGTCCGCCGTCAGTGGCAGGTGCAGTTGGCAGAGAACCAGGGCCCTCGTCTCGTCCCACTGAGTGATCCCACCACGGGACGCAACATCGCAGTCACATGGGTCAACAACAGGGCTGCAGCGGGCGGGGACGGAACAATCGAACGTCCATTCACAGCCCTGCCCAGCAGCGTGCCTTCGGATTATGTTCTGGTGCAGCGGGGGGCCGGAGACACGGTCGGTAACATTTCCCTACGGACAGGGCAGGATCTCTTTGGGGAAGGCAAACAGCACTCCATCGATACCGATCGCTTGGGATCGTTCGCGATCCCGAACAGTGTCTTCTCGAATAGCGGACCGTTCCCCACTCTGCGAGGCCGCAATGCGGACGCTCCAGTCATCACACTGGCTGACAACAACCGGGTCAGCGCATTCAATATCACGGGTGGGACGACAGCTGCGATTCTGGGGACTGGGTCGGACAATTTCTTGGTCGAATGTGTGAATGTCACCTCGTCGAGCGGTCTGGCAGTGACTGGCGGTGGGAACTCGATCATTCGAGATTCCAACTTCATCAACACGAGCCCGACCGGTGTCGGCATCTCGGTCGCCAATTCGTCCGGGGCACCATCGACTCTGAGAATCAGCGATGTCACCACCCAAGGCGGAGCCATCGGCACGCGGGTCACAGCAGCTGGTTCGCCGATGACGCTCAATCTGGCCAACGTGGATGGTTCGAATCATACGGGGACCGGTGTACTTCTGGACGCCAATGGGGCCGCGCTGGTGGCCAGCGTCAGTGACTCCACCATGACCAATGTGGGTGATGGATTCCGGTTTGATGTGCGCGGAGGTGGTTCACTCTCTGGCAGCGTCTCACGGATCAGTGCGACCGGATCCGGCAACCTGCTGGAGGGGAACGTCAATACCGGAGCACTCAATCTCCAAGTGACCGACGCCACCCTCTCCGATAGCACCGCAGGCAGCGGTGTCGCACTGACTTTGATTAATGCCACCGGGACCGCCACTTTTGACAATCTGACGGCAAATAACAACGCCGTGGACGGAGTGGGCTTGGTCGGATTCGGTACAGCGACCAATTACCGCTTGAATGTGAACAACAGCAGCCTCATCGGGAACAACGACGATGCCGTGGACAGTACCGTCCTGGGTGGCGCGAATGTGGTCGTTTCCATTGACCCGACACCAGCGACGGGGAGCGGTAACAACGGCTATGAATTCGAGGTGCGCGGCGCGAATTCTCAATTGACAGCGTTCATGGCCGACACGGACTACTCCAACTCCGGGCAAGATGGAATCAACGGCATCATCAACACGGGTGGGCGGGCGGATCTCGTCTTCGATCGCAGCCCGGCGTCCGGAAGTGGCCGTGACGGACTGCATGCCCTCGTCGATAACGGCACCCTGGCCGCTGTCTTCCGCGACGGCTCGTTCTCCCAGAGTGGTGTGGGGAACAACGGAAACGGCATTCACATTGATGCACGTCAAGGCTCGCGATTGGGCCTGACCTTTGATCGGTCTCCGGCGATCAACAATGGATCTGCGGGCTTCCGTTACAACGTCACTTCCGGTAGCACTCTGTCGACGGTCTTTAACGACGGGGACCTCTCCAGTAATCCGGTGAACAATGTCGTCGGCACGGTTGACGGGGTCGGGTCGCAAGCGGTCCTGACCTTTAATAACACAAACCAGAACTTACTGGCTTCGAATGGCGGATTCGTGGCAGGGGTCACGAACTCCGGTCGTTTGACCTCGAACTGGAATGGCTCGGACGTCTCGGGGACCCAGTCTGATGGTGTGCGGGTCACAGCAAGCGGACCCGCCACACGGGTCGGATTGAATTTCAATAATAGCTTGGTGGACGGCAACGCTCGCAACGGCGTCATCGCCAGCCTGACCGGAGGCAATTCGTCCAGTGTACTGGGCGTAACCCTGACCGACTCGTCGATCCAGACCAACAGCCTGGATGGATTGAACCTGGCTGTGAATGGGACGGGCACCGTCGGGTCACTGAGCCTGACGAACACTCCGATTGCGAACAACCTGCGAGATGGTTTCGAGTTCGGAGCAACTGGCGGAGCGCAGTTCGGCACCACGGTCACGGGGGCGGGCAACAACTTCTCGAACAATGCCGAGAGTGGAATTGATGGCCATGTCTCGGGAGTGGGCTCCCGAGCGATCGTCTCGTTCGACGGCATGGCGATCAATGATTCCGGCCAGTCGGGTGTCTTGCTCCGAGCCGACCAGCAGGGCCAACTGGGGCTGAGTTTAAATAACTCGACGGTACTCCGCAGTGGGGTGAGTGGCATCGACGCTCTCGCCGCCACGAATGGATTGATCGACATCAACACGTCGAGTACCAGTGTCACGCAAAGCCAATTGAATGGCCTCAGCTTCGCTGCGGTGACGGGTGGTGACATCACAGGCAACCTGGTCGGTGGCAGCTTCAGCAACAACGGACTGGGAGCACCTTCGAGCGGTGTTCGCGGCAACGTTGACGGTGCGGGAAGCACAGCCAATATCGCCTTCACGGATGTTCCTGTGAATGCGAATACCCTCAACGGATTCCAACTCAACTCAACGGCGGGCGGCTTACTGACCGCTTCGTTGACGAGTACCACCGCAGGAGCGCTTTCGGCCTCCAACAACGCGAGTGATGGGATTACGCTGTCTGCGACTGGAACGGGTTCGACTGCCAACTTGTTGATGTTCGGGAACAACAACGTCAACTCGAACACGGGGAACGGACTGAATGTCAGCGGGACCAATGCCCAGCAAGTGGCCGTGCAGTTCAGTGGCTCCGCGAATTCAAACACGGGAGACGGAGTGCATGTCAACCTGCAAGATGTCGTCCGCTCGGCGGTGGAACTGAACGCCACCGGGGGGACAATCGAGAACAACACCGGTGACGGTATCGAGATCGATTTGATCAACTCGAATCTGACCAACCTGACCGTGAACGGTACTCTCGTCGAGGCGCTTCGGATTGATGGATTCCAGATTCAGACGAACGGTGGCGATGGAGTCAACATCAACGCCACCAACAGCGACGCCACCTCAGCAGTGATTACGAATAACACGATCGAGGATAATACCGGTGTCGGCTTGCTGGTGAATCTCCAGACGGGGAGTGACTGGAATCTGGACATCAACACGAACCAAGTGCTGGACTCAGCCGGAAACGGAATTGAGGTCACTTCGGATAGCGGAACCAGCACCATCTCGGTCAGCGACAACATCGTTGCGGGGGGCTTGCTGGATAACATCCGGATCGATTTGACGGGGACATCCACCAGCACGCTGCATATCGATGGCAACACGGTGGATGGAGACGGTCTGGCTCCCACAGTGACGCCGGTGATCGTACGGAGCTTCCTGAGTCCGATCGATAGTGTCTTCACCAGTGGCGAACCGCCAGACGCGATGGGGGCGGTCGGTCCAGGCCACCTCGTGGAACTAGTGAACGACAACTTCCGGATCTATGACAAGAATACCGGGGCGGTGCTGGTCGCCACTTCCGATGAAGCGTTTTGGCAAAACGTCGCCGGGGCCAACCTGGGTGGGTCGGACGTGTTCGACCATCGGATCATCTTCGATCCGACGACCAATCGCTGGATCGCCACGACAATCACACGGGGGAATGGGAATCTGATTCTCCTCGCCGTGTCGGACTCTGCGGACCCTACGGGCGGCTGGCGAAGCGTGCAGTGGCAGGGTGACCTGACCGGAGGAAACTTCAACGACTTCGACACGCTCGGCTTCGACAGTGACGCAGTGGTTGTCTCGACCAACGACTTCGGGGCTGGGTTCTCGGTCTCGGTCTTCTCGATTCCGAAGGCCGATCTATTCGGAGCGGGGGCTCCCTCGATTGCCCGGATGACACGCATCCAGGGGCTCGCAGCGGGAACGGCGGGAACAGCTCTGCAAGCTGCACTCGACTTCGGTCCCTCGGATGGTCGAACGGCGATCCTCGCCGTGAACGACGGTTTGCCCTCCAGTAACACTGTATTCAGAACCAACATTCTGGGAGGAACCGCCGCCGGGGCTACGCTGTCACCGGCCACACTGATCACGGTTCCGAACTTCAATTCCCCCAATAATGTCGCCACGCCCAACGGGACGAACGTGCGAGCCAATTCCGATCGGTTCTGGAGCAACACCGTCGAAGTCAACAATGAACTCTGGGCAGTGCACCATGTGGCTGGCACGGGGGGATTGAACGAACTGCGTTGGTATCGCATCGACGAAGCGACCAACGCGGTCATCTCGACTGGGACGATCGCAGCCCCAGGGCTGAGCTTGTTCATGCCGTCCATTGCCGTGAATACTGCTGGCGAAATCGTCATCGGCTACCACGCGGCAAGTGCCACTACGGCTCCGAGTGCTTATGCCTCGGCAGGTATTGTGCAGGGCAATAATGTCTTCTTCGGCACTCCGACCTTGCTCACTGCGGGTACGGGAGAATACGGCGGCGGACGCTGGGGTGACTACAGTGCCACCACGGTTGACCCCACCGATTCCAGCACCTTCTGGACCATCCTGGAAACCGGTCGCGGTGTGACCGATGGCATCACCGACTTCGAATACGGGGAAGCCTTCAATGCCCTGCAAGTCGACGTGAGGGGCGGGGCCAGTCAACTGACGGCGGGGAACGGAATCCACGTGATTGCTAGCGATACCGCGACGATCGCGGGTCTCAGCACGATCAACAATAACAACGTGACCGGAAACGGAGTCGATGGTATTCGGGTCGAACTGAATGACAACAGTGTGATTCAGTCGCTGGAAATCAACGGGAACAGCGTGGCCGGCAATGGAGGAGATGGCATCGATTTTGCGACCTCCGGAACCCCCACCATTGGCAGCCTGTCAATCAGTAATAATTCGGGCGTGGCGAACAACGGGGCTCAGGGAATCGTTGTCCAGCTCAACGATGTACTCGGCCTCCAGGATCTGACGGTCGACGGAAACACCGTCAACAACAACGCCTTGAGTGGAATCCTGGTGAACATCAACAACTCGGCTGCTCCAGTGGCTCCCGCTGCCGTAAGTGTCTCCTCCAATACCGTCAGCGAGAATACCGGATTCGGCGTGGATGTGAGCCTCACCAATGTCAGTCTGTCACTGTTCAATGCCAGCAGTAACGTCATCGGAGATAACACCAATGACGGCCTGCGAGTCAGGGCGAACGCCTCGCCGATCACTCTGGCCGAGATCAGCGACAACCGCCTGCTGGGGAACCTCGGAAACGAAGGCATGCTCCTGTCGTTCACCGATGGCCCGTTGGGAACGCTCTCGATTAAACGCAATACGGTCGGTGGGGCGTTGATCGACGGCATGCGGGTCGACTTGGACAACTCGCCCGTCGGTAGCGTCGAAATCGTCAACAACAATCTGGGTGGCGGCGGCGGCACCTCAGCTGTCATTGATGACTCGCTGCCAGTCCTCCGTGCTGGCTTTAACGGCAATACGCTGGCCAGCAACGATGATGGTTCGACGGCGACTGCCATTCCATTCGGGTTCACCACTGACTTCTTTGGCCAAGTCTTCACTGGTGCCTTTGTCAACAACAACGGGAATATCACGTTTGGACAAAGCCTGTCGACCTTCACGGGATTCGGTCTGCTCAATACCACACGCCAGATTATCGCCCCGTTCTTCGCGGACGTGGATACCAGGGATATCGGTGCCGTGGTGACACCGGATGTGACATACGGCACGGGCACTGTCGCGGGCAGAAATGCCTTCGGGGTGAACTGGCTGGATGTCCGGCATTTCTCAGTGTCGGGGACTGGCGGTGGACTCCCACCGAACAGCTTCCAGCTGGTTTTGATTGATCGGTCGGATGTCGGGGCCGGTGACTTCGACATGGAGTTCAATTACGGCAGCGTCCTCTGGGAAACAGGGACGGCTAGCGGTGGAAACTCATTGGGGCTGGGCGGCACTTCGGCGACCGTTGGCTACTCTAATGGATCGACTGCCTCACTGGAGTTCGCCGGATCGCGTGTCAACGGGGCTCTGCTGGATAGCGGTCCAGCGGCCACCAGTCTCATTCAGAACTCAGTCAACAGTGCCAACGCCGGTCGGTACATCTTCTTCGCTCGTAACGGCAACATCGGCACTGTCGGTGGAGGCAGCGGTGGCGACGGATTGGCTCTCAATATTAACAATGGGTCCAACGTTGGAGCGATGTTGATCGATGGGAATCTCATCAGCAACAACGGCTTCCATGGGATCGACTTGAACGTGACCGACAGCACGCTGCCGACCTCGGTCGTGATTCAGAACAACACGATCACCGGTCAGGGTGGGTCAGGGATCAATATCGTTAACCCCGACACCAATGGAGCTGATTTTGGAATCGACTTCATCGACAACACGATTACCAACAACTCCGGCGGGCCAGGCATTGAAATCCGCTTGGATGCCAACGCTGGTTCGAACGTGGCGATCACCTCCACGGGTGACACGATCAACGACAACGGCTCCGATGGTATCCTGTACCAAGGCGTCGCCGGTGGCAGCTTGGCCATCGATGCGGCGACCATCAATGACAATGGGGGCAACGGTGTCAATATTCAACTGAACGGCACGACGCTCTCCGTGACCGATTCCACAATCACGGGTAACACGCAGAACGGCCTGTTGATTGACAGTATCTCGGGGGTCAACGATGTGACGCTGACTAATAACACGGTGACTGGCAACACCCAGGACGGTTTGGAGCTGATCAACAACAGTCCTGCGGGCCTCACCGCTCGCATCAACGGTTCGCGGTTCAACACCAACACCGAACGGGGCGTGGCGATCTTCAACCGTGGCAGTGGCCAGGCCAACGTCACGCTGAATGACAACGCCGTCACCGGCAATCTTCAGGATGGCGTCTACGTCGTCAATACTGCTTCCGCCAATCAGAGTACCCGTGCCGCATCCACTGTGGCCATGAGCAACAACGGACTTGTGACTGCGACACCGGAGTTGGTGTTTGATATGAACCGCAACACGGTCAGAACAAACGGAGTGGGTAGCGGCTTGGCCGCCTCGGGACTGGTAATGCGTGTCGGGACAGCGGACGGGGGATTGGCTGATTCAACCAACAACGGCGGATTCGCCGACACTCGTGCGGGAATCACGGCCAACATCCGGGATAACACCCTGCAAGGTAACATCGGATCGGATGTCTTCTTCCAATCCTTCGTGTCGACGGTTGACCCACTCGCTTCGCAAGGCACGTGGAATGCCGGGACATTCAACCTGGCCCAGTACGAGACCGACCCGCTGGCTCGCCTCGACCTGGTCTACGGTGGGAACACCGCCGGTACGACCCAGGCCACGAACGCCGGAGCGGCCTACATCAACGACGAGTCGATCTTCAAGTCGCGGACTGTGGGTCAAACTCCCGCTGGCCCCTTCCCCACCGGAACTCGTGACCGCAACGCACAACGTCTGGCCGATCGCGATGTGGCGCCCGGTGGAACTCAGCTGCCCCCGAACGCACCCATCGCCCAGCCCAGCTACCTGTTCCCCGGTGTCGGAGAGAGTACCTTCCGCGTCAATCTCGAACCGGGCAATGTGTTCGGAAACGGATCCGGATTCATTCTGGACGATGTACCTTACGTCGATGTGAATAGTGCCAATGGCATCGGACCAGCTCTCCCCTTCGGCTGGGGAACCCTGCCATAAGATCACAGATCCGATCGGGTGGTCACAGACAATCGCCAGCACGAGGAGTTGCGAAAGCAGTTCCTCGTGCTGTGTTCTTAGGCGAGCGGCCAGTGGAAACCGACCCGCCAGACTTCCGAAGTCTCCGAAGACTTCGGAAGTCTGGCGGGGACGCGAAGTCTGGCCGATCGCCTAAGCTGGTCGTTGAGGCGAGATGACCGACCTCAATGCTGGGGAGGTGGTTCTCGTCTCAGACCGACTTCCCCGTTAGCCCATTGATCTGGGCGATGTAGTTCCCCATCAGGTGTTTCTGAATGCCCGAAGTCGCTTTGGTCCAGACCCCATCCATGGCAGCCTGAGTCATCGAGCCATCTGGGCTGCCGGAGGCGAGTGCTTGGACCGCCTGCCCGGCGTTCGCGGTCGCACCGACGACGACCTCGGTCAGGCAGTGCCAATACTCGTTAGAGAACATACTCACCGTCGGGAGCAGGGGTACCATGTCTCCCCCGTCCACATACCGGTAAATGCGGTTCGGGAACTCCTTCTCAAACGCCTTGGCCGCGATCTGGTCACCGACCATGGGGGCCCCGAAGGTATAAACATTGTGGATCGGGATCATCTGCCGCTGGAGCCGCCACGCCGCCAGCAAGGCCAAGGCTCCTCCCAAGCTGTGACCGGTGATAAACAGCGGACGGTCCTGCTTGGCCACCACGGCATCGATCGCTGTGAACATCGGCTCCCAGATCTCTTCGAGAGCTTCCATAAACCCCCTATGAAAACGAGCACCGACACCAGCTGCCACAAAATCGGTCCCGATCTTTCCGGTGGGCTGAATCAGAAAGTTCTTGGCGTTGGTCAGCAACCAGTCCTTGAACCCATCGATCGAGTTGGGCATCTCTGACCCGCGGAAAGCCAGTACGATGACCTTGTCATTCTCGCAGACATAACACTGTGTGTTGTCGACAGAGACTAATTTCGCCGTCAGCCCCAGTTTTGCAGCGAACTCGGCTACACCTAGATCCTGAGGGAGGTAGGCCAGATCACAGGCGGTCGCAAGATACAGCGCATTCTGATCACTGCGACCAGGAGCTTGGGGATTGAGTGTCTGTGCCATGAAAGATCCGTGAATCTGGGGTCCGATTGTTGAGCCTGCTAAGATTGTACGGAGATTCAGAGACTCGGCTACTGGACATGGTCGCTAGCACCAACATCGCAGGGGGGGCGATCCCCATCGGTGAAAAGACTTCCGAAGTCTTCGAAGACTTCGGAAGTCTGACGGGGCAAAATGCTCTTCAAAACATCGAACACAATTGTCTCGAAAAGATCGGCACAAAAGCTGCATAGTTGCCGACTGAAGCGTGGATAGCCCCTCTCTCTAAGGTGTGGAATTGTGAAAACACTAGGTTTTCCGCAGGGTTACAGCCTTTGCGTTGTCAGCACTACAATGGTCTCTGCAAAAAAGTAAATCGTATCCCATAGTCTAGGAAACTCTCATGAAGACCGCTTGACCCACCGCGCACCGGGGAACTATCACTCGCTCTATCAATTCCCCCACCAATTCCCCCCCAACAACTCCCTTCCCCTTCGTCAGTTGCGGCGTGCGACCCACGCGGTAACCCGAGGAAGCTCTGCACACTGGTAATTCACAGCCTAAGTTCGACCTCTGGATTTCTTGCCGGTTCCCCACTGGCATCCCGAGTTCGAACGATCGCCGAGAATTGCTGACAGAGTCCCGCCTCAGATCACCGCCCGTTCGACGCGACTTCCCAACCTTCCCCCTCCCACATCGTTTCTGCACCTTGAATGACAGTCGCACTCGCGAATGTCCCGCTCAAGGTGCGCTCCGACCCTCCTAGAAGAAGGTTTCCCGAGCCATGATGGACTCGCAGATGCCTGCCACGATTCGGCTCACAGGACGTGTTGCCGTTTGGTCCCTCCACGAACAATCCCGGTCGCGACTTGCGATGGTGGTGCGGCAAAACGGCTATGACGCCGTCATGTACGCCACTCTCGACGAACTCCGACAAGGCTTGTCCACGGACGAATTCTCCGCCTGTGTACTGGACGAGCCAGCCTCACACGATGTGATTCGCAGCTTGAACTCGACGGTCCGCATTGCGGGTAAGCCGACGCAGTTCATTGTGGTTCCCGCTCTGGCGGACCGAGCAGTCTGGGCTCAGCCCGCTGGCTGTGATGTCCTCGACCCGCCATGTACTCCCGAGAAGCTGGGACGCTTGCTGTTCTCGGCGGTCGGTCGTTCACGGCTGGTGACGGAAAACCTGCAACTGAAGAAGCGTCTGGAAGGCCGGATGTTTGACGATCTGGTCGGCATCAGCCCAGCGATGGACGATGTTCGCCGCCTGGTGCATACCGCCAGCGAGCATGACCGTCCGGTGCTAGTCACGGGTGAGTCGGGCGTCGGGACGACGGTGGTCGCTCGTGCGATCCATGTCGCTCGCTTCGGCACCCGCAGTCCCTTCCTCAAACTGTGCAGCAGTGTGCTGGCTTCGAACTTGCTCGAACATGAGCTGTTCGGAGACGAACACCAGGCGGGTCGCCTCGCCGGTGGCCAGGGCGGAACTCTGCTGCTCGAAGATGTCGAAACGCTGTCGGTTCCGCTGCAGGAACAGTTGGCCCGCGTCCTCTCGACGGGAACTTTCCGTCCTCACGGTAGTCTCGAAGACACGGCTGTGCGGGTCCGGATCGTGGTCAGTTCGCACGCCGATTTGAATCAACTCGTCAACGAAGGCAAGTTCCACCGGGAACTGCATCGTCTCTGTAAGCAGCACACGATTGTGGTGCCGCCGTTGCGTGACCGTCCCGAGGACATCGCTCCACTCGCCGAGCAGTTCCTGCTGGAGTGTTCGGTCCGCGAAGGTCAGTCGCAGAAGCGAATCAACTCCGAAACGCTGCACCGTCTTCGCAGTCATGCGTGGCCCGGCAACGTTCGCCAGCTGCAAAATGTGATCAGCCGCTGTTGCTCGATTTCGTCATCGGATGAGATCTCAGCTGCGGACCTGGAACCGTGGATGGAACAACAGGAAGCGGGAGAGCCGGGCGATCCGGGGATGACTCTCGCTCAGATGGAACGCAAGCTGATCGAAGCGACGTTCAACCGCTTCGGTGGCAACCGCGAACTGACCGCGAAGGCACTGGAGATTGGCATCCGCACTCTCTCTGGCAAGCTCCGCGAGTACGGCTACCCACCGCGTGGGGGCCCGGGCTCGAACAAGATCCTCAAGGTGGCTTAGGTCACCCCGGGCCGTCGCGAAAGCGGCGGCCCGTGTCGTTGAGGGAAGTCGTCAGTTGTCGAGCTGCCCGAGCGCCAGCGACCAGTC
This sequence comes from Planctomycetota bacterium, assembly GCA_043736295.1. GTDB lineage: Bacteria > Planctomycetota > Planctomycetia > Planctomycetales > Planctomycetaceae > TH-plancto1. Next base: position 68 of record JAYTCW010000613.1, on the reverse strand, counting down.
CGTCTCTGCCCCCTCTCCCCACTGGCGATGCAATTTTCTGAGTCGACGCGGCTGTGGGGAGAGGGCCG
>JAYTCW010000612.1:0-26753 GCA_043736295.1 Planctomycetota bacterium | reverse complement strand
AACGCAATGAACTCGCGAGGGCCTACCGCTACAAATCCCGTAACCTCTTGCCGCCACTGAGGAACCAGTTCAGAACCTAAACCGGACAGTAGAACTAAGAACCCTTCGAACTCGGTCCCGTCGCGACTTGATTGGACCAGCCCAGCAAAAAAACCGAAGTCATTTGCCACAACCTTGAAGTCGTAATGAACAGTTAGCCACGGATATTCAGTCTCGTCAAACTCCGTTTCATGCTGTGTCGCCAAGCCCAAGTCGTCGACCCGCTTGACTAATCGAATCTGAAATACAAACGCAGATTCTTGTTGCCACAAGAAAGACGTTTCATCACGAGGGTGCCCGAATGGTCCGGTGTTCGTGAACTTGCCGGTGCCATCTTGTCGGATGAGCCACAGTTGGTCAATCACCTGACTGAACGACCCCGAGGCCGTCGACCAACGTCCAACGAGCGAATTCGCAAAACGGAGCCGGGCCTCGTCCACTTCTACTGTCGCCTGTCTTCGCAATCGATCGACGAAATCATCACCTCTGGGTTGCCTACGCGAGACAAACGACACAATCGTCTTTAGCAACCGCGACACCCACATTGCGATGATACCTTGTGAGGGGATTGTGCGAGGTCAGTCTGTCAATGACTCGCGTCGAGGTTCTCAACAGGCTGACGCCGTGCCGCTCTGATGAGATTCGGGACGGGCAGATGTGCCCGTCCCACGCACGAGATTACACCAGAATCGGCAGTCCCGGGAACGAGCCGTGCTGAACTTCTTGGGTCATGATCTGGCCGAGGAGGGTCGTCTGGGTGCAGTCGATGACATCGATCTTGGCAAACGTCCCAGCCAGGCGGGGGTTGCCTTCGAAGACGACGATCCGGTCGCAGGTCGTGCGGCCGACGAGTTGGATGGGGCCGGGGGGACGTTGAGGGTTGAGGGTTGAGGGTTGAGGGTTCGGAAGGGGGAGGCCGTCGAGTTGGACGAGGTCGGTGTGGCAGGAACCGCAGTCGTTGTGGTCATGGTCGTGCGAATGAGCGGCGTGCCCCTCTATCACTAACCCCTCACCACTCACCTCTAACCCCTCCACCGACACCGGCACGACGCCCGGCATCGGGTAGGCCAGGTTCGCGTCTTCGGCGGCTCGCCCGTCGTTGCGGGTCAGGCCCTTGTTGGTCCACTTGCTCGGGCCTTCGACCAGCACCTCCACCCGGCGACCGATAAACTCGGCGTTCGTCTCTTCGCAGATCATGTTCTGCACATCGAGCAGCTCGTTGTTGCGGCGGCGTTTGATGTCCTCGGGGATGTCATCGGCCCACAGCTCGTCGGCCTTGGTCCCGGGGCGGGCGCTGTATTTGAAGATGAAGCTGTTCTTGAAGCGGAACTCGCGAACGGCGTCGACGGACCTCTGGAACTGCTCTTCGGTTTCGCCGCAGAACCCGACGATGAAGTCGCTCGACACGGCACAATCGGGGAGCGTCTCCCCGATGCGGTGCATCATGTCGCGGTAGTCCTCGACCGTGTAGCCGCGCTTCATCCGCTTGAGGACTTCGTTGTCGCCGTGCTGAAGCGGGACATGCAGATACCGCGACACCTTCGGCAGGTCACGCATGGCCTGCAACAGGTCATCCCCCATGTCCTTGGGGAAGTTCGTCACGAACTTGATCCGCTGGATCCCCGGCGTGTCGTGGATCGCCTCGAGCAGGTCGGCCATCCGCGACAACTTGCCGTCGGCGGTGTGCTTGTAGCTGTTGACGGTCTGGCCCAGGAGCGTGACCTCGCGGACCCCCTGATTGGCCAGCGACTGGACCTCGCGCACAATGTCGGACACGGGGCGAGATTGCTCCGGCCCGCGGGTCATCGGCACCACGCAATAGGTGCAGAACTTGTCGCAGCCGAACATGATCCGCGTGTACGCCTGCCACGGGCTGGGACGCATCTCGGGGTCGCGCAGCGGGTCGTAGCTCTCAAACGACTGGGCCACTTCTGAGCGCGAGCCCTCCTTGCGATCCAGGCTCACGGCCACCGTCTTCTTGCGAGTCGCCCGAGCCTCGTCAACCAGACGGGGGATCTCGCCGAGCTGGCCGGTGCCGACGATGATGTCGACATGCGGAGCCCGCTGGAAGATTTTCTCCTGATCCTTCTGCGCCATGCAGCCAATGACGCCGATCACCTGTTCGGGACGGTTACGCTTTGAATACTTGATCCGTCCCAACGACGAGTAAATCTTCTGCTCGGCGTGCTCGCGGACCGAGCAGGTGTTGAACAGTACCGTATCCGCCTCGCCGATCTGGTCGGTGAGGGAGTACCCCTGATTCCGCAGAGCTGCCACGACGAGCTCGCTATCGAGTACGTTCATCTGGCAGCCGACGGTTTCGATGAACAGTTTTCCGTTGTGAGGCATGGGCAAGGGCGAGAAGGGGGTGGAATTGAGGTGAGTGAAGCTCGACCAGTGGGCATCGAACTCGCTCGAAGTGCCGCCAGCAGACACCCGGATTGTAGCGGTCGACCGCTCCGGGTGAGAGTGGTCTCTGTCTCTTGCACAAGTCTCGTCCCATCCAAGAGGTTGTCTCTTGCCCTTGCAACAAATCGAATAGCCCTTATGGTTAAGACCGATGACTGAAACGGTTCTGCGCCGTTCGAGATGTCTGCTCTGAAATACTGCTCAAGACGAAAGTGAAGGAATCATGCGTCTGTTTCACTTGGCCATCGTTTTCGGAATCTTCCTGCTGGCCCCGCTGGCCACGTTTGCGGGCGAGGCGAGCCTCGCGCTGCCGGACTTGGAGAAGAGTCGCTTTACCATCGCGGGGAACGACATCTCAGGACGGAACCTGCTCCTGAGTGGAGCGGTGATGATCCTCGGAACCCTCGGCATCAGTCTGTATCTGCGAGGGCAGGTCGCCAAGCTCCCGGCCCACAAGTCGATGCTGGATGTGGCCGACATCATTTTCGTCACCTGCAAGACGTACCTCGTCCAGCAGGCCAAGTTCCTGCTGATGCTGTTCGCGTTGATCGCAGCTGCGATGACGTACTACTTCATGGGGCTGGCACACGAGACCTTCGCGACGGTACTCCAGGTGCTGTTGTTCTCCGTCATTGGGATGGTCGGATCCTATTGGGTGGCCTACTACGGCATTCGAGTGAACACGCTGGCGAATGCCCGGACGGCTTTTGCCTCGCTGCGCGGTGAAGCCTGGCCGGTGGTCAACATTCCGCTGATGTCCGGGATGTCGATCGGGCTGTTTTTGATCTCGCTCGAACTGGTGATGATGGTCGTGATCCTGCTGTTCGTGCCTAAGGAAATTGCGGGCATTTGCTTCCTGGGGTTCGCGATCGGCGAGTCACTGGGTGCCTCGGTCCTGCGCATCGCCGGGGGCATCTTTACGAAGATCGCCGACATCGGCTCCGACCTGATGAAGATTGTCTTCAATGTGAAAGAAGACGATCCCCGCAATCCCGGAGTCATCGCCGACTGTGTGGGAGACAACGCGGGTGACTCCGTCGGACCCACAGCTGACGGATTCGAAACCTATGGCGTGACGGGTGTGGCCCTCATCAGCTTCATCACCCTGGCAGTGACCAAGGAGACCGTCGGTGCCGACTACGAAGCGATTCAAGGGAAGTTGATCGTCTGGTTGTTTGCGATGCGGTTCCTGATGGACTTCATGTCGGGGGCCTCGTACTTCCTGAACCAGGCGATCTCCAAAGCCAAGTATGGCGACAAGAAAGAATTCGATTTCGAAGAGCCGCTCAGCCGCCTCATCTGGATCGCGTCGATCTTGTGTATCACCACCTCGTTCGGAATGAGTTGGCTGCTGCTGGGCGATTTCAAAGTGAACGGTGCGGCACTTCCAGCGCTCTGGTGGCAACTCGCCTCGATCATCAGCTGTGGAACATTGGCCGCTGTGTTGATCCCGGAGTTTACGAAGGTGTTTACCAGTTCGCACTCGAAGCATGTGAACGAGATCGTGACGGCATCTCGTGAAGGGGGCGCGTCGCTGACAATTCTGTCGGGTCTGGTGGCCGGGAACTTCAGTGCCTTCTGGAATGGGATGCTGATCGCTGGGCTGATGGGAGGCGCGTACTTCGTCAGCGGGTTGGGAATGGCCGAGTTGATGGGGCAGCATGCCTCGGTGTTTGCGTTCGGCCTCGTGGCGTTCGGATTCCTCTGCATGGGACCAGTGACCATCGCAGTCGATAGCTATGGTCCAGTGACGGATAATGCCCAGTCGGTGTTTGAACTCGCTCAGACGGAACACATCCCCGGCATCAGCGCCGAGATCGAGCGGGACTTCGGCTTTAAGCCCGACTTCGAGCGAGGGAAACATCTCCTCGAAGCCAATGACTCGGCGGGTAATACTTTTAAGGCGACCGCCAAGCCGGTGCTGATCGGCACAGCTGTCGTCGGGGCCACGACGATGATTTTCTCGATCATCCTGATGCTGGAGAAGGAAGGGCTGCTGCACTTGAGCCTAACCGATGCACCGGTCTTGCTGGGCTTCATCTGCGGTGGATCGGTGATCTACTGGTTCTGCGGCGCGTCGATGCAGGCGGTCACGACCGGGGCCTACCGCGCGGTCGAGTACATCAAGAAAAACATGGACCTGACCAAGACGGAGGCCGATCTGGAGGACTCAAAGACGGTCGTCCGCATCTGCACTGAATACGCCCAGAAGGGGATGTGGAACATCTTCATCGCGCTGATGGCATTCACACTGGCGTTCGCGCTGTTCGACCCGAACTTCTTCGTGGCGTATCTGGTGTCGATCGCCGTCTTCGGTCTGTTCCAGGCGATCTACATGGCCAACGCCGGGGGTGCCTGGGACAACGCCAAGAAGCTGGTGGAAGTCGATCTCCGCGAGAAGGGGACTCCCCTCCATGAGGCGACCGTCATCGGCGATACGGTCGGCGATCCGTTCAAGGACACGACCTCGGTGGCGCTGAATCCGATCATCAAGTTCTCGACGCTGTTCGGGCTGCTGGCCGTCGAGATCGCCGTGAAGATCAAGCAAGAAGCTGCCGTCGCCGCGTCGACCGACTACACGCCGTACTTTGGCGGGGCGCTCCTGCTCGTGGCCTTCGTCTTCGTCTGGCGGTCGTTCTACTCGATGCGGATTCCCGCGAAGACATGACGGTAAAGCGGATATCGATCAGTCAATGCGAAAGCCCAGGGGTTGCCACCCCTGGGCTTTTTTCGTTGCGATACGCTGGCAAATCGCAATTTCCGCCGAACCTCAGAACTGCCTCACGTGTCCGCCCCACGTCCGAACTTGCCTTCACTGCGGGACTTCCTGCATGAGGAGGCGTTCAGATCGGTCAGATTTCATGGGACAGCCCTTGCTCGAATTCAGCGATCTGGTCACAGTCCTCTCTGACTAAGGGAGAGTTTCGCAGGCATCCCAATGTCTGAGAATTCCCCATCGGCAGTCCGAGTGTGACGTACACTTGGGACATCCTCGCAACTGGGAAACTGCGAGGTTTGTATCGAGCAGACCACCTCGGCTGGTCGATACCGGATGATTCCCAAAGGACGGGGCAGCGGAACTGATGTTCCTCCCGTTCGAAATGATTGTGTACCGATCCGCGTTATTGCTCACGAGGTTCAACTCGCGATGACGCTGTGGTCGGTTCACTAGTCGGAATCCCTGGGCAGCAACGGCTCGCCGGGGGGACCGCTGGAGCAAGTTACGTGTGGTCTTTGAGACGGGCGCAAGTCGCCATCATCGTCGCCGGGTGTTTGGGCATGGCCTACACCCAGCTGACAACATCTGCTGTCGTGATTCAATTTGCGCGTTCACTCGGGGCCACCGGGCTGCACATTGGAATCCTCGGGGCACTCCCGACGGGCATGTTGTTCATGCAGTTCGTGGCCGCCTACTTCGCGAACCGCGTCACCTATCGACGCCCTCTGTGGGCCGCCGCGTGCTACGCTCAGCGTGTCTGCTATCTGCCCATCGCACTCGGGGCTTGGCTGTTCCCGAGTGTCTCCCCGTCAGTCTGGCTTTGGTCATTTCTGGCCATGACAGTCGTGGAGCAGGGGCTGGCCCATTTCTCGACACCACTGTGGATGTCGTGGATGGGGGATTACCTGCCGCACCAGGGACTCAACCAATATTGGGGCATCCGCCATCGCTGGCAGCAGCTGACTGCTGCGGCCTGCATGCTCGGGTGTACGCTGTTCTTCTACAACGGATCATCGCAGATGGTCGCGGTCTTCGCGGTCATCATGACGATCTCGTCGGTGCTGGGCATCGCGGATATCGCGATGTTCCAGAAGGTCGATGAGCCACCCGTCACACCGTCGCAAGCCACCGGTTTCTGGGAATCATTCCTCGCCCCGATGCAGCTGCCCAGCTTCCGAACCTACATCGGGTTCATGAGCTACTGGCACCTCGCCAGCATGGTCGGGGCTCCGTTCATCAGCTTGTATCTGCTGCAACATGTGGGCATGCAGTTGTGGCAAGTGCTGGGGTTGTGGACCGCAGCTTGGATCGGCGGAGCCGTCTTCTCTCAGCTTCTGGGCAAGCAAGCCGAGTTGCATGGGAATAAGGCGGTGCTGAAGATTTGCGTGGTGCTGAAGCCGATCAACATGTTCTGTCTGATGCTGGCCCCTCGTGATCCGGCCTTGGCGTTCTGGACCTTGCTGCCGATGTTCATGCTGGATGCCGTGCTGAATGCGGGGATCTTGATTGCCAACAACGGGTTCCTGCTGAAGAACTCGCCGACCGAAAATCGCACGATGTACATCGCCTCGGGAACCGCTGTGGCGGGGATCGTGGGCGGTGTGACCGCGATCATTTCGGGCATGGCTCTCACCGCGATGGACGGCTGGTCGATGCCGATCGGGTCGCTGACGTTCACTGGGTTCCACGTCTTGTTCGGGATCAGCCTGCTACTCCGGTTCGGGGCCATCCCGTTCGTGAACCGCATTCAGGAGCCCTCGACCCATCCGCCAATGCCCGTCTTCTCGGAGCAAGTCGTCGTGGTCACGGTCTTCTGGTATCGCCGCATCGAAGGCCAGATCCGCAGCATTCGCCCCGCCCGTTCGACCCGCAAGCGTCATACGCTGCCGGAGAAGGTCACGCACTCGGCGCAGTAGCTCAATGGGTCGACCGGATTGGATAGACTCAATAGGCGAGCAGCCAGTGGAAACTGACCGCCAGACTTCCGAAGTCTTCCGAGACTTCGGAAGTCTATGGGGATGCTAAGCCTGGCAGCTCTCTACTGGAATCCGCCTTGGGCTGCTCCAGAGTGCGGCCAACGTTCCTCCGCTTCACACATCCGACTCGGCGGCGGCGGAGAACTCGCTCCAGCGCAGTCTAGCGACCGCTGCGGCCAGCAGAACCGGAGTCAGCAGCAGCAACACGGTGACATGCTCCGTCGGTGCCGCGTTGCCGATCAGGGCCAGGACTCCCGTCTCTGTTCCCTGCGGCGGGATCACATCGCACCAATCGATCATCAGTGCCCGGAGCCGGTACTGCACTGTCAGCTTATTGATGACTGCGGGCACGAAGCTAATCACCAATTCAAAGATCAATGAGTAAGCCACCGCCAGCACCATCGCGCGGCGCGGATTGATCGTACCGAGTAACAAAAAGATGGCCGAGTACGCCGGACACGACAGGCAGACCAGCCGCGCCATCGCCCACCACAACTTCACGGCCTCCCCGTCAGCCGTTTCGGAAGTGATCGTCAGCGGCACCGCCAGCGTCAGGCCGAGTAGCGCCGCTGGAATGACCCATGTCACAGCGGCCAGGTACTTGCCCAGCAGGACAGCTGTCCCCCCGTTCGGGCGAATCGTCAGGTAGACCCAGCTGCGACGTTCGAGTTCCGTCGCGATCGCCGTCGTCGTCCAGAGTAACGCCCCCAGCATCGAGACCAGCATCGGCACCAGCGCGAAGAGAAACCCAATCCACAATTCGCGTGGCGGTGGCGAGCCGCCAGCCATCTCGGCGGTCATCCGCATCAACCCGATGATGAAGACCGGGAACAGAGCCAGCGTCGCCCACCCCAGTAACCGAGGCCAGGTGATCGCTCGCTTCCACTCGAAACAAAAGACCGCACCAATGTTCCCCATCACAGTTCTCCTCGGTGCATCTTCATCAGGGCGTTGAACAGAGCCTGCAGCGACTCATCCGCCGAGTGCATCTCGGTCACCGTCAACCCGTTCTGGGTCAGCCAGTCGGGAAGTTTCTCGAACAGTCGCGATGGATTCTGCGTGGCCACAGTCAGCGCTCCGTCCACGATGCGGGCGGCATCGGCGACTTGCTCGCGCATCAGCAATGCCGCCAATCGATGCGGGTCCGAACAGCGCAGCGTGACTTCATTGGGAAGGCCCTGCATCATCGCATGCACCTCTTGAGCCGTCCCCGATGCGAGGAGTCGGCCGCCGCAAATGAGCAGGAACGACTGCGTGATCGACTCAATCTCATGCAGCAGATGACTGGCGAACAGCAGGCTTTTCCCCAACCCAATCCAATCGAGCAAGACCTTGGTCAGTTCATGTCGACCGACGGGATCGAGTCCATTGAACGGCTCATCCAGGATCAAGAAGTCCGGGTCATGGGCAATTGCCTGCGCCAGTTTGGTCCGCTGCCGCATCCCCCGCGAGTAACTCGCGATGGGTCGGTGCATCGCGTCGGTCATCCCAACCAGCTCGAGCGCACTGTCCGCAGCATCGGCCGCGCGTGAGGCCGTCATCCCCTGCAGCTGCTGAAGATAGACGACCCAGTCGTAGGCCGAGACATCTGCGTACAGCCCCTCACCACCCGGACAATACCCGAGTCGTCGATAGAGCTGAGCGTTGTTACAGGGGGATTCGCCCAACACTCGCACCGTCCCAATCGTGGGGCGCAGCTGCCCGGTGATCAGGTTCAGCAGCGTCGACTTGCCCGACCCGTTCGGCCCCAACAAGCCGTACGCCCCTGGTCCCAGGCTCAGCGTGAAGTCATTCACGCCGATGACCTTGCCGTAGAGCTTCGTCACATGGGAGAGTTCAATCATGGAGCACCGGGAAGTGGGAGAGGCTTCCAGCCTGTTAGCATAAGTCTTACGACTTCTGTTACACGCGCATCGGGGCCGAGATCCTTCGAAACAAGATCGCCATCGAAATGACAGTGATCGCCACGAGAATCGCAATCGAGACCACCACATCCTCCAGCTTGGCAAACCCGAAGACCCAGCTCTGGACTCGCCCGAGCGTGTGATACAGGGACAGATGCGTCCAACCGGACTCCTCCATCAAAGCCATCTGCTCCTCCCGAGATCGAAACTGGCCTCCATTCATCGCTTGGGAAGCCGTGGCAGCTGCGTACGTAAACCAACCCAGAATCCACACAATGAACCACGCAAATCCCGCGTAGCGAGTCTCCTGCGTCAATGACGAAAAGCAGAGGGCCAGTACCGAAGTCGGCAGCATCAAGACCGCAGAAGCTCCCATAATCCGCAGCGGCAAATCCCATGTCGCCGCCACCACACCCAGGTTCGGCGACAACAGCACTCCCAGCACATACAGCACCAGTGCCGGAAGGGTGGAGATGATCGACAGAAAGACCCACAGACTCGCGAGCTTACCCAGGACGTACTCGCCCCGGATCAGTGGTCTCGAAAAGTAAATCAGGAATGCCCGCGACCGAATGTCCTGCGAGATCAGCGGAGGAGCCACCATCCCCACCACCATCACCATCACCACGCCTTGCGGGTAGCGGAAGAATGACTGCAACAGCCAGGCCCAGACCGTGTGCCGACTCGATTCCAAGTCACCGCTTTGGATCGAGGCCCGGACTTGATCCAAAGTCGGTGACGGAGGCATGCCTCTCATAAACTGGACTACTCCTTGCCGCCATTCGGGATATTGTGCAGCCTGCTCCCAGAAGAAGAAACAGACCGCAAACCAGACCGCCGGGAGCCACGCCAGAAACATCATCCGCTTGAGCCAACTGCTGGTCCACGCGCGACGAACCCCGACCGCCGCGATGACCGCCCAGCGCATCCAGCCCGGTTGCAGCTTCCCGTTCCAGCCACGATAGCCGAGATGGTTTACGCCATGTCCCGACAAGGCCACGGTCGGAGCGACGGGGTGGGCCGCCGCTGGTGAGCCCGCAGTCTGCTCAAGCATGATGGGACTCCCCTCGTACGGCGTTCAAGAAAATCTCTTCAAGCGAATTACGTGACGGAGTCAGCGAGCGAATGCCCACCCCACACTCCGCCGCCAGCTTCCAAACCTCATCAGCCAGAGTCGCCGGTGCCCCATGCAGGAGCAGCGTACCGCTCGCGCGTTCTTCGCACGAGATCCCCCGACTGCGAAGTGTCCCCAGAAAACGAGCCGGATCACCCAACAGTCGGACCTCCAAGGCCGGGACCGCAGGACGGCTCAGTTCGCTCAACTTCTCCGAGACCTGCACCCGCCCCCCAGCCAGGATCACGACCGAATCGCTGATCGACTGCACATCGGGCAGGATGTGCGTGCAGATCAGCACCGCCTTCCCGTGGTCCCGCGCCAGCAGCCGAATGCGGTTGAGCATGATCTGTCGCTCTTCCGGATCAAGCCCCGAGGTCGGCTCGTCGAGGATCAGCACCGGCGGGTCATGCACAATCGCCTGAGCAAACCGCATCTTCTGCCGCATCCCCGTCGAGTAGGTCTCCACCGGACGATACCGCTCTTGAGCAAGCCCGCAGAAGTCCAGGATCTCATGCGCCCGCCGCAAGGCTTCCACCGCCGAAAACAGCGACAGCTGAGCCACGAACTGCACGCACTCAACCCCCGTCATGCCATGCAGATAGCAATCATCCTCGGGCATATACCCGACCTTGGCCCGGATCTCGCGAGCCTGCTTGCCGACTTCATAGTTCAACAATCGACCATGCCCGCTGGTCGTTCGCACCAGCCCGAGCAGCACCTTAATCAGCGTCGTCTTCCCCGCCCCATTCGGTCCGAGCAGGCCCGTCACGCCCGACTCGATCTTCAGCGAGACATGATCGAGCGCCCGGAACTTGCCGTAGTCCTTGGTGATCTCAGTGAGTTCGATCAGAGCTGGCATGGGGTGGGACGAGAACCGTGGACCAAGAACACGGGTCGACAGCCCACCCGATGGGATTCCAACTCCGACATACTCCCTGCCCTCGCCACCGAATGCAAGAGGGCCATGTGGATCCGTTGGGTAAACGAATGGACGACGCGGTCCGGTTCGCATCGATTGTGTGAATCAGACGCCGTGTGATACGAAACATTCGTGACTCAGTTCGCTCTTGCGCGGAGAGGCCAAGTAGCTGCTTGGGACGACCTGGGAGCCTCTGTCACAGGCGGCACTCGCGCAGAACCTCCTCCGACTGCGCGCCCCGGCAGAGTCTAAAGCGACCTAACCGGGGACACATTGCACATCACCACGGTCATGATCCTCAATGATGATGATGATCGCCGAACAGCTCATGCTTCTTGTCGCCTTTGGCGTAGACATAAGCGAGCAGGTCGATGATCTCCTCGCGCGTCAATTTGCTCAGCAGGCCCTGCGGCATGATCGAGGTGGGCGACTTGCGACGCTCTTCGATCTCCGAAATCAGCAGCACGGCGGGCTCGCCCTTGGAGAGTGGATCGACGAGGACTTTCACCTCTGTCGGGGTCTCTGACACGATCATCCCCGTAACCACCTTGCCGGAATCCATCACGAAGATGTGTGACTGGAACTTCTCGTGGATCTCCTTCGATGGCTCCAGAATCGATCGCAGCAGCAGCTCCGTCGAGAACTTGTTGGGATCGATCTTGGTCAGGTCTGGCCCCAGTTCGCGGCCTTCGTTGTTGAGCTTGTGACAGCCCACGCAGTTCGCCACCTTGAACAAATTCTTGCCGACCTCGAACGAGCGGCCATGCGGCAACTCCTTCACATCGCCGATCAGGTCGTCGAACTTCCACTCGGTGTTGCGACCGACCGATTTCAACAGCTCATCGCCGATCGGCAGCGGATGAGCGGCGAGGTAAGCTTCCGGGTTCGCTTGGTACTCTTCAAGATTCTCAACGACATACAGCGCCCCGTACATCCGTCGCCAGTGCTTGGGGTAGGTGCAGACATACGGATACACGCCGGGTTGCTTGGGAACTTCATAGCTCAGAGCTTGCGACTCACCTGATGCTAACAAGTGGCTCGAGAGCAGTACCTTGTCCGACTTGGGTACGAAGTGGCGTTCCTTGGCGTCCGGTTCGGTTTCGGTCGATTCACCCAGTAGGCCGATTTCTTCCAGCGACCCCGGCTTCAGGATCGCAAAATTGTGCGGCATGTTGTCGGTGTTCGAGAACCGGAACTCGACCGGCTTCCCCGCCTGCACCACGATCATTTCCTTGTCGTAGATCATGCGCTCGACCACCGTGCCGATCGCGATCACGCGGACATCAAGGTTTTCCAGGCGATCAGTCATGGCCTTCGCCTGCTCAGGTGTCAGCTTCGTCGACAAAGACTTTGCGAGTGCGACCGCATCCAGCGCTGGTCCCGCAGTGCGGAAGCGAGCGGGGATGCCGCTGAGGTAGCCAACGAGATTGTCGACCAGTCCGGGGACTTCTTTGGCAGCCCAGTGCGGCTCAGGAATCGTCCGCAGCGCGCTGATTGCAGCTGCGCGATGCCGATCCGCCTTCACGAGAGAGGCCAGATCGAGGAACTTTTCTGCGTCGTGACCCGGAATCGCAGTCAGCGAGCGGATGGCCACATCGTGCAGCGTCTCTCCGCCCCCACTGACGGTCAGGTAGTTGGCAGCAATCTTCTGCTTCGGCAAGTCCGGCCCCGACCATGCTACCTCAAGTCCATCACCACCTCCATTATCAAAGTAGGTGACGACAATCGGGTGCGAGCCAGCAGCCAGATCGACAGCGCCAGTCTTCTCGACCATACCGTGCAAGCCATCGTTGTCGATCAACAACTTGTCATCGAGATAGAGTCGTGAGCCATCATCCGAAGCGATGGAGAACGTGTACTTGCCGGTCTTCGGAACCTGGACCATGCCGGTGAACCGCAGAGCGAACTCGTCCGGCTCCAATCGCTGCGGGACGTTCATCACGATTTCGGGCACCACGCCGCTGGCCTGCGGCTTCAGCTTGGCCAGCGTTTCCACGGCGACGTTCTTTGGATTGGGATGGAAGAAGTCGACTTGGATACCGGCTTGAAGCAGCGCCGCTCCGCCTGGCTCGGCTTGGAGATTCGGCGGCAGTTCGAACATCAGCGAGCGGACCGCGCTATACAGTCCGCCACGCAGCTTCTCGTCCGCGACCGAGGGGACAGCGGCGAGCAAGTCGCGCAGGCTCTCCTTGCTCTTCGAGGCGGCAAAGAACGCGGCATCGCCCGAGCCATCGGCGGTGATCCAAGCCACGTAGCCGAGTTGCCGAATCGAGGGGGCAGTCGCCTTGGTAGCGAGGTTCTCGAGGCGAGCGTGGACCTTCTTCAGTTCGGCGGCGGTCTGCTCACCGAGTAGCTGTCCCAGTCCTCCGAGGGCCTCAGCCTGGTTGTTGGCGTCACGCTCTTCGATGAGCGAGAGGAGGACTGGCAGGGAACTCGCCTTCCGCATATCGGCGAGGCCCCCCAGTGATTCGCGAAGTGCCGTGGCCGAAGCGTTCGGACGCTTGAGAATCGCCTCGTACACCGCTTCCGTGCGCGGGAGCTTGAGCAGATCTTCGACGCTGGCATTCCGCAGGGCATAGCCTTGTGCCGCCTTCGACAGCGGCTTGCCAGAGGCGACCGCGTCCTGCACCAGTTTGTCGACGTTGATCTTGCTGCGAGCATAATTGAGGACGGTGTCGAGTTCCGGATCGGTCGGTCGACCGGCCACTTCGAAGATGGCTTCGGCAGCGGCGACGCCTTCGAAGGAGACAGCTGACTTAACGGCCTCGGCCCGCACGAGTGGGGCGTTGTCGCGGGCAGCTGCCAAGAGCGTCGCCTCCCAATCGGTGAGCCGGGTGCCCCAGTGGCCGAGGGTCCGGATGGCAGCGGAACGAACTCGCGGTTCAGCAGCGGTGAAGACCCGCTTGAGCAAATCGAGGTTCGGCACGCGGTGTTCCTCGAACACCCACAGGCATTCGAGCATCGCCTGGGCCTCATCGGGCTTGGCGGGGTCGAGCGCACTGGCCCACTGGCCGACGGCGTCGACCACTTCCTTCGTGTCGCGACCGCTCAGTTCCAACCGAGCGCGATAGCGGTTGCTGTTTTCCTTCGTGAGGAAGGCTTGGCAGACTTCGGCGATGGGCTTGCCCTTGAGCTTGAGCGGCTTCAGCAGTGGACGATCCTTGGCGGTCACGCGATAGATGCGACCGTGGACATGGTCGCGGTTCGGGTCACGCATGTTGTGCTGCATGTGCCCGATGATCGCGTTGCTCCAGTCCGACACGTAGAGAGCGCCGTCGCCGCCGATCTCGACATCGGTCGGGCGGAAGTTCGGGTCGCTGGAGACCAGAATCGGCTCAATCTCGGTGGCGGTGATCTCTGCTCCGTTGTACTTGACCTCATGCTGCAACACGCCGAGAAACCCGATGCAGTTGCAGATCAAAAAGTTGTTCTGATTCTTCTCCGGGAAGTGGCTGCTGGAGAGGATGCCGGTGGCGGAGACTGGCCGCACTCGCATTTTGAACCACGGCTTGTTGCCGACTCCCTTACCGATGTTCACGTAGGCCCCACTGCCGCCGGTCCCGTCGTTGGCGAACTGATAACCCCACTGGTCGAAGACATCGCCGTGCGGGTTCGGACCGATCGGGTAGTGGAATTCCATCTCGAACGTGCGCGGGTTGAAGCGATGTACCCCGCTGGCTCCCGAGCGGACCGTTTGCGTCGGTGTTTCCATCGCTGCCATGTTGAAGATGCCGCGTGACCAGTAGGCCCAGCCATCCGGGCCGATCAGCATGGCGTTCGCCGAGTGATGCGAGTCCGCACTCGACAGTCCTTGCAGCATGCGAATCTTCACATCGGCCTTGTCGTCGCCATCGGTGTCCTTGAGGAACCACAACTCCGGCAGCGAGGCCACCAGCATGCCGCCGCCCCAGAACTCGAATCCAGTGACGCTGTTCAGCTCGTCAGCAAAGGTAACGCAGCGATCAGCCACGCCATCCCCATTGTCGTCCGGTAAACAGACGATCTTGTCCCGACGCGGCTCAGCCGGATTCCAGTGCGGGTAAGACGGCCAGACCGACGCGAACAGTCGGCCATCCGTATCAACCGCCATCTGCACCGGCTTGATGAACTCGGGGAACATCTCTTCGGAGGCAAACAGATTGACCTGCATCCCCTCGGCGATCTTCATCTTGTCGATGCCTTCCTTCCCGCCCAGATAGAGGTGCTTGCCTCCCTCCAGCGGACCAGGAATGTTCGTCTTCACTTCCAGAGCGGGCGGCAGGTTGCCATCCGAGACTGCTAGATCGCCGCCCTTCGCGACCGCCCAAACCTTGGCGTCACGGTTGGCGGTCATCACATCAAACATCTCCATCTCGCGCATCATCACGTCGGCATTCGATTGCCCGAACCACGCGAGCTTCGAACGCCCGCCGAACACGTTGTAACCATCGACGACGCGGTAACGGCTGAACCAGTGGTAGTTCTTGTCGAGGATCGCCTGCCGTAGCCGTTCGATCTCTTTCTCGTCCTTCTGGATCTTCTCGACCCCGAACAGTGCCTTTACGATCACGTTCGCCACTGCCCGATCGCCATGATCGAGCAGATGAATCCCGTTCATCGTCAGCGGCTTATCAGCGGTGGCGTAGAGCTTCTGTGTCGGGGTGAAGAGGTCGACAAACAGGACTTCCTTAGCGGTGCAGACTTCCTGCATCGCCTGCGTGTAGAGGGCCAGCTTCTCGTTGTTCGCCGTCCCATCGGGCAGGTTGGGGTTCTTGAGGTTCTCATGCGCAATCGGCGAGAAGAACACCAGCCGGGGCGGCGATTGGCCGTCGTACTTCTGCGCGTGCATCCCATCGATCGTCTCGGCCAGATCCTTGCGGAATCCGTCGAGTCCTGGGGCTCCACGCAACGCTTCGTTGTAGCCGAAGAAGCCGAAGATCACGCTCGCCTTCGTCTTGGTCAGCCACTCATCCGGGCTGCCGAAATTGTCTTCCCGCTGCCGCAGCTTCAACTCGTCGCCCGAGAAGCCCAGGTTGCGAAACATCAGATCCAGCTCGGGGTAGAGCGAGTGAATGCTCGTCTCCAGCCACGCCGAGTGCTGCATCCGATCAGCTGTCGTATTGCCGATGAAGGAGATGTGATCTCCCTTCTGCAGCTTCAACGCGGGCTCGGCTGCGTAGGCCGAGTTCTGCATGAGTGCTGTCAGAGTGAAAAGGCACGCGGCAATCCAAATCATCGGGCTACGGATCATCTCTGATGTTCCTGCTTCGGTCGCAAGGTTTGATGAAGCTGCCGGGATTCAGTCCCAGACATCGAATCCTGTTTATATCCGATCTTACCCGAGGAGCAATTGACGAGCCTGTTGTTACACTCCGCGCGGAAGCCGACAGCCTCTCACCAAACACAATTCATGCCGAGTGAAATCCCTTCGCCTCGACTCTTCAATGCCTCGTCTAGGCGGAAGAATTGGGACACAGATTTCTCAGATCACCACAGATTCAGAGGGGAGTCGAGCGACCGCTGGCCCGCAGTCACCGTCACAACTGGCAGAGAATTTGTGAAAATCTGTGCGATCTGTGTACTACCTCTGGCCTCTGACTCGGTAGTGACATGTAGTGCGCAGGTGGAGATCGCCCTGGAGAGACTGTCGCCTTTGGCGTGGAGTGTCCCTGTTGTCCAACAGGGATTGCAGACCAGTGGCAGGACGATTCTGGGACTGATACTGTGTCTTGCGATATGCCATATCCTCCTCTGGCTCGACGGAGAACTCTCATGCTGACTCGCTTGCTCGGACTGATTCTCCTGATCGGAACTTCGGTATCCCGTGCTCAGGCAGTGGACGAACTCCCCGTCTTGTTTTCCGAGGACTTCGAGTCTGGGAACCTCGCCCACTGGTCGGCGACCGATCCGACGGCCTGGAAGATCGAGACCGAAAACGGCTCACAAGTGCTGCATCAATTCCGCCAGAGCCAAGTGGCCACTCCCGTCCGCTGTCCGTTTAATCGGGCTGTGATTCGCGGAATCCGCGTCAGTGACTTTCAGCTGGATGTCGATTTGCAGACGACGGCGAGAGACTACCCGCATCGCAGCTTGTGTCTGTTCTTTGGGTATCAAGACCCATCGCATTTCTATTACGTGCATCTGGGGCAGAAAGCAGACGACCATGCAAACCAGATATTCATCGTCAATGCAGCACCGCGAGTCAAGATTTCCAAGACATCGACGGACGGGACACCATGGAATGACCAGTGGCACCATGTCAGAATCCAGAGACGTGCCGAATCCGGCGACATACAAGTTTTCTTCGACCAGATGGATCAACCGATCATGACGGCCAGTGACAAAACGTTCACGGAGGGCGAGGTGGGGATCGGTTCCTTTGACGATACGGGCCGATTTGACAAATTGGAATTGCGAGGCGTACCCGCCGCTCGCTAAATAGAGTGTGGGCCGAGATTCTCTCCCGTTTGTTCTTCTCCGGAACTGCAGCATGTTGCTCCGACTTCTCCTCGCTAGTGTGATCTGTCTTCTCGTACAGCATTCGGTGTCTGCGGAACCGACGGTATTTTTTCGAGGGAAACAGATCACGTATCGCCATTTCGTTTACGGGGAAGTCAGTTCCGCAGCGAGTCGCTCGGGCACGATCAACCTGGGTTATGCTCATGGTTTGAAGCTGGGGCAGGAAGTGGGAGTGCTGCGTCGGAGCGAAGGCCGACTGATTCCGATCGGTGTGCTGCGACTGGTCGATGTCCGACCCGGCGATGCGTACGGAAAGTTCGAGAGCAAGTTCACCCTCAAACGTGACGACTTGATCATCGTTTCCGCCAGAGAACTGGATCTCTGGCGGGGCCGATCGCGATCCGATCAGTTGGTGATGCAGTCGCTCTTGTCGAGAAATGGGAAGGGCTACGATACCGGGGATGTGACTCCCGCTCTGCTGAATGAAGTCGGACGCGATGATGACCTCATCATCTACCGGCCGCCGGTTTTGCATGTCAACGCAGAAGCTTATTCCATGCTTAGTCCTGCCGTTCGCAACACCGTCATTCGGGGGGCATTCCGGCCAGCCACTGACAACGAAGATGGTACTCTGAGCCCCCTGTCCTACGAAGATCAACAGCTGAGTCCGGATTTGCCAACCCTCGATTTGGAAACCGCATATGCCAGGTTTGTGCTGTCGAATGCTTCGGGGAAAACCGACATCGATACCAAGCAATTGCGAAAGCTGGCCAGCGAGTTGCCAGGGTTGGTAGACCCCGAAGAGGTGAGAACCGACCTGGATCGGGCGAACACTCTCATCCGGAATCTGCTTCGTCCGAAATAGGGAGAGCGAACATTTTTGGCGGGCGTCGTAGCTCAGATCTTGCCACTCAAATGGCTGCGAGACAACGCGGGGCAAGGATGCGCGAAACGCCGATCGCGGGGTCTATACCGGCAACAGGTCCGGCGTATCAACGGAGCGGTAGGCGGTCTTGACCGTCTTGAATCCCAGCGAATTGTACAGCTGGATGGCCGGTCGATTATCGGCTGTGACCTCTAAGGCGACTCGCTGGATTCCGACCGCTTGAAACCCGGCCAGCGATTTCAGCAGCAAGGCCCGTCCCAATCCAGCTCCCCGGTGCAACCGGCAGATTCCGATGTTCTGAACCGATCCGGAGTGTCGCGTCGCTTGCAGCCCTTGCACCGTTCCGACTGGGATCGGTCCCGTGAACTCATTCGCGACAAACCGAATCAGCCAAGTCGCCTGGGGCAGGAACGACGGGTGATGTGCAATTTCGTGCATCAGATTCCGGCACCCATCGATCACGCCCAGGCAGGGAAACAACCCGGTATCCGGCTCCCCATTGAAGCTGTGATATTTGGCTTGCGCGTGCGGCTCGCACAAACTCAGATGCCACCCCGACCAGACATATCCGGCGGGCAACTCCGCGCGCGGCAGGGTCCGGCGGAGGTCGATCTCCATGCGAAATCGTTTGAAGTGGACGGTGGGCATCGGAGGCGACCAAGGGCGTAGCGTGCGGCTCTCATAACGCTACAGCATGAGAGCCGGATGTCAACTGGAGTTGTGACCGAATGGGGCAATACCCCCCGTTTCGCTGCGACGCGAAGTCCTCGAAGCGGAGCGTTCCCTCATGCCGAGGGTCAGACCACGGTGTCTGGCTACGACAACTCAGGCCATCAGATCACCACCCAGTGGCCCGATCACGTCGCCGGGCCGAGCCCACTGAGGCGAGCGGTCGAAAATCTGTTCTCCATATGACGGCCTTTCCAAGCCATCACGCTGCTCGCGTCAACCGAAGACGGCCTGGAAAGGCCGTCCGACCCGGTACATTCTCTGTGTCCGCTCGCCTTACTCCTCCTCCACCCACCGCTGCGGCGGACCGGCCAGGAACCCATCGGGAACCTCCAGCGAACAGGTGATCTCATCGAACATCGGCTGCAGTTCTCCGAGTTCGTCGTCGGTCCCCTGACACGTCACCAAGACCGTGCAATGAGCCGTTCGAAACGCCCGCAACTCGGCGCGGTTGAGTAACTCGAAGCAGACGAACTCAATGTCCCG
Source organism: Planctomycetota bacterium (assembly GCA_043736295.1). Taxonomy (GTDB): domain Bacteria; phylum Planctomycetota; class Planctomycetia; order Planctomycetales; family Planctomycetaceae; genus TH-plancto1. The sequence continues at coordinate 7,131 of JAYTCW010000612.1, read as the reverse complement.
CCCCAGCCCCGAATGCCGAGCCAGCTCTGCGGTCAGGTCGAACACATCCACCTCGTCGTACAACTCCATGAACGTATCAACCGCAGCTTCGAGAATCTCCTCGACCTCGGGTCGATCCTCCAGGATCGTCGCCGACCAGAACGCGGTCTCATTCGGGGCCACGGTAATCGCGACACACCCATCCCCCGCCTCCTCAGTCAGCGTCCAAGCTGCGGGGTAGCGGAAGAGAAGCCCGTGGTTTTGGTAGAGCGTGTTCATGGGTGGTGGATAGGGTGAACCCATTGGCCCGTCGCGGATCGATGTTCGAGTGGAGAAAACGAGTGGCAGTGGGCGGGAGTCACTCACTCCCCGAGGTGGATGCGATGAGACGGGTGAGTCGCAGCTCGGAGGGGCCAATGTGCCCGTCCAGTCCGAGTCAAACCCGGCCCCGTTGAACGCGGACAACATGTCGCAGGAGTCTGGATTCATGGACCGGTTCGCCCTTCAAGGCCCACGCCTCACATGCCACCAGCCACATCCTCTCAGTCAGTCTCCGGGGACAATCTCCGGGGCCATCCGGTGGTCGACCGTCTGTGGACTCCTGAAGAGTGGTCTGGTTTGCGGGCCAGTGAGAGTCTTTCGGGGTCGGTGTTGGTTCGGACTCAGGCATGATTGGCAGACGTTTCGTGAGACCACCCATCCGTCTCCATTCTACGCCGAATCGAGAGTGCCGTCACGCCGTAGGATAGGCAATCCTGTTCGTCTGTCCGTCTGTCCGTCACAACGCCTGCTCGGATCGAGCGAAGTCCTCGAATCGCTACTGGTCCAGGGCAGCGTCGAATATGGTGGACCTAGGCGATGCGGTCTCGGAGGTCACTTCCCGCCAGAGTTCCACTGCTTCGCGGATAATGTTCCAGACACCTTGCCGCATGTCGTCCTGGGAATAACAACCGAGCCAGAGAGGGATGCTCGATGAGTATCCTCCCACGGGTTGCCCCCACGGCGACATGCTGGCTCCGCTCGCGCGGCGAGGTGCCGGCGGATTGCGCCCCATGGCACGGACTCGATTCGTCCGAAGCGTGAGCCAAGGGCAGCGACCGCGACTTTCCCTGCATATGCCCTCGCTGGCGCAGCGGGTGATTCGAGGCGATCATGTGCCTCGCTCTCAAGCAATGATCTCATGCACCACATTGCCAAACACATCCGTCAGCCGCATGTCGCGGCCTCCAAAGCGGTAGGTCAGCTGAGTGTGCTCGATCCCCAGCAGGTGTAGGATCGTGGCGTGCAGGTCGTGCATCTCGAGTTTATTTTCGGTGGCGTGGTAGCCGAATTCATCGGTCGAGCCAAAGGTCATACCGCCCTTGATGCCGCCGCCTGCCATCCAGATGGTGAACCCGAAGGGGTTGTGGTCGCGGCCGTTGGAGCCTTGAGCAAAGGGGGTCCGTCCGAACTCACCGGCCCAGAGAACCAGCGTCTCGTCGAGCAGGCCCCGCGCTCGCAGATCGGTGAGCAGAGCGGCGATCGGTTGATCGACTGAGCGGGCGTTTTTCTCGTGCCCGTCTTTGAGGTCGTTGTGCTGATCCCAGCGGTCGCCATTGCCGCCGGGTGTCGTCACCTGCACGAACCGCACGCCGCGTTCGACCAGCCGCCGGGCGAGCAGGCAGCTCTGCCCGAACGCTTTCGTCCCCGGCCAGTCGTGATTCAGGCCGTACAGCTCTTGCGTGGCCTTCGTCTCCTGGCTGAGGTCGGCCAGTTCGGGGGCTGCGGACTGCATGCGGAAGGCGAGTTCGTAATTGGCGATGGCCGACTCCAGCGCGTCCTGCTTCCCGGTGCGAGCCAGCAGCGAGCGGTCGAGGGTCTCCATCAATTGCAGCTTGCGACGCTGCGAGGCGGGGGTCGCATCCGCCCGATCGACGTTGGCGACGGGGGTTCCCTCGCGGCGGAAGATCGACCCCTGATAGGTCGCGGGGAGGAACCCGTTTGAGAAGCAGTCGAGCCCCCCGGGTGGGATCAGCCCCGCGTTGACGACGACAAAACCCGGCAAGTTCTGGTTCTCACTCCCCAACCCATACGTGACCCACGCCCCCATGCTCGGTCGACCCTGGAGCCCGTGCCCGGTGTGCAGAAAGTAGTTCGCGTTCGTGTGCTCCGAAAACTCCGAGGTCATCGACCGGATCACGCACAACTCATCCGCACACGACGCCCGCAGCTTCGGAAACAGATCGCTGATCGGCAGCCCGCTCTGGCCGCTGTTCTCGAACTTCCATGGCGACCCGAGTGAATTCCCGACGTTGTCGAACTGGGTCGGCTGGACCTTCATCTTGAAGGGGTTGCCGTTCTCCTTGGTCAGCAGCGGCTTGGGGTCGAAGGTGTCGACCTGCGATGGACCGCCGTCCATGTAGAGGAAGATGACGTTCTTGGCCCGTGGCTTAAGTGCCGGAGCCGTGGTGGCGGGGGCCGCGAGAACCTGTCCCGCACCGGTCATCACACCCGCCAGTGCGATCGATCCGAACCCATTGGCCGTCTGCGAGAGCCAGCTGCGCCGGGAGGACGGTGCCGGAAGGAATGACGAGCAACTGCCGAAGCGGGTGAGCGAAGCCGACATGCGAGGTGCCTCGAATGGGGGGCGAATACGACTCTCCACATTAAGGGGGCAGAAGATTGACCTCAAGTCCAAGCGTAGGCGATGTCGCTCCGCGACTCGTATTCCGGGGGAGTGAATGTCACCTCGTTCGCTCGCGTTCTGGCGAATAGAGCGACGTTGTCGCCAACGAGAAAAGGAGAGTGGCTGGACTGGCTCCTGGAACGCCGATCGATCACGATGCAGGAGAAGTTCTCAGTGGTCAGTTCTCAGTTCTCAGCCAGAAAAGCCCACCGGTTGCCACCGGTGGGCTTTCGCTCAACCCTCAACCCTCAACCATCAACCATCAACCATCAACGCTCCCCTCAACATCTCTGATCGGCTTCGCGACTCCGCCCGGAAGTGGCCGTGGCGTCGAGCGGTCGTCTGTCCGGTGGGACGAGATCACGCGGGGCGGGCGACGTATGCCCAGTGGACGTTTCACCAGCTCGATCAGGAGAGCGACCGGCTCGCGCGCGGGCTGCGCGAGATCGGCGTGCAACCCGGTTGCCGCTTGGTGTTAATGGTCCGCCCCTCGCTGGAGTTCATCGCCCTCACGTTTGCGCTGTTCAAGGCGGGGGCGGTCATCGTGCTGATCGATCCCGGCATGGGGCGCACGAACATCTTCAAGTGCCTCGAAGAGGTCGACCCCGAGGGGTTCATCGCGGTCCCAGCTGTGCATTGGATTCGGACACTGTCGCGGAAGTTTCCGAATGCCAAGCTCAATGTCCGTGTCGGTGGGCCGTGGGCACCGGGGTGCGTGGCGACGTACCGGTCCTTGCTAGGAGACGACGGCATTGGGAGGGCGAAGCTCCTGCTGAGCCGCGAACCAGGGACAACGTTGATTCGCGAAAGCGGCTCGGCAGGAGCCTCGCCCTCCCGACCCCCGCCACATGAGTTCGAATTCCCCATCACCCGCACGAAGCCCACCGACCCCGCAGCGGTGATCTTCACGAGTGGGAGTACCGGTCCGCCGAAAGGGGTGCTGTACGAGCATGGAATGTTCGACGCCCAGGTCGACCTGCTTCAGCAGTTCTACAGCATCGAACCGGGCGAGGTCGACCTGCCGGGGTTCCCACTGTTCGCGCTCTTTAATGCCGCGATGGGAGTGACGACCGTCATCCCCGACATGGACCCGACCAAGCCCGCACAAGTCGACCCGCTGAAGATCATTGAGGCCATCAACGACAACGGCGTGACGCAGGCATTTGGGTCACCGGCTCTTTGGAACCGCGTGGGATCGTACTGTGTTGAGAACGGTATTGAGCTGCCGTCGCTGCGCCGCGCGTTATCAGCAGGTGGGCCGGTGCCAATCCGTGTGCTGGAGATGATGACCCAAGTGTTGACTGGGAGTGTCGCCTTTCGCTCCGCGAAAGATGCGCTGCATGACGACCAGCGTCCGAATCACGATCCCGTGGGGCACGAGACTCGCACTGCACTCGACGCTCCTTTCGCGGAGCGAAAGGCGACACTGGCCGACCTGCACACGCCGTACGGTGCCACCGAGAGTCTACCGGTCGCTTCCATCGGTGCCCGCGAGGTGCTGGCCCGCACAGCTGCGATGACTCGGAAAGGAGCGGGCACCTGCGTCGGTCGGGCCTTTCCCGTCGTCGACATTCGCATCATCCCGATCACCGAGGGGCCGATCGCCTCGATCAATGACACTCACTCACTCCCGCCCGGCGAGATCGGCGAGATCATTGTCCGCAGCCCAGCGGTCACTCGTGAATACTTTCGTAGGCCCGAGCCGACATCGGCCGCCAAGATCCCCGATGGCGACACGTTCTGGCACCGGATCGGCGATGTCGGTTATCTCGATGCCGAGGGGCTGCTCTGGTTCTGCGGACGCAAGGCTCACATCGTGTACACCACCGATGGCCCGATGTACTCGGTCTGTTGTGAGGCGATCTTTGAGACGAACGTCTTGGTCTATCGAGCTGCGTTAGTTGGTATCGGAGAAAAAGGGAAACAAGAGCCTGTTGTCGTCATCGAACCCTTCATCGCTCACAGCCAGGATCGAGATGGTCAACTGTTTTTCAAGTACGGCCAGGACCAACTTTCAAAAGTGATGCAAATGATTGCCGGGGGATCTCCACTGACAGAGAGTATCAAGACTTTCCTGATGATTGACGCGATGCCCGTCGACACCCGTCACAACGTGAAGATCAACCGCGAAGCCCTCGCTGTTTGGGCCCAGCAGCAGCTGAAGCGATGAACCTGATCTGATTCACTTGAAAATCGTCGACAGCCCGCCAGAGAGGTGGCCTCCGGTTAGAGACTGTGGGTGACTACCCCCAACGAGCAACGCGGAGAGAGATTCGTTCGTCGCATCCTCCTTCCCACCCCGGCAGGGCAACGCCGTTAAGGATATTCGCCAGGCGTTTCCCAAGGTTCTGCCCCCTCTCCCCCACAATCGGCGCTGCTTTCGGAGAGGACTCCGCTGTGGGGGAGAGGGCCGGGGTGAGGGGGCTTGAACGGGCGTTATGGCCCCCTCACCCCAACCCTCTCCCCCGCAATACGCACAGGGCAAAAGACACATCGATCGCGGGGGAGAGGGGGCCGGAAACGGGCTGGCGGTCTTGTCGACGTGATCCGCAAAAAAGCCTTCACGGCGTTGCCGGAGGGGTCGCAGCCAATAACCGGTGGTGTCGCTGCGCTCGACCATCGGCCATGAGCTGAAATCCCTTCGGGATAACTTACGATCAACGAGGTCGCGACCTCGTTGGGATCAACAGTGACGGGCTGTAGACTGATGCCACATGGGGGCTCTGGGATCTCATGCCCCAAGAGTCTCATGAACCAGAAACGAGGCCACGCATGCTGACGCCCGATCAACTCACACGACTCTCTGGTCTGGAACTCCAGGCCCGTGCCATCGTCGAAGGAGCCCTCTCGGGGCAACACCGCAGTCCCGCGCGCGGGGTCTCCGTCGAGTTCGCCGAACATCGTCAGTACGCCCCCGGGGATGATCTGCGACATGTCGACTGGAAGGTCTTTGGCCGTCGCGATCGGTACTACGTCCGCCAGTATGAGATGGAATCCGACCTCGTCTGTCACCTACTCGTCGACACCACGGAATCAATGTCTTACCGCTCCGAACAGAGCGTCGTTTCCAAGCTCGACTACGCCCGCTGGCTCGCAGCTGCGACGGGGTTTGTGGTCACTCAACAGCAGGATTTAATCAGCCTCTCGACGCTCGATCAATCGTTGAAGATGCGAGTCCCGCCGGGGGGACGCATGGGGCATTGGTACAACATCGTGCAGGAACTCTCGAAGCTCGAAGCCACACCGCTCACTGGCACCCCAGTGATGACGCCGTTTGAGACAGCGCTGGGGCAGTTCTCGGAAATGACCCAGCGTCGCTCGGTAGTCGTGGTGATCAGCGACTGCTTGCGACCACTGGCGGAGGTGCTGGCGGGCCTGCGGGCAGTGCGGTCGCGCAAGCACGATGTGCTGCTGCTACACCTGCTCGACCCGGCGGAACTGGAATTCCCCTTCGACGGTCCGGTGCTGTTCCAAGGACTTGAAGCCCTCGGCGACCAGCTGGTCGAAACGCGGAGTTTGCAGGCGGCCTATCAAGCAGAAGCGAGGAAGTTCTGCGATGCGCTCGAACGCGGATGCCGGGATCTGAACGCCGACTATTCGCGCGTGCTGACCAACGAGCCGGTCGATCTGACGCTGCGACGCTGCTTGCTGGAGCGGTCAGGGACTCGCTAATTTCTCTCAATCACATGCAGAAAGCCCAGTGGTTGCAACCACTGGGCTTTCTGAACGCGATGGCCCCTGATTCGTTGTCTCACTTCTTCTTCAAATGCTCCGCGAACCATGCGAACGTCTCTGGTCCGACAGTCTCGGCGAGTTGCTGCGGGCTGTAGCCGTGCCCGGCTCCCTTCACGACGACGAGCTTACTGACAGCTTTGGTCTTCTTGAGGGCTTCTTCCATCTTCGTGCTGTGTTCGACGGGGACCAGTTCGTCCTTCTCGCCGTGGATCATCAGGATGGGGGCGTTGGTATCGCTCACATGCAGGATCGGCGAGACCAGTTCCTCTTTGGCGGCATCAAAAGCCAGCGGGGGCTTGAGTCCATCGTGAGCGCGAATCGCCGCAGGCGGGTTGGTGGTCCAGCCTCGCAAATCGGTCGGCGGGTACAAGGCGACCCCAGCTGCGATGCGGGAGCTGTGCCGCAGGACTTCGTCCTTGGAGTCCGCTTGGCCGTCGTCTCCGGTGGTGGCCAGCATCAGGGTCAGATGGCCCCCCGCGCTGCCGCCGGTAACTCCGAGCCGCTCGGGATCGATTCCGTAATCCTTGGCCTTCCAGCGAATGAACCGCACCGCTCGGCGAACATCGGCCACGGCGTCCGGCACCTGATACCGTGGAGCGCTCCCGTGCCGAACAATGATCAGCGTGTAATCCTGATCCAAGTACAGTTTTCCGTCTAAGAGCGTGTTTGAAAAGCTCTTGTGTGATTTTCCTTGGGGTGTTATTCCACGGTCTGCGGGCATGGGATCGAGGTTTCACGAAGGGGCGAAGGCA
>JAYTCW010000611.1:0-5751 GCA_043736295.1 Planctomycetota bacterium | reverse complement strand
GCTCCGCGAAAGACCGGTCTTTCGCGGAGCGAAAGACGACACTCACCGACCCACTGACTCGTCTCACCACTGTCACGTGCGCCCGATGGCCCGAGATGTCGGCTGAGCTGCTCGCCACGACCGGAATCGATAACGAGTTCCACCGCTGCGGCGGCCTCGAACTCTCAGTGGGAACCCGCGACGAGTTGCTCGCCGAACGCTCGCATTGGGAGGCCATCGGAGCCAAAACAGAGTGGCTGGACTCCGCAGCTGTGCGAGATTTAGAGCCTGCGTTCTCGGGGCGTGAGGCCGCGTTCCTGCTTCCCGATTTGTGCCAGGTCCGGAATCCCCGCCACCTCGCCGCACTCTTGCGAGCCTGCGAACTCGCGGGGGTCGAGATTACCCCGCTCTGCCCCGTCACTGGCTGGACCGCGCACCACGGACGCCTCGCCGCAGCTGTCACTCCACTGGGCGAGATCGCCGCCGGGCAGTTCTGCGTGACTGCCGGAGCGTGGTCGTCTCAGTTGCTGTCTCAAGCGGGTGTGGCGCTGGAGGTGATCCCCGTGCGGGGGCAGATCGTACTGCTGGAGCCGTCGCCAGTCCGGCTCACGCGCGTGATCGAGCGCGACAAACGCTACCTTGTCCCTCGACGAGATGGGCGCATTCTGATCGGCTCGACCGAGGAGCTGACCGGTTTCGCGAAGGGCAACACCGACGAGGGAGTGAGCGGCCTCATGGAGTTCGCAGCCGACATCTGCCCGGCCCTCCAAGACGCCCGCATCGAGCAATGCTGGTCGGGCTTGCGTCCCTCCGCTGTTCGGGGTCGCCCGTTCATCGGCCCTGTCCCCGGCTGGGACAACCTCTTGGTGGCCACCGGACACTTTCGGTCGGGGTTGCATCTCTCGCCCGCGACGGCGGAGATTCTGGTGTCGTTGATACAGGGGCAGAGCGCGAAGCCGGAGTGGGCAGAGTTCTCCGTATGAGGTTGTGTGTGCATCCCCAACGTCGGTGCCGCAGCCTCTGCCCCCTCTCCCCACTGGCGACGCGACTTTGGGGAAGGACATCGCTGTGGGGAGAGGGCCGGGGTGAGGGGCGAAAGGTTCCCGTGTGGCCCCCTCACCCCCAGCCCTCTCCCCCGCAATGGAGTCCTCACCGAAAGCAGTGCCGAATGCGGGGGAGAGGGAGCAGGAATTGGCCTCCACCGACGTTTGGGACGCACACCCGATGAGATTCACCCCGCTGTTACCGGATTGACACCTCTTCGCTCATCGCGGTACTCTCAAATCACACCCATCATATTTCCCCTTCACATCGGATCGACCATGCAAGTCGAACTCACCCCCACGTTGGACCGGATGGTTCACGAGAAAGTCGCCTCCGGCCTTTATGAAAATGCCAGCGAGGTCGTCCGGAAAGCCCTGCGAATGATGGTCCGACGTGAATCCAGCCTCGACAAGTTCCGCAGAGAAGCCGCCCGGGGGTTCGAGCAACTGGAGGCCGAGGAGTGGGTCGATCTCAGCCGCGAGGAGTTCTTCCAGCAGATGCACCAAAACCAGTGTTTCGAGCCACCGACAGTTCGATAGCGAGCGGCTGGACGCAAGTCCGCCGTGCGGCTCGACGTTGTCATTCCAACACGCGCCGTACTGTCCGATCACATCACCCTGGCACGAGGGACTGACGTCCGCCCGCTCGCTGCCGATCATGCCGCGTCCCTGCTCCCGATTCCGATCCGTCCCGATCTCTGATACGCAGACTCTCGTGACGGTCTGCCCGCATTTGGTCTGGTTAGGAACTCAGGTCGATCATGCCCCCTTCGGTTGACGAACCTTTGGTATCCGGATCGCGAGCCGACGTTGGACTCCTGCTGATTGGCTACGTAATTGCATCGGTGGCCACGGTGGCATTGGCGTGGAACGGAGGCCGTGGCGGCGATGTGGTGCATGAGATTCTCACACTCCCTACGTCCGACCTGGCGAAGCCTGGACAGCGATTGCTTCAAATCGGTTGGTGTCATCTGGGAGTGGCCTTCGGGGGAACCCTCGTGTCGATGGGTCTGCGCCGTTCTGCTTGGCGAAATGGCTTGTCCCAGGCATGCGTTCTGTTGATCGGGCTGCATGCTCTGTTGGCCCTGTTCGGAACTTTCGCGGTTTGCCTGGGGTCATTCAACTTGTGGACAGGGTTACACGATCTCTTCATGTCTGACTCCGCGATCACGTCACAATTAATGCTCCAGACGACTGCACAGCCGGTCGCGATGGTGTCACTCGGTTGGAGGATGCTGACCATCGCGCAAGCAGTCATGCTGGTCGGAATCGTCCTCCAGTTTTACACTCGTCCGAAGTATGTCACACGGTCCACTCAATGGCCGCTTACGACACTCGCTGCCTTGATCCTGATGGGGCTGCTCGGAGTGTTCGTCGCCGCCTTGTGGATTCAATGCGGGTTGACACTCCAGAACTTCGCCACCAGCGGCGGTGCGAAAGCTTCTGACATCGTGCGGCAGCTCTGGGTAGTATTGTTTTGTAATGGCGTGGGAAGTTGCGTGCTATTGGGGTACGCACTTCTAATTTCGGGTCTCGCGGTCAATGCGGTGGTCACAGCTCAGATTGCCGTGGCCTCCGTCGAAAAATCGAGTTCCGATCCGTCATCAAGTCTGATACGCTGAGGCTCGTCGCACGACCACCGAGCGGTCTCTGTCCTATTCTTCGGAGTGAATCACAATGCGTTGGATTCTGTCGGGTCTGCGTCACTCTGGAATACGCTCCGCCCAATAGCGAGGGCGTCTCCGGTGATGGGCCACCGCGACAATCCAGAGTTGATCTTCCAGGTCGAGGAACGCCAGCCGGTAGGTGAATCGCCGCAACGAAGCGAAACGGACTTCCGATTCGCCTTCGATGGCAAATGCATGTGGGCTGGTGTGAAACCGCATCAGGACGGCTTCGAATTCGCGGCGAAATTCGCCCCCCAGACCGGTTCGCTGTGACTCGTAGTATTCGAGTGTCTCGCGCAGATCGGCCTCCGCGCCAGCATGCAGAGTGACTCGCTTCATGGATAGCGGTTCCGCAGCTCGTCCAGCACTTCCTCGGCGGGCCGACCGACCGCTTGACCGCTGCGAATATCAGCCACGCGGCGGGAGATCTCGTCATCCCAAGCCGCCTCTACTCCGGCCTCCTCCGGCTCCATTGAGGACAAAAGAAAGTATGCCAAGTCCGCGCGTTCCGGCTTCGTCAGTGAGACCACTTGGGACTTGAGTTGTTCAACGGCGACAGTCATGAGAACCTCCCTAATCGTGTGACGAAACCATTTTATCAGCGTGGGGGGCGACAAGCGAGGGGGCTTTGGAATGCACCTGATGGCCAAGGCGGTGGCCCAGAGAAATGGTTTCAGCCCATCTCCCGGTTCCGATCTGTCGCGGACTCTGATACGCTGACTCTGATACGCTGACTCGTGAGGCCGTTAGCGCCGCATCCCGTCTCATCAATCATCCTGTCTTCGGAGCGAACACCATGCATTGGATTCTGGCGAGTCTGTTGAGTGTCTTTGTCATGTATGGCCACACGGTGGGGATTCGGGCGGAGGAACGCCCAGCCTTCGCTTCGGCCAAGGATCGCATCATCTCCGGCACCGAGGGGAAGACCATTGCCCGTTGCGGTGCGGGGTGGCTGGAGGAGATCAACGGCTATCCGGTGCTGCACCTCAAGGGCACTCCCTATGAGATGGGCTACCAGCATGGAGCCCTGCTCAAGGAGTCAGTCACCAGCAACATGCACCGCATTCTGACCCTGGAAGCGGGACAGACACTCGTGAAGTTCGGACCGGTCTCGCTCAAGCCCAAAGACGCCATCCAGTCGATCATCGCCATCCAGGCCAAGTTCGTCCCGCAGAAATACTACGACGAAATCGCGGGCCTCGCAGCTGGGTCGGGCCTCGACCCGCATGATGCGAAGATGGCGAACTTCATCCCCGAGCTGTTCCATTGCAGCGGGTTCGCTATCTCGGGTTCGGCGACGAAAGACGGCACGTTGTATCACGGTCGCGTGCTGGACTATGCCATCGACTGGGGTCTGCAAGAGCATGCGGTCATCATCGTCGCCGAGCCGAACGGGAGTATTCCATTCGTGAATGTCTCATACGCCGGGTTCGTCGGATCAGTCACCGGGATGAATGCCGAGCATGTGGCCATCGGCGAGATGGGGGGCCGGGGGTTGGGCCACTGGCAAGGAGTCCCGATGGCCTTCCTGCTGCGCGAGGGACTGGAAAAAGGACACACACTGGAAGATGTCCTGTCCGTCTTTCGCGACAACCCCCGCACCTGCGAATACTACTACGTCGTCTCGGACGCCAAGACCAATGATGCCGTCGGGATGGAGGCCAGCTGGGACAAGATGCAGGTCATCCGTCCGGGCGTAGGACACGAACTGCTGCCCAAGCCCGTTAAGGATTGCTCGCTGCTGTCGGCGGGGGGACGCTACGACAAGCTGGTTGAACGGGTGCAGGCCGGTCACGGCACGTTCACTCCCGAGACTGCCATCGCCTTGATGGATCGCCCCGTCGCGATGGGGTCGAACCTCCACAACGTCCTGTTCGAACCCAAATCCACCAAGTTTTGGGTCGCCAACGCCGGAGCCGACAAGACCCCCGCCGCCGAGCGCCCGTACTACCAGTTCCAACTGAGTGAGTTGCTCTCGCGCAAGCCGCAGAGTGATTCGAAGGAACTGCCGCTGGTGGTGTCCGGGAAGTGACCGTAGGACGGGCACATTTGCCCGTCCGAAATCACGATCTCGACTTCTGCCTCCCTGGCTCAATAGACTATTGGGTACGAAGTCAATCGAGCACAAATGCGGGCTCTCTATCCGTATCCCACTTGAGATGAGTCGCATTCCTATGATCCAGATCGCCCTCACTCCAGAACAGCAACAACAGCTCGACCAATCGGTCGAGCCAGTTGAGATTGTCGATCAAAGTGGCAGTGTGATTACACGGGTGCAGGATGGCTGGACAGATGCCGAAGTGGCGGACTCCCTGATGCGTGTGCAAGAATACAGCATCGGCGGGACATTGGACGAATTGGTCGCTCGGTTGGAACGAAAGTACCCGTAGATCGGCAGCGTCACACGAATGTTCAGGCAGTTCCCCTCTCTTCTCTCACAGGCTGACGATGAAGTTTTGGACGATTCTGGCCAGCCAGCCCTAAGAGACAGAGTCAACTCGCCTGTGGATTAAAGATCGGCAGACAAGGACATGCCTTCGAACTCTCGATGCCACCCTCCAACGGCGTGATTTGGACGAGTGGCTTCAAAGAGCTGCCAATCAACGCGGGCCGCACCTGTGGATTTTGGAGCAGGAAGGCTGCGATGTGATGCTCAGCTTCAAGCCACTTGACTGCCAGGTTCTGCTGATCTGGGTGCGAGTGCGGAATGACTCGGGGGAAGGCTCTCCGTGACGCTGGTGGTGGTCGGGAACTGGACCGTAGGACGGGCCCATTGGCCCGTCCGAGATGAACGATCAACTGGGAGAAACTGTGACATGGAAAGTGATCAACCAGTGTCGGCAATTTGGGCCTAGTTCAAATTGAGCCGTTTTCGGGTAGCAGGCGCGTACCGGTAGCGTAGTCGTTGGGGGGGGGCGGAACGACGGATCGTTAGGCGGGGTGGCTGGGTGGGGCGACGAGTGGGTCGAGCCAGTGCGGCTGGGTTTGGCCGGTGAGCAGTTCGTGGGGGCTGTGGCCGACGCGGTTGGGGCGTTCGCTGCGGGAGGCGGTGGTGGTTGAAA
>JAYTCW010000610.1:0-13759 GCA_043736295.1 Planctomycetota bacterium | reverse complement strand
CCTCTGCCGTGAGAGAGAGGTTCCAGAGAACGGGCGATGGACTCCCACTCGAGATGCCATGTGCTTCGTGAGCGGCTGTCGGCTGGGGCGCGGAGTGTCTAAAAATCGACCATTTGGACGGATTTCAATGCGAGGTCACACCGCAACTTACTCACATTCTGACTCTCAGCAACTCCCCGATTCCCGACACGAAGGCTTGAGCAGTCGCTTCGCCATCAATTCTCTCGACGGCGAGACCCGACCGTGCCAGCAACGACTGCCAGGCATCCGCGATCCCGCCACTGCCCACCAGCTGCACCGGTCCGCTTGTCAGGTATCCGGCACGACGAAAACCATCCAGCCCCTCAGCGACCATAGCACCGACCAGGAACGCCAGCCGCTGCTCCGCCGTGACTCGCGCGGCGGCCTGCACCTCCCACAGACGAACTGCAAACAAGGTCCGGCTTAAACCGTAGTGGCTGAACATTTCGCCCCCGCGTGATCGCCATTCCTCGTCAAGAACAGCGGGACGCCCTTCGGGAACCGCACTGGCCAAGATCGTCTGCGTCATCACCGCCTGCAGCATCTCGCCCGACAGTGTCGTCCAACTGCCGGTGATGCGCCCTTGGGAATCAACTTGAATCGCCTTCCAGTGTGAGCCGAGATTGAGCACCGTGAGCGGCTGCCCTGGTCTCTGGCTCGCCAATCCAATGCACAGTGTCTCCTCGCCCCGCATCAGGTCGGTTGACTCGACATCTTCGTCCGGGAACCAAGCCCCCGAGCGGACTCCCGGAAAGAGGACGAGGGGCAGATCGCTGATCTCCGGCAGTTGTAGTTCGAGTCGGTCAGCTGCCAATTCAACGACTCCTGCGGGAGCCATGACATGGGCGACTTCTTTCAGTCCCAAAGCGGACGTAATCATCCCTGCAGCAGCGATGAGAGTGGGTTCGGCAGCAGACTGACTCCGCACCGAGTCGACCAGACCGCGTAACCCCGCGAGCAATCGTCCCATGTGTCCATCGCGGGCGGTGTCGCGCACGCCGACGGGGACTGAGTGACCGGCCCGCACGACACCAGCCTCGACGAGCCAGGCTCGCGAGTTGGTGGTGCCTGCATCAATGGCGATGAAACAGTCTGACATATGCTTTATCCACGGGGTGAGTCGGGTCATCGGGGCTCGCGACCCGTCTCAAGCACAGAATCGTAAGGATCGTTCGAGAAATGAGAGTCGCCTTTCGCTCCACGAAAGAGCGCTCTTGTGCGGAGCAAAAGGCGACGATGAGACAGTGAATTGTCGCACGACCCTAACTCATCGGGAGTGTGCGGCCAGTGCGGCGAACACGACGGAACGTAGGCGATGTCGCTCCGCGACTCGCACTCCGCCGCAGGGAGGACTCAACGCGGAAGCTCCCCCAAATCGAAGGGGGGCTGGTGGGAGGAGTCTCTGTCGCGGAGCGACATGAGCTACGGTCGGAGACGCAGCTCTGGCGACGGGCACGTAAGAAACGTGCCCCACAGCGAACGGCTGTACCATGATCGTTGTTGCAACTCTGAGGAGAGGCTCAATGCCCGCCCCTTTCACCTCATCGACCACGGGCATCCCAGTTACACGCTCGACCGGGGTTGCCGCTGGACCGCGATCGCTGTCGCCGTTGCGTAGGCCCGGCAGTGCGAGATCGTGATCAGTATCTCATCAATGCCCATGTTCTTCGCGATCTCAGCTGTGGTGCCCGCCAGTTGGATCATCGGTTGTCCGCTGCGCTGCGAGATGACCTCGATATCCGTCCAGCCGACCCCCTTAGTGAAACCGGTGCCGAGGGTTTTCATGACCGCTTCCTTGGCCGCCCAGCGTCCGGCGTAATGCTGCAAGGCGGCCTTCCGCTGTTGGCAGTAGCGAATTTCCTGCTCCGTAAACACCCGTTGCAGGAACAGTTCCCCGTGACGTTCGATCATCTCACCAATGCGGGGGACTTCGATGATGTCGGTGCCAAGTCCAATGATCATGCGGGCGTGTGCCTCAGTGGGGAATGGGAATGCGTGTTGCCCATCCCCGTAGACCCGAAGGAGAGGAACCGAGATTCCCGAGGAGTGGTTTCGATGAGCAAACAACCACTGCGAGTTTGCATCGTGGGACGCACACTCTCCGAGTGTTGCAGCATCATAACCAAGACCATGCATGAGGGCACTTCACGAATCGAGGCGTCGGCCTCAGCGCGGAGTGTCAGATTCCCTTCGGAATCACTGCTTGCCCTCTGGTCGTATAATCTCGATCTCTCTGCGAACGTCACGAGGCATCCGCCCTCGCTGACGCGTCGAGTGAGTGGATTGGATAATGCTGATCTGCGAATGCACCCACTGCGCGAAGTGTGTGCTTCAGGAAAGTCGGCAGCCGGAACCCATCTGCCCCTCTCCCCACTGGCGACGCGACTTTTTAGTGAGGACATGGCTGTGGGGAGAGGGCCGGGGTGAGGGGGCACAGAGCGAGCCGTGTGGCCCCCTCACCCACCCTCTCCCCCGTAATGTCCATCAGCTGAAAGCCTCGTTAATCTTGGGGGAGTGGGGGCCGGACTTGGCCGCAGCCGACTTTCCTGATGCACACACGGGGGCGAGTCGGCCTCGGATTGCGTTGCGTCGTCTTGACGCCTTCACGACAATAGAGCATCGCCCACTCTCACCGCCCTGCCCTACCCCTGTTCCCATCGATCGGTCCCCCCGTGCCTGCTCCTTCCCAAATCGTCTCGGTCGCCCTCGGGGATCGCAGTTACGACATCGTGATCGAGAGCGGATGTCTGGCTCGGGTTGCGGACATCGTCGAGCCGTGGGTCACACGGTTCGGACGCGGCAAGCCGTCGCGCACAGCGGCGATTATCACGGATACGAACGTGCGGCATGGAGCAGCTCTCGTCACGACATCGCTCCAGAACGCGGGCTGGGCGTGCGAGGTGATCGAACTCGAACCTGGCGAGCCGACCAAGCGGCAAGAGGTCATCTCTTCCATTTACGACCGATTGGTCCACATGCAGGCCGACCGCCGAACCGTCGTGTTCGCTGTCGGCGGTGGGGTCATCGGCGACGCTGCCGGGTTTGCAGCTGCGACGTACAATCGGGGGTTGCCGTTCATTCAGTGCCCGACGACGCTGCTGGCCGATGTCGACAGCTCGGTCGGGGGCAAGGTCGGGATCAATCATCCCCAGGCGAAAAACCTCATCGGCGCGTTTCATCAGCCACTGGGAGTGGTCATCGACACGGCGATACTCGACACCCTGCCCGATCGCGAGTACCGCGCGGGACTGGCCGAGGTCGTGAAGTACGGGGTGATCCTGGATGCCGAGTTCTTCACCTGGCTGGAGGAGCATGTCACCGAGATCAACGCTCATGATACGGCCACATTGCAGTACGCCATTGCCCGCAGTTGCCGCCTCAAAGCGGATGTCGTCGAGCATGACGAGTACGAGCGGACCGGACTACGCGCGGTCCTGAATTACGGGCACACGTTCGCGCATGCGTTCGAGGCCCTCAGCGGGTATGGCGAGCTGCTGCACGGGGAGGCCGTCGCCATCGGTATGGTCTACGCGAGTCGCTTGGCGGAGCAACTCGGTCGGATCGATGCGGCGATGACTCAGCGTCAAGTGCGGCTCCTAGAGGCCCTGCACATGCCGACGAAACTGCCGAGTGAGTCACGCTGGTCGACCGACGAAGTGATCTCGCGAATGCGCCTCGACAAGAAGTCCGAAGCCGGGAAGCTGCGGTTCGTGCTGCCGACCCGGATGGGGCATGTGGAGTTGGTGGATGGGGTGGATGAGGCGCTGGTGCGGTCCGGCCTCGCAGCTGGATAGACGGATGTCCGTCCTCACATCGGCGCGTGCTTCTTCGCGTACTCGAACACATCTTGAGCAGCCTTCGACTCGACCCCCGGGGCATTCAGAAACCCGAGGTCGCGGAACCAGTCGATATAACGTTCCTGCCACGTACCGAACGGGATGCCGTCGCGGGGGCTGATGGAGCCGCCGTGGGTGCCTCGCCCGTAGATGTGCATTTCGAGGTTCGGGACTTTGTGCTTGAGCATGGGAGTGAAGTATTCAGTGGCCCACATCGCGTGGACTTGGTCTCCCGAGCCGGGGCAGACGAGGAAGCTGGGCGGGACGGTCGCGGGGATGGCTGTCTCAGGGGCCTTGGTAAAAGGTGTCGGGCCGGGGTAGACGATACCGACGTAATCGGGGCGGGCCGAGATTTTGGCCAGCGGGTCGCTCGGGTCGCTGTTGTTCTTCTGGAACTCCTTAAAGAAGAGAGCGGTCGGGGCCGCGAGTTCGGCTCCCGCTGAGAATCCCATGATGCCAATCTTGGCCGGGTCGAGCTTCCACTCCGCTGCGTTTGCCCGGACGATGCGGATCGCTTGGAAGGCATCGTGTACCGCATCGGTCGTTGGCTCATACCCATCGACTCGCAGGCGGTTCCGCAGCACGATGACCGACACGTGATACTTCGCGAAGTACGGCACCAGATCGTACCCCTCCGGGCCGACCCACAGAATCTTATGTCCGCCGCCCGGAGCGATGATGATCGATGCCCCGTTCGCCGCGCGGTCCTCGGCCAGATGGACTTCGATCGAGGGGTTATGGATGTTCAAAGTGTTGAGCAGTTTGGTCGTCGTCTGGCCGGTGGTGTTGTACTTCTCGGCCTCATGAATGCGGTCATGTTTGAGCAGCTGGGAGTCCGGGGCATACAGCGGGAGGACGATTCCGCCGGGGAGCGCCGCCTCGGGAATGAACGGACCATCCGCAGGCTTTCGCTCGGCAGCTGGGGTGGTGTCCTGCGCGAAGCCCAGCGATGCGGAACAGAGACAGAGGGCAATGAGGAACAGTTTCATGGAGTGTCCAAGCGTTGTTTTGAGAAACGGGTCCACTATGGTGTATAGCGGTCTTCCGAGTCCGTCAATCCCCGAGAAAATCTAAATGCAGACGCATTCTTGTTGTACGAACAGTGCCACTTGCCCGGACGCAATCCCGGAGTGCTATACTCCGAATCACTGTATGCCAATCGCGTGCTCATTGACCTGCGACCCGCCCCCGGAGTCACTCCTCGCCCATGCCTGCCGACTTTGAAGCGTGTGCCCATTCGGTTCAGCAGCTGTCGCGGGCGGTGACCTTGCTCGATGCGCGGTGCGGGGACGCGCGGCTGGCTCCGCTGGTGGGACGCGAGTGGTATGAATTGCTGGCCCGCAAGCTCGTGCCCCAGTTGTCAGACCAGTCGTATTTGGTCGTGGCTGTCGTGGGCGGGACGAACATTGGGAAGAGCGTGGTGTTCAATCACCTGGCCGGGTTTCGGGCAAGTGCGACCAGCCCGCTCGCTTCGGGGACTAAGCACCCGACGTGTCTGGTGCCAGTGGGGTTTCGCGAGACGCACAACCTGCAGGAGATATTCCCCGGCTTTGTCTTGCGCGACTGGGCCGGTGCGGAGGAGCCCCTCAAAGAGGAGGGGGTCGACTGGCTCTTCATCCGCGAGTGCGAAGAGACTCCAGCCAATCTGCTGATCCTCGACACCCCCGATGTCGACAGCGACGCCCGCATTAACTGGGATCGAGCTGACAACATCCGCCGCTGCGCCGATGTGCTGGTTGCGGTCCTCACCCAGCAAAAGTACAACGACGCCGCCGTCAAGGAGTTCTTTCGCAAGGCAGCTGCCGAGGACAAATCGATCCTGCTGGTGTTCAACCAGTGTCTGCTGCCGGAGGACGAACCGTACTGGCCGTTGTGGGTTGGAACGTTCTGCGAAGAGACGAAGATCCGCCCGCAGATTTTGTATGTGGCTCCCAATGATCGCCGCGCCGCTGAGTCGTTGCAGCTGCCATTTTATGAGCGACCCTGGCCACCGACGGCGTTAGCGGTGGATGCCGGAGTCGCTCGCAACCTGATGGCCGACCTGACCTCGCTGCGGTTTGGAGAGATCAAGCTGCGCTCGCTGGGCGGCTCGCTCCGTCAACTGATCGATCCCGAGGACGGCGTTCCGCGCTGGCTGAATGAAGTGCGTGGTCAAAGCGATCAGTACTACCGTGCCGCCCAACTGCTGACCGCGAACAAACTCGCCGAAGTCGCCGACTGGCCGACCATCCCGACGAGCCTCCTCGTGGATGAAGTCCGTCAGTGGTGGGGCGGTCAGCGCAAGGGGTGGACCGCCCGCGTCCATGATTCATACAACCTGCTAACCCGCGCGGTGATGGCCCCGGTGCGGATGGCCCGCGACCGAATTCAAGGCGAACCCGTCGACCCCGTTCAACTCTACCGCGACCGCGAATGGGCCGCAGTCCTGGAAACGATTGAGAAGGTGTACGAGAAGCTCGAATGGCTGACGGAACTCGGCAACGATTTACTGAAGCCGAGGTTGTCGAAGCTGTTGACCGGGGTCTCTCGATCGGGCTTGATCCAGCAGATACGCCAGTCGCATGAGGAGACCGACATCGCTGCGGAGTTGCGGTCGCTCGTGCAAAGCGAGATGGCCACCTTCTCCGAGGACAGTCCCGAGTTCTTCAAGCTCTTCCGCCGACTCGATTCACTGGCCGCAGCAGCGCGTCCCGCCGTGTCGGTGATCCTAGCGGTGACCGGCGTGGGACTGGTCGGCGATGTCATGTTCGCTTCGGTCGCGACATCGACGCTCGGTCATCTGACAGCCGATGTCGTCGGCGGAACGGTGGCGGCTTCGGTCGGTGAATCGGTCATCAGTGAAGGCGTGTCGCAAGGCGCGGGACAATTCCAGCTCAGGCTGCGGAAGCTGCACCAGCGGTTCGCAGAGTCCCGCGCGAACTGGCTGGCCAAGCTGCTTAAAGAACACCTACTCGGGACGTTGCCGGAAGACCTGCAAGCGGCCAGTCGTATGTCGACCAGCCCCGAGTTTCTGGCAGCTGCCAATGCCGTGGAGAATGTCTGCCGGACCGTGCGGATGCTGGGGTGAGGAGCGATCAGCCGTCAGCCAGTGCGTTCCGCGATTGCCTGTGCGCCGAGAAGTAGAACGGACCCCTAGGTCCGTTCCGCCCGGACCTCGGGGTCCAGGCTACGCGGAGCGACAGCCGTCAATGGACTACTTCGAGCCGCGAACCGTCAGCGCCGACTGTCCGGCCCCGCGATCCGCCCCAGCGGGAAAGGCGTGCTTGGGAGGCTCAAAACCCAAGAGGGCTGATGGGCCTGCGGAGCCTTCGATCTCGCGGGTCCAGATGGGCTTACCTGCTTGGAGGAGACTCAGGCTCCAGCCGGAATCGTTGTTGTCCCGCACGGTCAACGTGATCGGAGCCCCCGGAATGACCTTCATTCGTGCCCCCAGATAGCGATCGGTCAGGATGGCTTTGACCTTGGCGGAGAACCCGGCCTCCCCTGCGGGGTCGGCGACCTGCACATCCAGATTGATCGCCTGCCCAGGCGAGAGCAGTGTCGACCCCCGTAGACTGGCGGCACCGATGCGTTCCACGATGGACTGGTCCGGCATATCGACGCCCCGGACGTTGTAGACATTGGAACGATCCGGGTCCGAGGCGATATACCAGTGCCGTTGATCGGGGCTGTCTCGCAAGTGCATGCCGCCGGGGAGTGTGTAATTCCAGACGATGCACTCGCGACTGACACTGACCAGCGAACTGCCATCAATCAGGAGGTAATCCGCCCCCACCCATTGCAGGATTTGTCCGGAGATCGGCAGCGGGAACTGCTTCTTGGTCTCGCCAGTGTTCAGATCAATGACGCGGAGTTCTCCCCCATCCACCCGCTGAGTGAGGGCCGCAAAGAAACGTCCTTCCGGATGAAACGCGTACGCGGCTGCCAAGTCTTCCGCCAGTTCTGAGAGGGCAATCGACCCCGCTGGCTTGCCAGTCTTCGACTCCAGGAGGCAGATCGTTCTGCGCCCGGCATCACTCACCGCCACGTAGTCTCGCGCTGGCGACAGCTCGGGGCGCAGATCACCAATTTCCACCTCATAGCGGGCCTTGTTCAACTCGGTATCCCACAGAGTCATGCGCCCCGGTGCCGTGGTCAGCAAGCTGAAGTTGTCGATGAACTCGGCATATCCCACGCGCTGGTCCGGTCCAGGGGCTGCGTCGTGGTAGGGAGCCAAGTTTCCCGGATGCGAGCCGTCTCGCACTGCCCAAATATCCAACCGGTCGAGCCCGTTAGCATTCTGCGTACAGACTCGCGTGCCGTCCTGGCTGACACTCATCAGCACCGACAGGGGGGGCAGCGGAACGCTCTTCTGCTTGTCGCCCGTCTTGAGATCGAGAGTCTCCAACCAAAAGCGAGTCTCTGGCTCAGCAGCGAGCAGCCCGGCAGCATTCAACGCCAGCGGATCGCTGGTGTACATCACGTACCCCACTCCGCTCGGAGACTGCGAGAGACAGCCGATGTAGATTTGCCCTTGGGGGATTTCGACCCCGCGGGCGGTGGCCTTCACGGGCACAGGCGGCTTGCCCGGCTTGACGTTCCAGTCCACCTCTTCGAGTTCCACGCGCGTGACCCCCGTCCGGTCGACGGGCTTGGATTCCACGACCGGATGCGTGGGCTCGGGAGTGCCGGGTTCCACCGCCGGTGTCCCCAGGCTGGCTTTGATCTCCGTTGACAGATCGTGTGTGACAAGTACGCCATCCACTGCAATCGCCAACTGATCCGGACTGACCACACGCACGGGATAGATCGGCGGCGACGCCAGCTCGGCGAGCAGCTTCCCCTCCACGGTATCGTAAATCGCTTTCCCCCGGATCAGAAGATGCCGTTGATCGGGAAACCACTCCAGTGCCCCCCCCTGGTAGTTCTCTCGCGGCGCGATTGTCTCGGCCAGTTCCGTCAGATCGAGCTGCCTGGAAATCGTCCCTGTTTCGACTTGCCACACACGCAGCTGAGGTGCGTCCCCGCCCAGCAATGCCGCGAGTTGCTGTCCATCGATTGAGAAGGCTGCACCAAGGCATTCCGGCTGCCCCACGAGCGAAAGCGTGGCTGCGACTGTTCCCAGGTCGAGATCGGTGATCGTCAACCCGGCGGTTTTGCCAGATCGTGTGACCGTGACGAAAAAACGCCCGCCGGGACTGATCGCCCAGCCGTCGTCTACTTTCCAACTGCCCAGTTTCACGATGGCTTTCGGCATGAACTCCGGGACAGAGAAGACTCGCAGTTCTTTGTTGTCCTCGAAGACGAGTCGTGACTTCCCCGCAAAAGCCACCAGCTTCGACGCATTGCCACCGAGCTTGATCGGCGGCAGGGCCTTATTTTGGGCCAGGCTAAAGATCGAGATCCCACTGTCCCATTGCGGCTTCCCGGCGAGGTACTGCCCGTCAGGACTGAGAGTTTGCCCCTTGCTGCTGCCGAATTCCAGATTGCGGACCTGCCCGAGTTTTTTCTTCTCGATCAGGTTCCAAACTTCACGATACTGCTTCTTCTCGTCATTGAGCCCCAGAGCCACGAACGGACCCGGAGTGACCGGATACAACACACGCAGGCGGGTCGACTCGACAAAGTCCGGACCAATCGCTCCCAGAGACGGCATCTTCAAGCTCAGCTTGGCCCCCGCAGCTGCGAAGCTCCCGCGCGGGGCCGGGTCGAGAGCGAGTGACCAACTGGGCGACTCGGGCTGTTCGTTCGGTCTAACTGGGGACACCTCCTTGGGGACGACGGACTTTTCGGGAGTCGGTGTCGGTCCCGGTGTCGTGGGAGTCGGCACTACGGGCTGGGGCTTCATCTCCACGACAGCGGGCGGAGTGGTCTTCGGCGGCACGACCGGCGCTGGCAGTTCGGGTTTCGTTTTGGGAGGAGTACTCGGCTGAGTGCCATATGGGTTTGCTGCCGTGGAAGGTGTCGAGCCACCGTATGGGTTCGAGGCTGTCGAAGCCGGGGCCGTCGCGGGTGCTGGAGTTGTTGGGGGAGCCGATGTGGCGTCACCTCCTGCCACACTTCCTCCACTCGCATACGGATTGACCGGCGGCGGAGCAGGCGCATTCCCTCCACAGCCCATCAGTCCACTGAGGGCGAGTACAACAACAACGCTGCACTGGCAGCTGTGGCGGGTCAACATGGCCCTCTCCTGAATCTCTCGTGTTCCGACATCGGACAACAGTCAGTTTACGCCCTTTGAGGGGGGCCACAAGCCCGACGTGGTGTCTTAACGTAAAGTACGCGCGCAGTGATCAATAAGTTCCCGATTCTTTTCCAAGAACAGTTCTCCCCAGTGATAACTGGTTAACAACCCTTCGACGGGACGCCCCATCTGGCAGAGTGCCGCATAAAGCGCCTCGATCGTGGCCAGCCCTTCCGCCGGGTCTTCGAAGACTCGCGATTGCCGGGGGTACGCGGTCTGCCACGGCCCCAAGCTGCGAACGGGAACATCGGTGTAGGACTTTTCCATCTTGGCAGCCCAGCGCCACGACCCGTCGAGCAGTACCAGTCCCCGGTGGTGATCCTCCGCAGAGAGCTGTGGCCCACCCAGGCCGAGCCGGACGTAGCCGTCGAGCGACTCCACGCCGCGCCTCGGGTAACGCCAGAACACAAACTCGCCCGTTTTCCGCAGAGGCTCAACCGAACACTTGCTTCGCTTCTCTGCCCGGTGGACCACAATAATCGTCGGCGGCGTCATGGCAACGACTTCAGCTTGGTGATCTCGGCCTGCAAGGCGGCGATCTCTTTCTCGAGCCGAGGCACATCTGCTGGATCGTCGGGCTGCGCCTTGGCTCCGGCGAGTTGCTGCTGAAGATTGATGATCTTCTTCTTCGCGACATCAATTTGCTTCTGAACCTTTTTGTTCATCGCTAACGCCTTGCGGGTGTGAGGAGTAGTGGGACTCGAATGATAGCACGAGATGTCATTCCAAGTGATCCCACAACCACACTGTCTGACCTGGCAGGAGCTTCAGAAAAGCCGGAAACCGGTTCCCCCTGCTCCCTCTCCTCCAGGGCGTAGCAATTCACAGAGGTGGAGCGGTTTCAGCATTGGTGTTCAGCGAAAATGCCGATTCCTTCCACTCAGTTTCCGGTCTTCATTCTTCTCAGGCTCTGTCCTGAATGAAAGGATGACAGGAAAAAAGGACACTCCGCGCTGAAGCCGACAGAGCTTCCCGAGTGTTCCCCGCCAATGCCCGCGCGCACTGCAATTCCATCACCGTGGCAGGGGCGGGTTCTGGTACACAGATTCCACAGATTTTCACAGATGCGAGGCCAGCGGGGGCAGTGATTGCAGTCAGGAGAGATCTCACCTCTCCCTTCTGAATCTGTGCCCATCGGTGAAATCTGTGTACCAATCCTCTGCCGTGGGCGAGAGGTTCTAGGGAACGGGCGATGGACTCTCACTCCGTATGCCATGTACTCCGCGAGAGGCTGTCGGCTGGGGCGAGGAGTGTCAGAAAAAAGGACCGAAAAATGAAGTCGGGCAGAAGTCCGAAGTCCTGCCCACAGGTCATCGTAGTTCCAGGACAGGTTTCAGGCATCAGTCACTCGCGTCCGTGGAACTGTTCCTCGTGTGGCAGCGCAATGACCTTCCACGGGGCGGGGTAGAAGCGGACGATCCCTCCGGGGCGGTGGCCTTCCAGCAGCATGCAGCACTTCACCTGAATCTGCACTCCGCTGCATCCGGGGCCGACCGGCACCTTGTCGATGGCCAGGATGTTCCCGCCCTTGCGATCGTTGACCGGATCGTACGTCATCAGGCTCGCTCGCGCGACGGCGATGCCCCCTTTGGGAGCCTTGGGGTCGTCCTCCTGTTTGGAGAAGGGCCAGCTGTGCGGCTCCTCATTGATCCCTTTCAGCTCCTCGAACAGTTGCGGGTCGACACCATCGAAGAAGGTGATGGTCAAGATCTGCTTCTCGTCATCCACGGCATCAATCCAGCCAGGCAGCCCGCGTTCGCGGACATGAGTTCGGTGACGTTCCAACTGCTGTGTCATGGCGAGCTGGCGGCTCGGTTCGTCGAGCCAGATCTCCAACAGTCGGCCCGGTCCATAGAGCGTGGCCCACGTGAGATTGAACTGCACCGATTGCCCCGGTTGCAGTGCATCCAGAGTGCTGAATCCAGTCCCCAGCCGCACGAGAGTGCTGCTGAGCAGGTCGAAGGTCTTCGGATCTCCCGTGGGAGTCCCCTCGCGCTGCAGCGTGGCGGTGAGTTTCTTTTCTGCCAAGCTCACCTTCTCGATCTTCCAGCTCTGCTTCTGCCGAGCGTGAAAACTAAAGTCATCCTTGAGTCGGAAGCAGCGCTTGAAGGCCGACTCGGATGACACCCGGCGATAGGCAGCGGAGACGGGCGGCGCTTTATCGTCGGCAGCCTTCAGGTAATACCACCCGTGCAAGTGCGTGCCCAGCGGGATGTCCTGCAACGCGGCGGCAGCGCCGTGGTAGTAGATCGACCCATATGGCAACATGACGCTATCGAGCGGCAGATCGAAATGGCCCGCTTGTTGGCTGTCGTTGCGGTCGACGCGCAGGTGGAACCGGCGTTCCAGGTGGT
Source organism: Planctomycetota bacterium (assembly GCA_043736295.1). GTDB lineage: Bacteria > Planctomycetota > Planctomycetia > Planctomycetales > Planctomycetaceae > TH-plancto1. The sequence goes on along the minus strand of JAYTCW010000610.1, from coordinate 1,325 downwards.
CGACCTGGATCAGTTCCCCAGAGATGGAGTGGGCCGAGTTCTCGGGCGGAAACTGGCCCTCGACGAGTGTGAACCACGGCAGCGATTTGTCCGCCCCATCGTCCGTGCGAAACTTCGGCGGGTCGGCGGCGTGCAACCACGCGACGGACAAACTCAGACAGAGGACGGCGAATCGCGAGAGGCTGGGCATGGGGCTGATTTTCCGTAGCCACGCTCGCCAGAGCGTGGGTGTCTTGCAACGACGGCCCACGCTCTGGCGAGCGTGGCTACTACGAATCCTGGCTACGAATCGGACGGTTCTTCATCGCTGAATGGCCGAAACAATCCGTTTTTTCGGACAAACGAATAGGTTCGCCAGAACCGTGGCCAATAATCGGCCTGCCACGGAGTCAGTTCGGGATATCCAGGGATTAGGCTGCCGGTGAATTTGTAGTCGCGAAATCCATCAATCGGGACGAGTTGCTTGCGTTCCGGATTGCGGGCGATGTAGTCGACGAGATTCGCGACGGAATCTTCAAGCCGCTCGTCGTCCTTCAAGACATGGTCATACGGTTGGTGCTGAAGTTCATATCCGAGTGCCTTCAGAGGGAATGCCAACTGTTTCCGAAAAAACTTCATCGCATTGAGTTGGTCAGCTCGATCGTCGATGCCGATCCAGAGTAGGTGCATGTGGTCGGGCATTAAACAGTATATCGGACAGGTGATCGAGTAGCGAAACAGGGTGTGCGTCAGCAGCTCTCGGAACTTGTAGTAGAAGATCGGAACGAGCCACCCCGTTTTGCGTTCATGCATCGTAATCGTCCAATGCACATAGGCTTGGCCGCGATAGTATCCACGTTCCAGCCGCGGCAATCCGTCGTTGCGGCCTTCATGCAGATTCGGAGTCGTCATTGGATTCCATCCTGTAGAGCGTGGGCAAGACCGCAGAAGACCCACGCTCTGGCGAGCGTGGCTACGACTACGACACTCAAATCAGCACCTTCGACACGGTGCCGAGGCTGTCTTGGAACTGCTCGGTCTCGACATCCACGCGTTGGAGCATGGTCAGCAGCAGGTTACTGAGCCGGGCGTTCTCGTCCACCGGGCGGGAGCAGATGCGGTAGTGGGCGTTGGAGTCGGCGACGTTGTACTGGCCGATCTTGGGCAGGTTGAAGTCGACATGCTGGCCATGCTGATACCCCAGTGCCCGGCCCCCGGCGAGGAGCGTCGGGAGGTTGGCGTTGCCGTGGCTGTGACCATACGCCATGCCACTGCCCCACAGCACTTGCGTCGTGTCCAGCAGCGAGCGGCCCTCCTCTTGATGCGATTTCAGGCGATCCAGCAGG
>JAYTCW010000609.1:0-20968 GCA_043736295.1 Planctomycetota bacterium | reverse complement strand
TGAACTCTCCGATAGGGGGGCATTAAAGGTGTCAGGAACCTATGATTGTCATTCTGAGGGGGGGGGATTAGATCGGAAACGGTTCCTGACACCTTTGTTCTTCCCCGCGGTCTACAACTTCACCGTCGACCAGTGCCACACGTATTTCGGGGAGCATTAAAGGTGTCAGGAACCTTTTACTCTCATTTCCACCTGATTTGGCTAGAAAAGGCTCCTGACACCTTTGTTCTCTACAAGCCGTATCGTCCCTCCTGGTAGTACATATAGGAGTTGGCCAGATCGAACACGGCCCCCACGACAGGAATCAGGCCCAAGGTATCCAGTACGAGATGCACATCGTCATTGAGGAGCATTAAAGGTGTCAGGGAGCATTAAAGGTGTCAGGAACCTTTTACTCTCATTTCCACCTGATTTGGCTAGAAATGGTTCCTGACACCATTTTTCTGACCCCTGACCCCTTTGTTCTGACCCCACCTTTGTTCTGACCCCTTGTCCCAGCCGGGGGGCAGGTGGTCGAGCGCCGAGTGGGAACGTTCGGTGTTGTACCAGTTTTGCGTTGTGGTCAGGATGTGGTTGAAGTGGCGTTCGCCGGTGACGATGAGCGAATTCAAAACCTCGGACTGAATCGTCTGGATCACGCGCTCAACGTGCGGTCGGAGGTTCGGGGCACGCGGGGGCATCTTGGGGACTTTGATGCCCGCTGTGCGGAAGACCTCATCGAAGGCGGGTGGGTATTTCACGTCGTTGTCGCGGAGGAGGAAGCCCACTGGTGGAAGACCCTCACCCTGAAAACCCTCACCCCCAGCCCCTCTCCCAGGGGGAGAGGGGAGGAAGGATTTAGCCGCTGTCGCATGGTCCAGGAACCGTTTGGCTTGTTGCGAGCCACCACCGCTTCCTCATCCGCCCCATGCTGCACCGACCAGCTGAGCACGAGCTCCCATTCGCGAATGACTTCGTCATACTCCGCATCGCGAGCCCGCGGCAATCGGACGATCTCCGCATCGAGCTTAACCTTGAGCGCTGACCAAGCCGCCACCGCCTCCCGATAGCTCGCCACATCCGACTTCCCCCGCCCACTCCCGAGGTAATATGCTTTCCCCCGATAAAACTTCTTCCACCTTCCCACCCGCCCCTCAGCCCCCCGTTGAAACGTCAACTCGAACTTCCTCGGCATCGCAAAATCTCCTGCGTGATACGATCGGTGATACAAATCGTACGCATTCGGGGCCAGGACATGTATCACCGAGTCTCTGAAACACTGGGATTATGGCACGTCTTGCCGACTATTTGCGTTTGTGATGCACACACCCGATTGACGAGCACCTCGTCGCGTGTGGACATCAATGCTCGGTTTGAGTCTAATACCATTCGAGACGGCAACTCATGCTCGGTGCATTCGTGTAATGCGCCCGCCCCCTGTTTGCTGACGCTCAACGTCGGCGGAGTGAGACCTGCAATTATGCTGGGCAGAACGCTACCTGCGGTCGGGTGACAAATTATGAGTTCACCGATAAGGGCGTCGGGGCCCACTGACGGAGATCAGAAGCAGGCGGTGCCGTCCATCTCCTTTCCCAAAAGTGGTGGTGCAGTTCGCGGCATGGGCGAGAAGTTCGCGGCCAATCCCGTCACGGGCACCGGGTCGATGTCCGTTCCCATTGCCGTCAGCCCGGGCCGGGCCGGTTTCGGGCCGCAGCTCTCGCTCTCCTACGACTCCGGCTCGGGCAACGGTCCGTTCGGCTTGGGTTGGAGCCTCTCGCTGCCCTCCATGACGCGCAAGACTGACAAGGGGCTGCCCAAGTATCAGGATGCGGAGGAGTCTGACAGTTTCATCCTGTCCGGAGCGGAAGATTTGGTGCCCCTCGTGGTCAAAAACGGCCACGATTGGGTGCGTGAAAACCTGCCGGTTCGAAACGTCAGTGGCACCGACTACCGCATCCAGCGATACCGCCCGCGCATCGAGGGACTCTTTGCGAGAATCGAGCGCTGGACTCGTTTCAACGACGGCGACACCCACTGGCGATCCATCTCCAAAGACAACATCACCACGCTGTACGGCAGGACCGCCAATAGCCGTATCGCCGATCCCTCGGATTTCACACGCATCTTCAGTTGGCTGATCTGCGAAAGCTATGACGATAGAGGTAACGCCATCCGCCACGATTACAAGGCGGAGAATTCGCAGGCAATTGATCTGTCGAATGTGCATGAGCGGAACCGTAGCGACTCCGCGCGCGCGGCCAATCGTTACCTGAAGCGAATCCAATACGGCAACCGCACCCCGCGCCAGGCGAACGAAGACATCGGTCTGCGTAACGACTGGATGTTTGAAGTCGTCTTTGATTACGGTGAACACGACGCCGACATTCCAGAGCCGGGCGACAATTCCAATTCGTGGTCCGTGCGCAACGATCCCTTCTCCAGTTATCGGGCCGGTTTTGAAGTTCGCACCTATCGCCTCTGCCGACGGGTCTTGATGTTCCATCACTTCCCCAACGAACCGGAAGTCGGTGCCGGGTGCCTGGTACGCTCCACCGATTTCAACTATTCGCACCAGCAGAATCCGGCGGACACGCGCCATCCCATCTACTCCGTCGTGCTCGCCGTGACCCAAGCGGGCTATCGCAAGCTCGACTCGGGATCGGGCTACCTAAAGCGTTCGATGCCCCCGGTCGAGTTCACCTATACCGAGGCCACAATCCAATCGGAGATTCGAGAACTTGATCCCGAAAGTCTGAAGAACCTGCCTGGTGGTCTCGATGGTTCTCGTTACCAGTGGGTCGATCTCGACGGAGAAGGCTTGACAGGCATTCTGACCGAACAGGCCGGTGCTTGGTTCTATAAGCGTAATCTCGGCCCCATCAACGTTGTCGGTCAGCACGGCTCCTCGCATCTCGAAGCGTGCTTTGCTCCGGTCGAACTGGTCGCCACACAACCCAGCCTCAGCCTCGCTTCGGGCCATGCCCAGTTCCTCGACCTCGCCGGCGATGGCCAACTCGATGTCGTCAATTTCCGTGGGCTGACACCGGGCTACTACGAACGCACCCAGGATCAGCAGTGGGATACATTCACTCCGTTCGATTCACTTCCCGTCCTCGATTGGGACGACCCGAATCTGAAGTTCGTGGACCTCACCGGCGACGGACACGCGGATATTCTCATCAACGAGGACAACGTCTTCCGTTGGCATCCTTCGCTTGCAGAAGATGGTTTTGGCCCGAGGGAAACGACCCTCCAAGCCCGCGATGAAGAACAAGGGCCGCGCTTAGTCTTCGCCGACGGCACCCACTCCATCTATCTGGCCGATATGTCCGGCGACGGCCTGTCCGACATCGCCCGCATTCGCAACGGAGAAGTCTGCTACTGGCCGAACCTCGGCTACGGCCGCTTCGGCGCGAAGGTGACGATGGACAACTCGCCGTGGTTCGATCATCCGGATCAGTTCGACCAAAATCGCATCCAGTTCGCGGACATCGACGGCTCGGGACTCACCGACATCATCTATCTCCACGGCGATGGTGTGCGCATTTATTTCAATCAATCCGGTAACAGTTGGAGCCAGCCGCCCACCGTCCCAGCCTTTCCTCGCATCGACAGCCAGACCGCGGTCACAGTCGTCGATCTCTTGGGGAATGGCACCGCCTGCCTCGTCTGGTCATCACCTCTGCCCGGCGACGCCCGCCGACCGATGAGATACATCGACCTGATGGGAGGCCAGAAACCGCATCTGCTCATCAAGACGATGAACAACCTCGGCGCGGAAACGGCTGTCCGCTACACGCCTTCTACCCAGTTCTATTTGCAGGACCAGTACGCGGGTAATCCCTGGATCACCAAGCTTCCCTTCCCAGTCCACGTCGTCGAACATGTCGAGACCTACGACCACCTCAGCCGCAACCGCTTCGTGACCCGCTATGCCTATCACCACGGCTACTTCGACGGCGTCGAGCGCGAGTTCCGCGGCTTCGGCATGGTCGAGCAGTGGGACACCGAGGAGTTCGCGGCTCTCAGCGCCAACGGACTGTCTCCGCCGGGGACAAACATCAATGCGGCGTCTCATGCACCGCCCGTGCATACCAAGACCTGGTTTCACACCGGCGTTTATCTGGGTCGCGAGCGAATTTCCAATTTCTTTGCGGGACCGCTCGATGCAAACGACCCCGGCGAGTATTACCGCGAGCCGGGTCTCACCAACGCGGAGGCGCGAGCGCTCCTGCTCGACGACACCGTGCTGCCCGACGGCTTGTCCGTTGAAGAGGAACGAGAAGCCTGCCGCGCCCTCAAAGGTTCGATGCTGCGCCAGGAGGTCTACGCCCTGGACAGCACAGCCAAGGAGCCGCATCCTTACACCGTCACCGAGCAAAACTTCACGATCGGCGTGCTGCAGCAACGCGGCGACAACCGTCATGCGGTGTTCTTCACGCACGCCCGCGAAGCGATCAGCTACCACTACGAACGCAATCCCGCCGACCCGCGCATCAGTCACGCGCTCACCCTCGAAGTGGACGACTTCGGCAATGTCTTGAAGTCGGCTGCCATTGGATATGGGAGGCGGCAGCCCGATCCTTCGCTTCCTTTGGTTGTCGATCGAGACAAGCAAACGCAACAGCTCCTGACCTACACGGAGAACGGCACTACAAATTCCATCGAGTCCGATGATGATTACCGCACACCACTCCCCGTAGAAACACGGACTTATGAAATCACGGGGCTGACCCTCCTGCCGGGCCGCAGCCGCTTCCGCCTCAACGAGATGCTCGCGGCGGGCACCGGTGCCGCACCTCTGGACTACGAACAGAACCCGATGTCGGGTGTTCAGAGGCGTCTGATCGAGCATGTACGCTCGCTCTACCGCCGCAATGATTTGACCGGCGCGTTGCCGCTCGGCACTGTGGAATCGCTGGCACTCCCCTTCGAAAGCGGCAAGCTGGCCTTCACGCCGGGATTGCTGGCCGCTGTCTATGGCGGACGAGTCACCGATGCCATGCTCGGCACCGAAGGCCACTACGTCCATAGCGAAGGCGACCTCAACTGGTGGATTCCATCGGGCCGGTCGTTTTTCAGCACCCACCCGGCCGACAGCGCTGCCACCGAACTGGCGACGGCTCAGCAGCACTTCTTCCTCCCCTGCCGCTACCGCGATCCGTTTGGCCAGGACGCCACCATCGGATTCGATGCCTATGACCTGCTCATGGTCGAAACTCGCGATGCCCTCGGCAATCGAGTCACGGTGGAAACCAACGACTACCGCGTGCTTCAGCCCCGCCTGGTGAGCGACCCGAATCGCAACCAGACCGCCGTCGCCTTCGACACGCTCGGTTTGGTCGCGGGCACAGCTGTCATGGGCAAGCCGTTGCCCGCACTGGTGGAGGGCGATTCGCTGATTGGCTTCGCAGCCGATCTGACGCAGGCTCAACTCGACAGCTTCCACGACGCGGCAGACCCGCACGCCAGTGCGGCAGTCCTGCTGCAAAGTGCCACCACGCGCATCATCTACGACCTGGATCGCTTTCGACGCACTCAACTCGCGAACCCGCTGGACCCGACGCAATGGTTGGCTCCCTACGCCGCCACGCTGGCCCGCGAAACCCACGCCAGCGCCCCGCTGCCGCCGCAAGGGCTCAAGATTCAGATCAGCTGCGCCTACTCTGACGGCTTCGGCCGCGAGGTCCAGAAGAAAATCCAGGCCGAGCCGGAGAAGGTCAATGGCGTCTCCGGCCCGCCGCGCTGGGTGGGCAGCGGCTGGACCATCTTCAACAACAAGGGCAAACCGGTCCGCCAATACGAGCCGTTCTTCAGTGTCACGCATCGGTTCGAGTTCGGCGTGCAGGTCGGCGTCAGCCCGATCCTGTTCTACGATCCCGTCGAACGCGTCGTCGCCACCCTGTACCCCAACCACACTTGGGAGAAGGTGGTCATCAGCCCGTGGCGGCAGGAGACCTGGGATGTCAACGACACGGTGTTGGTGGCCGCCCCCCAGTCCGATGCCGACATCGGCGACTTCTTCGCGCGACTGCCGGATGCGGATTACTTGCCGACGTGGCATTCCCGCATGAGTGCCAGCGCCGATCCCGACGAGAAGAACGCAGCGCTGCGCACGGAGCCACACGCCCACACTCCGACCGTCGCGCATTTCGACACGCTGGGCCGCCCGTTCCTCACGATTGCGGACAACGGGACGCAAGGCCCATGCGAAACCCGCGTGGAGTTGGACATCGAAGGCAACCAGCGCCGCGTGACCGATGCCCTGGGGCGCATCGTCATGCGCTACGACTACGGCATCGCGGGGCCGGAGAAGGACAAGGAGGCGGCCAGCCGCATTCACCAATCGAGCATGGAGGCCGGGGAGCGCTGGATGCTCAACGACGTGGCCGGTAAGCCGATCCGTGCGTGGGACAGCCGCAGCCATGCGTTCCGCTCGGTCTATGACGCGCTGCGGCGTCCGCTGGAATCCTACATGCGCCCGGGCACGGGACCCGAGCTGATGGTCGGGCACACCGTGTATGGCGAGACCCGGCTCTTCCCGATCCCGGAGGCCGACAACCTGCGGGGCAAGGCGATTCAGCAGTTCGATCAGGCAGGCGTGGTCACCAGCGACGCCTACGATTTCAAGGGCAACGCGCTGGGCGGCCAACGCCAGCTAGCGGTGGAGTATCAGGCTGCTCTGGACTGGTCGGTCTCAGTGCCGCTCGAAGCCGAGATCTACGCCAGCAGCACCCGCTTCGACGCCTTGAACCGTCCGACCGAAGTGACCTCCCCGGACCACAGCGTCAGCCGACCCAGCTACAACGAGGCCAACCTGCTCGAACGGATGGAGGCCAATCTGCGCGGCGCGCAGCAGAATGGCCAGCCGGTGTGGACGCCCTTCGTCACCAACATCGACTACGACGCTAAGGGCCAGCGTACGCGGATCGACTACGGCAACGGCGCACGGACGGACTACAGCTACGACGCCCAGACCTTTCGCCTGACCCATCTGCAGACCACCCGCACCGGCGCTTCCGTCTGCCAGGATCTGTTCTATACCTACGACCCTGCGGGCAACATCACCCACATCCGCGACGATGCCCAGCAGACGAATTACTTCAACGGCCAAGTCGTACCGCCGCATTGTGACTACACCTACGACGCCATCTACCGCCTCATCCACGCCACGGGACGCGAGCACATCGGTCAAGCGGGGCAGCCGCAATCCACTTGGGACGATAAGTTTCGCGTCAACCTGCCCCATCCCGGTGACGGCCAGGCGATGCGCAACTACACCGAACAGTATCTCTACGACGCCGTCGGCAACTTCGAGCAGCTGATCCATCAGGCGGTCAATGGGAACTGGACCCGAGCGTATGCCTATGCCGAACCGAGCCTGATCGAATCTGCCAAGCCGAGCAACCGTCTGAGCCGCACGACCGTGAGCGGAGCGACCGAGCCGTACACCCACGATGAGCATGGCAACATGACCAGTATGCCGCACCTGACGTTGATGCAGTGGGATTTCAGGGATCAGTTGAGCGCGACCTCGCGGCAAGCGGTGAATACCGGCACGCCGGAGACGACGTATTATACGTACGATGGTGCCGGAGAGCGGGTCCGTAAAGTCACCGAGCGGCAGAATGGCTCGCGTAAAGACCAGCGAGTCTACCTCGGCGGCTTCGAGATCTACCACGAGTTTGATAGCACCGGCACTGGGATCGTCCTCGAACGTGAGACGCTGCACATCATGGACGACAAGCAGCGCATCGCCTTGGTCGAGACCCGCACGCAGGGTAGCGACGGTTCACCGGCGCAGCTCATCCGCTACCAGTTTGGCAATCATCTCGGTTCGGCCAGTTTGGAGTTGGATGAACAGGCCGCGGTCATTTCCTATGAGGAATACACCCCCTACGGTAGCACGGCGTATCAGGCAGTGAATCAGGACATCAAAGCTGCCGCCAAGCGGTATCGATATACCGGCAAGGAGCGTGATGAGGAGACGGGGTTGGAATACCATAGTGCGAGGTATTTCTTGCCTTGGTTGGGAAGGTGGGCGAGTGCGGACCCTTTGGGATTAAAGGATGGATTAGACCTATATGCATATGCTAGAAACAATCCTGCAAGATGGAATGACCCCAAAGGGACGCAAAGTTCGGAGCCCAGGACTCCAAAGAGTGGAAAAAAGATCGGTAGTGCTAGTCACGGACTCACGGAAGAACAGGCTATAGTTCAATTCAATGCACATGAAGGCAAGGCATTGGGCATAGAGGTTTTAGATTTAGAAAAGCGGATTGATCCAAAAACAAACACCTCTTACTGGGCAGTACTAAAGTCTGCGAATGTGCTTTCTGAAGTAGAAGTCATCACCGAAGGAAAAAGCCCCATAAAAGAATCCACTGCATCTGGAAGCAAGACCATTGCACCCGTGGATGCAACCGAAGCTACTCCGACCTCCGGAAGACTTCCTTCGTCAGGTGGTGTGAAAAAGGAAGCCGAAATCGGTCTGAGAGATCGCGTTGGTTTCATGGATCAAGTCGGATATGTAATCGAAGGCGTCTCTCGGGTCTCTGAGGAAATGGAGAGGATTAAATTCAAATTGGGGGAGCGAGTGGATGGCGTGGTCAAGAGTGCTGAGCTTCTGACCAAGGAAAACGCTAAGATGTTTGGGGTGGTAACCAAACAGTTGAACGCGTTAGGCGGGGTCGTGGGTTATTTTGATTCAACCAAGCAGATGAAGGAGGATTTAAACAATCGAAACTACAAGTTGGCTGTTTATGAAGGTGCGAAGGCATTCGGTTACGGCTTGGGTGTAGCGTGTCTCGCATTTGGATTTGCTCCGGTGGGACTGGCCATCCTCGCGGTGACTGGAATCATTGACCTAGCTGGAGACATCATCAGTGGCTTTTATGATGCTTGGACCGAGCCGGCGCGCGAATAGGCAAAGGAACGTCATTAAGCTCAAATCTAGAAAAGCCAAAACAGTTACTTCCGGGTGGCGGGGTGGCCCAGACATCGCTCTGGATGTCTGGGTGACGCAGGAACGGGAGGAATGAGATGAAGCCCGATTCTCCCTGCCGATCCTCCCTGCCATTCCTCTTGTCGCTCCGCCAGACTCGTGTTTCCCAGTGCATCACAGGCTCCATGGTCCCACAGTTTCCAGGGCGTTCTGCTCATCGAGCAGACCACTTCGGAACAGTTCCTGTGGACCGCGACCGACAGCGCGGACGCACCAACAGCCATCGCGTTTAGCAACGGATTGAAGCCTGTGGGTGCGTTCGAGACGCCCAACGATTACCATACCAATGTGCCAGTCACGATAACCACGCCGGAACATTGGCGAACCCCAAAACATTTGCCCCCCGAAGGCACCGAAGATGAGAAACATCACTGAAATCAAGAGGTCCGAAAGTGGGACCAACGTGGGGAATTTGCAGGACGGCTTGCTGTTCCTCCTGGAAAACATGCCTGAGATTGCACCGGAATTCGACCGTGACTCCCTGCGGAGTGAGCGGGCAGCGCAGACGTATGGCAAAAGCACGACCGAGGCGGTCCAGCGCTTTCAAAAGACCCAGCAGCAGTTTCAGTTGATGGCCACCGGCGAAGTGGACGAAGCCACCGCTGCTGCGCTGAACAAGATGCTCGGCGAACTCGGCGCTCCAGGCTTTCAACCGCCGCCGCCCACACCGCAACCCCCAATCCCGCGCCCGCCGACACTCACCCCCGCCGACTTCCGCGTGAATGGATTGGTGCAGTGGGTCGATGGACGGCTGGCCGCGGCTGCGATTGTTCTCGCCTTCGACAAGGATCTGCGGAGCGAAGAGTTGCTGGGCCAGGCCATGACCGACGCGAGCGGCCACTATGAGATCGGCTATTCCAGCAGTCAGTTCAAACGGGCGGAGAAGAAAACCGCCGACCTTCTCGTCCGGGTCATGGGGCGGAAAGGGGAACTATTGGCTGAGTCGCCGGTCGTGTTCAATGCGCAGCCCGTGGAGATCATCAATGTGTTGCTCGGCGGCACTGTGCTGATCGGACCGTCGGAATACACCCGGATCGAGGCTGACATCGAACCGGTCCTGGACGGAGTGGCGGTGGCCGACCTGATGGACGCCGACATCAAGTTCCTTTCGGGAGAAACGGGATGGAGCCAGGAGTTTCTTGGCTTCTACGCGGCAGCGGCGGGGCTTTCTCGGCAAACCAAAGTATCTACGGAAGTGTTCTACGGTTTCGCACGCGAGAAGCTGCCGACGACGCTGAATCTGCTGCTCGCCCAAAGCGCCGTCACTCAGCGCCGCGCTCTGGAAGCCGCCATCCGCGACAACATTATTCCGGCCAGCGTGGGCAAGACGATCGACGGCGTCCTCGACCGCTTGAAAGAACTGATCGTACAACAGGCGTTTGCCCAGCCGAGTCAGCCGGGGAAAACGTCGCTGGGCGCGTTGATCGCCACGGCGCTGCCCGACTCGCGGCAACAGGTCGAGATTGTGACGCGGTACGTGAACCACAGCGGGACGATCGAAGAGTTTTGGGACGGCCTGCGCCAGGATCCGGTCCATGCTGGCAGCGTGGATGACCTGCAGTTCACCCTGCAACTCGGTGCGCTGACGGGGAATCATTTGCCGCTGGTCAGCGTGTTGCAGCAGAAGCGAGCGGAGGATGAGTTTCAGAACGTGCGCGACTTGGTCCGGTGGGAGGTGGAGGATTGGAAGACCATAGTCACCGGGAAAAGGGGAACTCAGGGAACCCGCTTTCCGCCGGAGGTGCCGGGTGCCGATGACTCGGAGAAGGCCACGAACTACGCCAGCATTCTGACCCGCATGATGCGGGACGCGTTCCCCACGGCGGCGGTGGCCCATGCGGTCTCGCAGGATGACATTCCGGGCAAAGTCGACTTGACGACGTTTTTCACAAAGAACGTTGACTTCGACCTGGGCCGCACGCACATCGAGACTTATTTTGCTGAAAAACCCGAGCTTGTACTGGCGGGTGTGAGTGATCGGGCGGCGCTGAAGCAGCAATTGCAAAGTTTCCAGCGGGTGCATCGACTGACGCCGGAGTATGCGCAGATGCGCGACTTGCTCGGGCAAAAGCTGCACTCGGCCCAGGCGATTTCGCGGATCGGTGAGGCCGCGTTCGTCACTCGATTCGGCCCCGCGTGGGGAGCGAATCAGGCCAAATTGGTTTTCGCCAATGCGGCCCAGACCGCCACGACAGCGCTGATGGTGCTCGCCGAACACAGCCCGGCCTTCAAAGGACCCGGCATCGCCGTTCTCGGTGGGGCAACGGAGCCACCGGTCGCGGGGATGCTGAATCTGGAGAACTTGTTCGGCTCGTTCGATCTCTGCGATTGCGAACATTGCCGGACCGTGTTCAGTCCTGCGGCGTATCTGGTGGACATTCTGGCGTATCTCAAAGATCGTCAGATCGCGGGCATGTCCGCCAAAGACATCCTGTTTCAGCGCCGGCCGGATCTCGGTCAGATCGAACTGACTTGCGAGAACACCAACACGCTGCTGCCGTACGTGGATCTGGTGGACGAACTGTTGGAGGATTGCGTTTCGCCGCCGTCCGTTCCGGTGGCCCGACAGACCACGGGGACGGTAGCCGCACTCAAGGCGAATCCGCAGTACCTCAATCTGGCGGCGTATGACAAGCTCCAGGCGGAAGTGTATCCCTGGAGCATGCCGTTCCATCTGGCGTCCGCGGAAGTGCATGCGTATCTCGATCACCTCGGCGTACCGCGGCACGAGCTGATGCGGACGTTTCAGAAACCCGGCACGACTCCCAGTCCAACGGATGCGGCCATCGCAGCTGATGAGCTTGGGCTGACGACCTTCGAGACCCAGATCATCACGGGTGCTCCGCTGACTCCGGCGCGACAACCGTGGGAGTTCTGGGGCTATCCGGCGGCGACGCCCGGGACGTGGCTGGCAGACGCCGGGTTGCGGACGGTGCGGGTGTTTCTGGACAAGTCGGGGTTGAGCTACGCGGAACTCGTGGAGTTGTTGAAGGCGAAGTTTATCAATCCACAGCCGGGCGATCCGAAGCTGGGCATCGTCATTCTGTCCGTTGATCCATTGGACCCCGGAACCTGCGATACGACGAAACTTCGGATCACTCACACGCCGAATAATCTGAGCCTCGCCGAATTTCAGCGTTTCCTGGATCGCACGCACCGGTTCGTGCGACTCCGGCGCAGGCTCGGTTGGACGGCGCGCGAGCTGGACAAGGCGATTTCCGCCTTGCAAGGGGCGATTGTTGACGTGAATCAGCGGCTCACCGAGGCGTTCCTGATGCGAGTGTCCCACATTCAGCGGTTGCGCGGCGACCTGCATCTGAGTGTGGAACAAATCTTGGCGCTGTGGGCGACGATCGACAGCGATGGAGACGCCCCGGCCTATCAGACACTTTTCCAGAACCCGGCGGTCCTGAACCCGGTGGATGAGAACTTTCAACTCAACGGCGCGGAGTTGCAGATTGTTACATCCGCTCCTGCGGACGCGCTGATCTCCAAGCATACAGCCCCGATCCTGGCGGCGCTCGGCCTGAGCGCGGCGGACCTGGCTGCGCTCACCACCACGGAAGTCACCGATGATTTGCTCAATTTGGCGAACCTCTCCACGCTGTATCGCGTGAGCCTACTGGCGAAGGGTCTGAAGCTTTCGATTCCGGACACGCTCACGCTCAAGGCGCTGACGGGTGTTGATCCGTTCGACGCGGCCCACACCGGGAACACACTGCGCTTCGTCGAAATGGCGGCCAAGGTACGCATAGGCGGCTTCAGCCTCGCGGAGTTGGATTATTTGTTGCGGGACAATTCCTCCCCGTTCTCGGCAATTCCGCCGACCGAGGCCCGTATCGCGGCGGTGCTGGATGAAATCCGTAGCGGCTTGCAGAAGATTGCCGACGACACAGTGCTGATGCCGGATCCCACGGGTGATCTCACGCGGAAGAATCTGTCACTGCTCAAGTGGGCTCCCGCGATCATCGAACAGGTGATTGCCACACTCAATGACACGGCGCTGCACGAAACCCTGCTCGCCAGTTTGCCGGGCAATGCAGAAGCTCCGCTCGCCAGTTTGCCGGGCAATGCAGAGGCCTCACTCCCTAATTTGTCGAGCGGTATCGTCTTCCCAGCGCCCCTGCTTGGCAAGATCTCGTACGACAACACCGAGCACAAAATATTCTTCAACGGAGTCATGACCGAAGCGGACAGGAACAGTCTGCTTGCTCTTTCCACCGATCCGGACTACCTGACAGCAGTTCAGTTTCTGTTCCAAATCGTCTTTCCCGCGACCCTGCTTGGCAAAATCTCCTACGACATCATCGAGCACAAATTACTCTTCAATGGAGTCATGACCGAAGCGGACAGAAACAGTCTGCTTGGTCTTTCCACCGATCCGGACTACCAGACGGCAGTTCAGTATCTGTTCCAAATCGTCTTTCCCTCGACCCTGCGTGGCAAAATCTCCTACGACACCACCACGCACATTTTGCGATTCCGCGGAGTCATGACTGAAGCGGACAATAATAGTCTGCTTGGTCTGTCCGACGATCCAGACTACCAGACGGCGGTTCAGATTCTGTTCGATGCGCCACGGAACTTTGGCACCTCGCAAATGCGAGCATTCGAAATGCCCATGTTTTCGGCGACACTGGCATCTGTCCCCTCGGGAATGGTGTTCCCCGATGAGTTCAAGGGTCGGCTCTTTCACGATGGGCCGGCCGGTGAACTCCACTTCAACGGCTTCATGACGCCGGGGGAGAAGTCCGCCCTATTGAGTCTGCCCACCCCCCCGAATCACGTCTATACGATCGCTATCGGCAAGCTCTTCAACGCCGGTGCCGCTTTTGCGCCAACGCCCGATAACAGGTTCCTGACGACCTCCGAGGCCCTCGCGTTTTTCGACACGCCCGTCCCGGTGGTTGAACGCTTTCAGGTCGTGTTGGAAAAACTACTCAGCCACCTGCGTGATAAATCTCAGAAGAGCCTCGTCAAGCAACAGCTGGGAGACGCGTTGAAGCTCGCCCTGAACCTCATTGATCCTCTCCTGACGCAATGGGTCAATTCGTCCGCACAACCCGTCGTTCTGCCTGCGGTCAAGTCCCTAAGCGATTTCCTCTTGCCGGCATTTGCCCAGAGTCACTTCCAGGTAAATCTCACGGC
Organism: Planctomycetota bacterium; assembly: GCA_043736295.1. GTDB lineage: Bacteria > Planctomycetota > Planctomycetia > Planctomycetales > Planctomycetaceae > TH-plancto1. The sequence goes on along the minus strand of JAYTCW010000609.1, from coordinate 6,837 downwards.
GACCGCCTTTCCGGACCAGTTCCAAACCTTCACGCGGTTGCACAAGGTTGCGCTGGTCCTGTCGAAATTCCGAGTCACGGTGCCCGAACTCACGTGGCTGTTCGATTATGGCCCCGGTCTCGGGTGGCTGGATTTGAACTCGGTTCCGGCGACGGCGACGGCGACATCGCCCTCGCCTGAAACACTCTTCGGCGGCTGGGGGCGGCTGGTAGATCTGTTCCAGCTCCGCGATCAACTGCCGCTGGGCGCGTCGGTCCTGTCGGACATCTTCAGCGCGGCCCGCGAGGTCACGCCAAACGAAGTCGCTCTGGTCGATGGCCTGAGCGTCGGCGCGAACTGGAATCACGACGACCTCCAATTCCTCGACGGCAGCGACGGATTCAACAGCCCCTTCCCAGCGGCCTACCAGGATGAGGTTTCGTTGATTCGGCTCAGAGCATGTTTTGCCTTAATGAAAAAACTCGGTGCATCCGCCGAACAATGTTTTGCCTGGGCGAAAGCGGATCTGTTGTCAGATGATGCCGCGAGTGCCAAACAGACCGCCAGGGCGAAATACGATGACGCCCAATGGCTGGCCATCGCTCGTCCGCTGCGAGACGTGGTGCGAGAGCAGCAGCGCGCATCGCTCGTGGCCTGGCTGGTCACGCATCCGGATCCGGCCAAGAGCCAAACCTGGAGGGACGCCAACGGTCTGTTCGGATATTTCCTCATCGACGTGGAGATGAGTCCCTGCCAGTTGACCTCGCGCATCAAGCAAGCCATCAGTTCGGTGCAGTTGTTCGTGCAGCGCTGCCTCATGAACCTCGAGCCAGCCGTCACGGCGAACGTCCAGGTCGACATGCACTGGCGCGAGTGGAAATGGATGAAGAATTACCGCGTCTGGGAAGCCAACCGCAAAATCTTTCTGTATCCGGAGAACTGGATCGAACCCGACTTGCGCGATGGCAAGTCACCGTTTTTTAAGGATCTGGAGAGCGACCTGTTGCAGAACGAGGTGACGCTGGAGACGAGCGAGGCTGCATTGCTGACCTACGTCGAAAAGCTCGACGGCGTCGCCCGTCTGGAAATCGTCGGCATGTACGATCAGCAGGAAGTGGATTCGGCGGGAAACAAGGCGGTGGACCTGCTGCACGTCTTCGGACGGACACGAAACTCGCCGCATCTTTACCACTACCGGCAACGGATCGATTCCGCCGATTGGACGCCGTGGGAGAAAGTCGAACTGGACATCGAGGGGGACCATCTGATCCCGGTTATCTGGAACCGGCGGCTGTGTGTCTTCTGGCCGATCTTCACGGAGAAAACCAGGAAAGACACTTCGCCGGGCGCGGGTCCCGATGACCAGATCAAATATTGGGAAATCCAGATCGCCTGGAGTGAGTTCAAGAACAAGAAGTGGACGGCCAAGCGCATCTCCAAAGCGATTGTTGAAACAACGCACGCCAGCATTGGATCGACCTTTCAACCTAAGGAATTCTTCGCCTTCAAAGGGCTGTTTACGGAAGGGGATTTGGCCATTCGTATCTACGTCCCATGGGGGCCGCGACCTTACGCTGAATTCAGTTTCGCTGGCTGCAACAGCGAGCCGGACGTCATCTCGGAGGGTGGTCTCACACATGTGGCGCCACTGGTGAGGCCGCTTGGGAGTGTTCCCGCAAACATGCAATTTCGAGAACAAAACTCTTACCGTTGGGTAGATTTTCAGGAACAGAAATTGAACCTGGTGGAGGGGACTTTCCCCGTCAGCGTAACCCCCGGATCGGCGGGCACATTCGAAAACTCACGCCAGAACATCCTGACCCTGAACAAGACTCCCGGCGTTTTCAACCTGCTGACGGCGCACCAGGATCGCCAATTCACGGCCCAGCGCCCGTTCTTCTTTCAGGACGACCGGCGGGCGTTTTTTGTCTCACCGGAAACGGAGCAACGGCCGCACATCTGGAGTCAGCCCCGCCAGGTGAGGTTCGAGTCGATCGCCCCGATCCCGGCCTACTATCAACAGCCTGTGGCAGTGCGCGGTCCGGTCACGACGCCGGTGCCGGGCGATCTGGCCGTTGCCGAGCCAACGCAGGGGGGAGAACTCGTGGCGGTTGCGGCCGGTCAGTTTGCCCAGGTGGACGTGCTGCCGCGGTACCGCTCCCAGAAAAAGTATCGCTTCCAGACCTTTTACCATCCGTATGTCTGCCCGCTCCTGAGAGAGCTGAACCGCAACGGCATCGATGGACTTCTCCAACGGCCCGCGCAGATCACACCGGAGAAATTCCTGGTCCCTCCGCATGCTTTCAATTTCAACGTCAGTTATCAGCCCGAACCGGTCGTGGCCAAACCGTATCCCGTCGAGGACGTGGATTTCTCCTACAGCGGTGCCTATTCCTCCTACAACTGGGAGTTGTTCTTTCACGTCCCGCTGTTGATCGCCGACCGGCTGAGCCAGAACCAACGCTTCGAGGAATCGCAGCGCTGGTTCCATTACATCTTCGATCCGACCGACACGTCCGGGCATCCCGCGCCGCAAAAATTCTGGCGCACGCGGCGCTTCTTCGAAACCTCCTCCGCCCAATACCGCAACGAACAGATCCAGCAGATGCTGCAACGCCTGGCATCCGGAACTTCCGATCAAGAGGTGGACGATCAAATCAAGCAGTGGCGGCAACATCCGTTCAATCCGCATCTCATCGCCCGGATGCGCACCACGGCTTATCAGAAATCGGTCGTGATGAAGTACCTCGACAATCTGATCGCCTGGGGCGACAACCTGTTCCGGCGCGACACCATCGAGTCCCTCAACGAAGCCACGCAGCTTTATGTCCTGGCGGCGGACATCCTAGGGCGACGCCCCGAGAGCATCAAACCGCGGTTCACCCCGCCGGCCCACACGTTCAATACTCTCGAACCGCTGCTCGATCATTTCTCCAACGCACTCGTGCAAGTCGAGAATGTCGTCGCGGTTGTTCCCAACACTGGAACGGGCGGCATGGTCGTGGCCGCACCACCGCCGCTGAGTCTCCCAAGCACGCTCTATTTCTGCGTCCCGAAGAATGAAAAGCTGCTTGGCTACTGGGACACGGTGGCGGATCGGCTGTTCAAGATTCGGCACTGCATGAACATCGAAGGGGTCGTGCGCCAGTTGCCGCTGTTCGAGCCGCCCATCGATCCGGCGCTGCTGGTCCGAGCGGCCGCCGCCGGTCTGGACATCAGCAGCGTGCTCAACGACATCAATGCCGCGCTGCCGCACTACCGGTTCAACGTCATGGCCCAGAAGGCGGGCGAAGTCTGCGCCGAACTTAAGGAGCTCGGTGGTACTCTGCTGGCAGCGCTGGAAAAACGCGACGCCGAAGCCGTGGCGCTGCTAAGGTCGGCTCAGGAGCTAAAGGTGCTGGACGCCGTGCGGCAGGTTCGGCAGAGACAGGTGGACGAGGCGGCGGCCTCGTTGGATGCTGCGAGGAAATCGCGCGACGTGGTGGTAATTCGGCACGAATACTACGCCAACATTGAATACTTAAATAAAGAAGAGAAGGCCCATCTGACTCTCTCGGAGACCGGATTAGCCATTCAAACGACACTAGCTACAGGTACTTTAGTAGGGAAACTGCTTGCCCTGATTCCCAATTCCAAAATCGGAGCTCCAACTAGTATCGGCCTCACCTTCGGTGGCCATAACCTTTCTCAGGCAGCCCAGGCATTCAGCAGCTATCTCGGTACCACGGCCACCCTTCTTTACACCAAGGCGGGTCTCAGCGCGACGATCGGCGGTCACAAGCGGCGATCCGACGACTGGAAACTCCAGGAACGGATGGCGAGCAAGGAGTTGGAGCAGTTCGACAAACAGATTCTCTCCGCCGAAATCCGGCTGGCGATCGCGGAACTCGAGTTGCGAAATCATGACTTGCAGGTCGAGAACGCACGGGAGATGGACGCCTTCCTGCACGACAAGTTCACCAATCGCGAACTGTACGACTGGATGGTCTCGCAGATCTCGGGCATCTACTTTCAGAGCTACCAGTTGACGTACGACCTCGCCAAGCGGGCCGAACGCGCCTACCGCTTCGAGTTGGGTCTGGCCGATTCGAACTTCATCCAGTTCGGGTACTGGGACAGCCTGCGGAAAGGACTGCTGGCCGGCGAGCGGCTCTCCCACGATCTCAAACGCATGGAAGCGGCCTACCTGGACCTGAACCGGCGCGAATATGAATTGACGAAGCAAATCTCGCTGCTGCTGATCGATCCCGTCGCGCTGCTACGGCTGAAGGAGACGGGCGAGTGTTTTGTGGATCTCCCCGAAGCGCTCTTCGATCTGGACTTCCCCGGCCACTATCTGCGGCGGATCAAGTCGATGAGCTTGACCATCCCCTGCGTGACGGGGCCTTACACGGGCGTCCATGCCACGCTCACGCTAGTCCAAAACAGCGTCCGAAGGAACACCACCACCACCGGCACATCTTATGAGCGCGCCGGCAACGACGATCCGCGTTTTACGGACAGCCTCGGTGCCATCCAGTCGATTGCCACCAGCACCGGTCAGAACGACAGCGGCCTGTTTGAACTCAACTTCCGCGACGAACGCTACCTTCCCTTCGAGGGAGCGGGGGCCATCAGTCAGTGGCGGATCGAACTGCCGACGCTTTCCAATCAGTTCGATTTCAAGACGATCGCCGATGTGGTCCTGCATTTGAAATACACCGCGAGGGACGGCGGCGAGACGTTGCGCACAGCGGCGGAACTGTCGCTGCCATCGGCTTCCGGTGACTTGGTTCGGTTGTTCAGCATGAAACACGAATTTCCCACGGAATGGCAGCGGTTTCTGAATCCCCCTGAAACTCAGCCAGACCAATCGGTGCCCCTGAGCCTAACTCCAAATCACTTCCCGTTCCAACTCCCGGGCAAGACGATCACGATCAATGAAGTGGAGCTTTTCCTGCAGGTCAGCAAGCCGAAGGATTACATCACTCCGCTGAAGCTTTCCTTCGGGCCAACGGGCCAGGCCCAGGAGGTTACCCTTGTAAAGGATGCGATCGTGAATGACCTTCCTCACGGGACAGTCACGTTTTTAGTCAGCCAGGGTTTAGGTGCATGGACGTTGACAGCAGGGGCTCAGAGTACTTCGCTGAATCATCCAGTGTCCCCCCCCGCGACTACCCACTTGGCCCCAGAGTCGATTCAGGATCTCTGGATTCTGTGCCATTACAAATGCCAATAGCATGTGAGAAGACATCAAAGCATCTGGAACCCGCCGCACGGCGCAGGGTACAAAAACTCTGCGCACGTTCGGCGAGGCAGAAAACTGGCCTTTGATCATCTGCGCCGAAGAGCCGATGCGACTCCGAAGCAGTCATGGATCGGTTGTCAAACGACCGAATTGGTCGGATGCGACTGGCTCGAAGGGATCGGAACCTCGATCTGAGAGGATCGGTAGCTTTCGAGCAACGGGCGTTGCTCATCAACGAGTGAGACTCGACCAGCCACGTAGCCTCAAGCGGCGCGGCGGGAGTCAGACTTCAGCAGTCCACCCCGCTTGGTCGAGCAGACGACATCGCTCTGATTGATGTTCGATTGGAGGTCTGGCGGTTTGTCGCATCTCGGTGGCAAGTGGTTGCGTGATGAGTGTGGCCTTTCGGCGTGATATCAGGCAATCACCCTCTCGCCACGCTTCCTGTTAAACTCGCGAGCGCCAACCACTACAGAAACCGCCCCAAAACCACCGGCGCTCGAGCCACTGTTCACCAAATTCTCTCCGTTTCTCGCGCTCACTTGCCGTTCTGTTCAACAGATGCTCGAAAGTGCGAAATCCAGACAATCGAAATGCTTCGATCGTATTGGTCGCGAATCCGCGACCACATTGCCCCAAAACGACTTACAGCAAAAGCGCTCTCACGAACTTGTTCGCTCATGGGTTTAGTACGGGGAGCCTTTTCCACCCGTCGCAAACCCCGCGACGCACGGGTGAACAGAAACGCCGAGACGTCCAACCTCTCGGCGTTTTGTCGTAAATCCCCATACCCGCGAGGGACTTGCGTCAACCGTTCGTCCCCGATCCCACCCCACTCGGCGCTCTCCCCCCACCGCCGTTTGGCCACGCGGTCCCCGCTCTCAACCGAAAAACGCCACCCGGCAGGCCTAAACTCTCGAAAGCTCTCAGGATGGTGAACAGGGCGGTTAACAGCCTGAACAGGGTTCAGCGATCATTCTCAGCGAGCTGTTTGTCGATTCCATAGAACGCCATTCGTTCCATTTCGTCAACCAGATCGAGGCAGGCTTTCTGTAGATCAGCGTCGGACGATTGCGAGTAAAGTCTGACAACGAGATTTGATACTTCCTGAGAATTGAATGCGGCAACCTTCGAGGGATCTTTCGCACCTTCTCCAGCGACGGCGATGAACTTTCTTGCAAGTTCGACGGTAAGGTCCGGGAGTTGGTTTACCGATTTCTCCAGGCAGCGTAACAGACAATCGTGCTGTGATGGGAAGGCGGGGCTTTGTACATACGCACGGATGACTTCAGAGAACTCTCGCAAATCCTCCTCTTCAAGGTAAGAGAAACACAACGCGGCTTTGTTTCGGACATCCTCAGATTCGTCAGAAAACAGGGACCGCAGATTTTCAATGCATCGATCTCCAACGGTCTCATCGCCAATGTTGCATGAATAGACTTTTGCAGCTGCAAGACGCATCGGTACTGTTCCCTCACGTACCTCGGCTGCATCCTTTTCCGCTTCTTCGTTTTCGAATGCAGCCAGGCAAATTCCGGTTCAACGCACTATTTGAGGGGATGGGCATTAACAAGGTCTTAACTTTGCAGGGCATACTTGGTGTGGTGCAGGGTGAGGAGTCTCTCCTTCAG
>JAYTCW010000608.1:0-33701 GCA_043736295.1 Planctomycetota bacterium | reverse complement strand
ATGAAGTGTTGTCTGAACAACGCACCACATCGCCGAGAGCCAAGTTTCTTCAAACCCCAATCGCCCCCACAGACCTGCACAGTTTGCCTAAAGTGCAGTAAGACAGAGAAAGCCTCATACTCTTATTATTCACAAGGCCCCGGCGGCAGATGTTCGATGAGAGTGATTCACAAGGATCATGTCGTGTTGTCCAGTTCGGGTGGACCTCGTGTGATCCAATCGATTCGCACCCAGCTGAGTCGTATGAAAAAGCTTTCACGCCTGTCACTCCGTCGTTTCTATGACTTCGCGCGAAACTCAGACGGCGTCATCCCCGACGCCGACCGAAAAGCCCGTGTAAAGGCGCTGTGATCCGAGAAGCCGCAGGCGTGGGCGATCTCGGCGACGGAACTGTCGGTTTCTCGCAGCAGTCGCGACCCAGCTGCGATGCGCGACTTAGTGATGAACTGGCTCGGAGTCAGTCCGAACAGCCGCTTGGTGAGTCGGGCCAGTCGTTGTGATGATAGTTTGGAGCGGCGTGCGAGCCACGCGGGAGTCACCTCGCAGGACAGGTCGCGCTCGAACTCTTCCAGGGCTCGGGCGAAGCTGGCTGGAATGTCATGCGGCTCGACCGGGACACGGATGTCGCGCGAGAACCCAACCAGTCCTACTACTATTCTTGCGGCATCGAGAATCGGCAGCTTCGTGGTCAGGCACCAGACCGGAGCGTTCGGGCGGTGCCAGTGCATTTCCAGGTGATCGAGGATTGGTCGCCCGGTCCGCAGCACTCGCGCGTCCTGCTCGGTCGGAATCCGGCCCAGATCGCCGGGGCAGATGTCGCGCGGGCACTTGCCGATGACCTGCGACTTACTCTTCAAGCCGTGTCGCTCCAGCAATGAATCGTTCACAGCTACATACCGGCCCAAGCCATCTTTGACGAAGAACGCAACATCCGGAGAACGATCGAACAGTCGCTCCAGCAGTCCGATTTCCAGCTGCGAAACGGGCGAAACCGTGAGGTCTGTAGCCGATGTTGTGCGCGGATTCACGATTGGGTGTGCTTCTGAGTCAAGAGGGCAACCATCGTGGAGGGTACAATCGGGTACGCAATGCTCTGCGTTCAGAACTCGCGTGCGGCGATCGTACCAGAGGAGTGATCTCCCATGAAGTCGATCGCGAAGCCACTCTCGCCAGGAGACGACAATGCTGACCCGCTCATGGATGTTCTGCCTACTGGGATGGAATCTGGTGCTGGCATGCCTGCTAAGTGCTTCGGCCCACGTGAGTGCTGAGGACTCGAAAGCCTTCGCGATGCCCGACTTCACCTCAGGCGACAAGATTCCTCAAGACGCACGGCATGACTGGAATCTGGGCGCGACCGGGGCACGCGGGTGGATCTTTTGTGACAAGCTGGTGACGAGCAACGCCCGCCAGATTGCGATCACCCAGGTCGTGACGGGGTCGCCTGAGGATGGAGTCCTCGCAGTCGGAGATGTCTTGCTCGGCGTGGGTGGCCAGCAGTTCTCAGTCGACCCACGCACCGAATTCGGCAAGGCTCTCACAGCTGCCGAGACCGAGGCTGGCGGCGGAAAGCTGCAGCTCACTCGCTGGCGAGCAGGTAAGACGGAGGATGTCATCCTCAAGCTCCCCGTTCAGGGCAGCTACAGTGCCACAGCTCCTTACGACTGTCCCAAGTCGAAGCGGATTTTGGAGCAAGGGTGCCGGGCACTCGCGGCCCGCATGACTGACCCCAGATACCCCAACCAGGACCCGATCACACGCTCCCTGAATGCACTCGCACTGCTCGCGAGCGGTGATCCGGCGTACCTCCCGCTGGCGAAGAAAGAAGCGGAGTGGGCGGCGGACTACTCGTCCGATTCGATGCAGACTTGGCACTACGGTTACGTCATCACACTGCTTTCGGAGTATGTCATCGCGACCGGTGACCAGTCGGTCATGCCGGGTCTGCGACGGCTCGCATTGGAAGCTGCCGAAGGGCAGAGTGCGGTCGGCTCGTGGGGCCATGGGTTCGCGCTGTCGAGCGGGAGACTGGGTGGGTACGGGATGATGAACTCTCCCGGCATCCCACTCACGATCTCGCTCGTGCTGGCCCGAGAAGCAGGTGTGAAGTCACCGGAGGTCGACCGGGCCATCGAACTCAGTACACGCTTGTTGCGGTTCTACACCGGTAAAGGAGCCATACCGTATGGTGACCATCACCCGTGGATTGAGAACCACGATGACAATGGCAAATGCGGGATGGCCGCCGTCTTGTTTCACCTACTTGGCGAACCGAATGACGCTGAGTTCTTCTCGCGCATGAGTGTGGCCTCCCACGGACCCGAACGCGACACTGGGCATACCGGGAACTTCTTTAACATCCTGTGGGCGTTGCCGGGTGTGGCTCAGTCTGGTCCGCACGCCACGGGAGCCTGGATGCAGGAGTATGGGGGTTGGTACTTCGATCTGGCCCGGAAGTCAGACGGCTCTTTCCCACATCAGGGCCCCCCGGAAAAGGACAACGACAGCTATGAGGGTTGGGACTGCACCGGTGGCTATCTGCTCGCCTATGCAATGCCTCTCAAGAAGATCTCTCTCACTGGCCGCCGCCCGAGCATCGTCCCGCAACTCGACGCTGTGGCAGCACAAGCACTCATCCAGGATGGCCGTGGTTGGAGCAACAAAGACCGTCACAGCTTTTATGACTCGCTCAACGCTGACCAAATCCTGGAGCGACTTGCCAGTTGGTCACCCATCGTTCGCGAACGAGCGGCGATCACACTGGCCCGAGGCAAACAGGTTCCCATCCCAGCGATAGTTGCGATGCTGGAATCGCCTTCGCTCGAAGCCCGCTATGGAGCCTGTCAGGCGCTGATCGCCCTGCGAGGCAAAGCCGCACCAGCTGTGGAGCCGCTGCGTAAGCTGCTGGGGCACAAAGACCTTTGGCTGCGAATCAAAGCGGCTGAGGCCCTGGCCAGCATCGGCAAACCCGCCAACCAAGCCGTACCAGAACTGCTGGAGTTGCTGGCAACAGTTGACCCGGAACACGACCCGCGTGGGATGCAGCAGCGGTATCTGACATTCGCACTGTTCGAGAACGGGGAGGGGATGCTGAGCCGATCTCTGGACGGAGTCGATGACGAGTTGCTCTACCAGGCCGTCCGGGCTGGTCTCAAGAACCAAGACGGTCGCGCCCGTGGCAGTATCGGCTCCGTCTACCGCAATCTCTCCTCGGAGAAGATCAAGCCCTTGCTGCCCGCGATCCATCAGGCGATTATCGAACCGGCTCCCAGCGGAGAGATGTTTGCCGACTCGATCCGCGTGGAGGGGCTACGGCTGCTGGCGAAACACCGGATCGAAGAAGGGATCAGTGCCTGCGTCCAGTACACCCGCGATCAGAATCCCTGGGACAGCCAGGATCGAACTCCGGAACTCATGAAGGTTCTGCTCAGCTACGGAACTCACGCGAAGGCGGTGATTCCGGAATTGAAGAAGCTCGCAGTCTACTTTGAGCAGGAAGAACCGAACTTTCCCAAGCATCTGATGATCATCAAGGCCAAGTCTGTCCGCGAGACGATCCAGGCGATTGAAGCCTCGACAGAGACACCGGAACTGATTCGCCTTCCATAGGTGCAGACTTGCTCCTGTCCCGCCATGATCATCCATCCATTCCGCAGGAACGATCCTCATGAAGATTGCCCGCATCTTTGCTCACCGTGTTGATCTGCCGTTGGTCGAAGGCTCCTATAAGTGGTCCGGTGGGAAGTCGGTCTCGGTGTTTGACAGTACGATTGTCGGCGTCGAGACCGACTGCGGTCTGGTCGGCTACGGAGAGGTCTGTCCCTTGGGGCCGTTCTATCTGCCAGCTTATGCTGAAGGGGTACGAGCTGGCCTCCGCGAACTGGGGCCGCATCTGCTCGGGTACGATCCGCGCGAACTGTCGAAACTCAACCACCGGATGGACGCAGCCCTGAAAGGACATCCGTATGTGAAGTCGGGGATCGACATCGCCTGCTGGGATCTCCTGGGCCAGGCGACAGGACTTCCTGTTTGTGTGCTGATGGGGGGCCGGTTTGGTGAGAGTATCCGGCTCTACCGGGCCATTTCACAAGTGGCTCCCGATGAGATGGCCCGGAACGTGAAAGGCTACCGCGACCAGGGCTACACACGCTTCCAACTCAAAGTCGGCGGCGATCCCGATACCGACATCGAGCGGATTCGGGCAGTCCGCGCGATGCTGCTGCCGAGTGACCGACTGGTGGCCGATGCCAATACCGGTTGGACTCAGCACGAAGCGATGCGCGTCGTCCGAGCTGTGCGGGACGTCGATGTTTACATCGAACAGCCGTGTCTGACCTACGAAGAGTGTCTCGCCGTGCGGCGCAACACCAGCCACCCGTTCGTGCTGGACGAGAACATCGACTCGCTCGATATGCTCTTGCGAGGCAAGGCCGACTTGGCGATGGATGTTGTGAACCTCAAGATCAGCAAGCTCGGCGGTCTGACCAAGACCAAGCAGGCTCGCGATCTGTGCGTCTCAATGGGCATCGCGATGACCCTCGAAGACAGCTGGGGCGGTGATATCACCACGGCGGCGATTGCGCACCTCGCGCACAGCACACCCGAGGAATATCGCTTCACCAGCACCGACTTCAACAGCTACGTCACCGTCAGTACGGCCACCGGGGCTCCGCAACGAGAGAATGGCTTCATGCGGGCGTCCACAGCGCCGGGACTGGGAGTGGTTCCTCGTCGGGAAGTCATCGGACCGCGTGTGGTCGAAGTGACTTGAAGTTCGCTGTTCTCGACTCAACCCATCGCTCTTTCACAGGTGTCGAAATGCGTTTCCAAATCCCGATGGTCTGTTTGCTCCTGGCGATCGCGTTTGCCATCTCGGCGACCGCTGAGGTCAACACCACGAAGCCAGCCGTGCGCCCGAAGCTCCAGATCATCAACGGGACCGACAGCCCCGTGGATGTCTTCTGGTTAAAAACAGCAGAGGAGCGGGTGTCTAACGGTTCTGTGGAACCGGGAAGGAGCGAGGTGATCACCACCACACTCGGCCATCGCTTTGCCGTTGTGAATCGGAATGACAAGTCCGAATCGATCGTGACGAGTGAGGTGTCAGTTCAGGCGTTCCGCGTTGGTGGCGTCCCGAATTTCTATACCCAACAGGCTAGCGCGGAAGGCTTCCCCATCGTCGCCTCAGCGAACGTCAGCCCGTTCGCACTCCAGGAAGCGGTCTACATCATCAACCGCATGCTGGCCAAGCGGCCCGATGTGCGAGCGGCGATGACCAAGAGCGGAGCACGGCTGTGCATCTTGGCACACAACGAGTTTACGACCGACCAGCCGGAGTGGGCCTGGTTGGCCGATGAACCGGAACCAGGATTCGAGACGATTCCTGCTCGCGACTATCGCGATGCACGAGCACGCGGCATGGGCGGCAGCGAGACTGATCCGTACTGCTCATGTGCCGAGGAGAACCTGCTCGCTTACGAAGGCGATCCCTACAGCACCGAGAACATCCTGATCCACGAACTGGCGCATAACATTCACTTGCGAGGGATGAGCAACGTCGACCCCATGTTCGATACGCGTGTACGTGCAGCCTATGACACAGCGATGGCCGAAGGACTGTGGAAAGGGAAGTATGCGTCGGTGAACCATCACGAGTACTTCGCCGAAGGTGTTCAGTCCTGGTTCGATGACAACCGCGAGAATGACCACGATCACAATCATGTCAACACACGGGCCGAGCTGCTCGCCTACGACCCCCGCCTCGCAGCGCTCTGCCAGGAGGTCTTTGGCGATACGGAGTTTCGGTACACCAAGCCCATCACGCGTCTCTCCGGACATCTTGAAGGGTATGATCCTGCGAAGGCCCCGAAGTTCGTGTGGCCCGAGCGTCTTCACGACGTGAAGGCCAAGATTCGCGCAGCGGCTCAGCAGCGCAGCTCCAAGTCCAGCGATTCGAAGCAGTAGCACCCGTCGCTTGATTTCGATGACGCCAATTCCTGAATCTGATCTAATCGTCTGGCTCTAGGTCTCTGACCGTCACTCCCACACTCCATGGACTCCCCGATGCCCGACAACTCGATTTTTCGCGGATGCATCCCCGCCCTGATGACCCCCTGTTCCCGTGACGGAGTTCCCGACTTCGAGGCGCTGGTGGCCACGGGTAAGTCGTTGATTGCAGCTGGCATGCGGGCCATCGTCTACTGCGGCTCCATGGGGGATTGGCCGCTGCTGTCTGACGAACAGAGACAGGAAGGCGTGCGCCGCCTCGTTAAGGCTGGCGTACCGGTCGTCGTGGGGACCGGGGCTCAGAGTCCAAAGCGGGCAGCAGCGCACGCCGCGCACGCCAATGAGGTCGGTGCCGCAGGACTGATGGTCATCCCCCGGCTGTTGTCGCGTGGAACTTCTCCCGCCGCGCAGCACGAACACTTTGCCGGTGTGCTGAAGGCGGGAGGCGACTTACCAGCTGTGATTTACAACAGCCCGTACTACGGATTCGAGACGAAGGCCGATCTGTTCTTCGCCTTGCGGCGCGAGCACTCGAATCTGGTCGGGTTCAAGGAGTTCGGTGGATCGGAGTCGCTGACCTATGCTGCCGAAAAGATTACGAGCGGCGATCCGTCGCTGGCCCTGATGGTCGGCGTCGATACGCAGGTCTTTCACGGCTTTGTCCGTTGCGGGGCGGTCGGAGCGATTACCGGTGTCGGGAACGCCTTACCTCAACAGGTGCTGCGACTGGTGGCACTCTGCGAGCAGGCAGCGCGCGGCGATGTCGAGGCGCGACGCCTCGCGGCTGAACTCGACGGAGCGTTGCGAGTCCTCTCAACCTTCGATGAAGGGCCCGATCTGGTTCTGTATTACAAGACTCTGATGGTTCTCGAGGGGCATGCCGCCTACGAACACCACTTCAACCCGACCGATGCCCTCAGCCGGAGTCAGCGGGCCTTTCTGGAGCAGCAGTGGTCCCTGTTCAAATCGTGGTGGTCCCAGTGGCCCGGTCGGGAATAGTCACACGGCCAGTGGCGGCTCCTCGACCAGTCCCAGTCCGCTGGGCGAAGACATCCTAAACGCCGCAAACCCAGTTCAAGCATTCCTCGAATTGTGAGCCACTTCATGAGACTCCTGCTGCTATTCACTGCACTGCTCGGAACTCTTTCCGGAGTCTCCTCGGCCCAGGCAGCCAAGCCTTTGCAGGTCTACATCTTGGCGGGGCAGTCCAACATGCAGGGGCATGCCCAGATCCGGACCTTTGAGCACATCGGGATGGACCCGGAGACGAAACCGTTGCTGGCCGAGATGCTCGGCCCCGATGGCCAGCCCAAGGTCTGTCAGCGGGTCTGGATTTCCTCGATCGGGTCTGCAGACACCGAGCAGACCGGGAAGCTGACCGCTGGGTTTGGTGCCTCGACAACGAAGATCGGGCCGGAATTCACATTCGGCATCACGATGGAGAAACTGACCGACGCGCCGATCTTGATCATCAAGACTGCCTGGGGCGGCAAGAGCCTGAACACCGACTTCCGTTCACCGAGTGCCGGGCCTTACCCGTTCAACGAGTCCCAACTGGCGGAGATCGAAAAGAACAAAAAAGACCTGCTGGCGATCCAGACTGAGAAGGCCGCCGCAACCGGCGTCTACTACCGGCTGATGATCGAGCATGTGCGGAAGGTTCTGGCCGACATTCCGCGCGTGGTGCCGGAGTATGATGCCGCCCAAGGTTACGAACTGGCTGGCTTTGTCTGGTTCCAGGGGTGGAACGACATGGTTGACGGCAGCACCTACCCGCAGCGTGATCAGCCCGGCGGTTACGATGCCTACACTGTGGCACTCGGGCATTTCATCCGCGATGTGCGGAGCGACTTGAAGGCTCCCCAGCTGCCGTTCGTGATCGGCGTGTTTGGAGTGGGCGGGCCGGTCGATCAATATGCAGCTGATCAGCAGCGGTACAAGTCGACTCATCAGAACTTTCGCGACGCGATGGCGGCCCCGGCCCAGCAGCCCGAATTCCAAGGCAACGTCATCGCAGTCCACACGGAGAAGTTCTGGGATCAGGAACTGACAGTGGCCAAACGTAAGGACAGCGAGATCCAGCAACGGGCCAAGAAGGCCGCAGAAGAGGGCAAGCTCTCGATGCCGGAAGCCCAGGCAGCACTAGAGAAACTCCGCCTGGAAGGGCTCACCGAGCGGGAGCGGCAGATCCTGGAGAAAGGGATCTCGAATCAGGAGTACCACTACCTCGGGTCCGCCAAGATTTTGGGCCGCATCGGCCAAAAGTTCGCGATTGATTTGGACCAACAGCGTCGTGACGTACGGGCAAAGCGGTGATCGCTGTTTTTCTTCACGAACCGTCTTTCTCCTGGAAGGGCAGTCCCTTTAGGGCGGAGTCTCATGTCTATTCGATATCGCAAGCTGGCTCCAGCACTCATACTGCTGGCACTCTGGCCTCAGTACGCAGTTGCCGACTCGAGTGAGGCGGCCCTGCCTGGGGATCATCCGTTGACGCCTGCTCAGGCCGGAGCGCTGCTGATCTCGGAGCTGCGCTGTGCGGCGTGTCACTCGGGGATTGAGAGAGACGTCCGCCATGAGAAGATCGCTCCGGATCTCACCGCTGCGGGATCGCGGATCTCACCGGAGTACCTGGAGCGGTATCTGGCCTCTCCCTCGTCGGCTCATCCGGGGACCACGATGCCCGACATGCTGGCGTCTCGCCCCGAGGCGGAACGAGCTGCGATTGCAAAGGCGCTGAGTCACTTTCTGGTCGCGCAGTCGAAGCAGGTTTTTCCCGGCGAGAGCACCCCGCTCGGCGAACTGCCGGATGGTAAGGAGCTGTTTCACTCCATCGGCTGTGTGGCCTGCCATGGACCCCGGGAGACCGTTTCCGAAGCTCCGCTGGTCGAGAAACCAATTGATGAAGACGACGAAGACCGTCCCGTTGTCCAGAAGAAGATCTTCCCGCCGATCGCCGTCGGCCTGGGGCACGTGGCCACCAAGTACAGTGCGCAGTCGCTGGGCGAGTTCCTGTTCCAGCCACTGCAGGTGCGGAGTTCCGGCCGGATGCCGGATATGAAGCTGACCCCCGCCGAGTCGCAGGCCATCGCCCGCTACCTGATCGGCGATCAAGCACCACACGCCGCGTTGGTGCCGGATGAAACTCTGGTCGCGAAGGGCCGCCAGCACTTTCAGGAATTGAACTGCGCAGCGTGCCATTCACTGACGGGGATCGCCGCTGCAGCGCCGACCGTGTCACTGAAGACCGCTGATCTGACTCGCGGCTGCCTGTCACCGACTCCTGGTCGCAGCCCCCGTTTTTCTCTCTCGACGGCCAAGGTCGAAGCGATCACTGCGGCACTGCGGGAGGAACCGACGGCGGACTCGGACCAACTCGTCATTGCGAAAACGCTGACCTCGTTCCGCTGTATCGCCTGCCACATGCGCGATGACTATGGGGGAGTCCCCGAACAGTACATCCCGTTCTTCACCTCGACAGAGCAGAAGATGGGTGATGAGGGTCGCATCCCGCCGCCGCTCACTTTGCTCGGGGCCAAGCTGCAACCGGCGTGGCTGAAGAAGGTGTTGTTCGACGGCGAGAGCGTTCGTCACTACATGCCGACGCGGATGCCGCAGTATGGCACAGCCAATCTGGGGCATCTGCCCGATCTGGTGGCCCGCATTGACAAGCTGGAGAGTATCGAGCTGAAGATCCCTAGCCCGGAGAGTCGTAACGACCAGGAACGGGAGCGCGAGAGGACTCTGCGCAAGGCGGGGCAAGAACTGCTCGGCGACAAGGGGCTGGGCTGTATCAACTGTCACAATTTCAACGGCAAGCCCGCCCCGGTCAACCAGGGGATGGACCTCATGACCATGTATCAGCGGTTGCAGCCGGGGTACTTTAACCGCTTCTGCCGGACCCCCGCTGCGTTCCGACCGCGCATTATCATGCCGACCGCCTGGCCCGATGGCGTGGCCTCGCACAAGACGATCCTGGATGGCAACACTGACCAGCAGATTGAGGCGATCTGGTACTATCTGTCGCTGGGCACCTCAGCTGCGGACCCCTCTGGGATTCGAAGTGTCAGCACGAAGCTGATCGTGGGAGATCAGGCCCGCACCTTCCGTGGACGCAGTCGAGTCGCGGGATTTCGAGGGATCGCGGTCGGGCTGCCGGGCCAGTTGAACTACGCGTTTAACGCTGAGACGGGAACTCTCTCGGCGATCTGGCGAGGTGACTTCATCGGCGTCAACTGGAATGGCCAAGGGTCAGGAGATTTCAATCCGGCCAGTGAGCCAATTGCGTTGGCACAGGATGTCTCGTTCGCTCCACTGGCCGACGAGAACACCCCGTGGCCGCTCAAGCCAGTGATGACCAAAGAGGCCAAGGTCAATCCAAACCCGCTCTATCCCAAGAACGTGGGCTATCAGTTCGGCGGGTACTTCCTCGACGAGGCTTCAATCCCCACGTTCATGTACCGGTGCGGCACGATTGAGATCGATGACCGCTCGGCAGTGACCGGCCCCGCAGAGCAACAACAGCTGAAGCGTGTGCTGCAGTTCAATTCACGGACACCTCAGACCGTCTGGCTGCGTGTACTGACCGGGGAGATCAGCTCTGAATCCGAGCGAGTCTATCGGAGCGGTCGATTGCGACTGACGATTCCCGTGGCGGAGTCGAAGCTGCGAGTCTTGTCCGAAGAGCCGAAGCAACACGAGTTGCTGCTGCGTCTGGAGATTCCCCCAGGGTCGTCCACTCAGGAGTTGTTGTATGAACCGCTGGACAAGTAGTCGACGGTGCCTCTTCGTCCTGCTGATTCTGGCCGGACTCGCGGGACTTCGAACGCTGCGTGCCGAGGAGGTCGGTGACCGCTGGGGCACGGAGGAACGCGAGCGCGAATACTATCCGATCGTCAACATCCCATTGCCCCCCGAGACGGTCATCGAAGCTGGGGCGTTCGCAGTGCTGCCGGATCAGCGAATGGCTGTGGGGACTCGGCATGGAGAGATCTATCTGATCGATGGCGTCGATGCCGCCAAGCCGACCCCTTCGTTCCACCGGTTCGCAACCGGGCTGGATGAGATCTTCGGGCTCGCCTGGAAGGACAACGCCTTCCGCGTCACGCAGAGCTGCGAACTGACGCGTGTCAGTGACTCGAACAATGATGGCGTGGCGGATCGATTCGAGACGATTTCGGATGCATGGGGCTATGCGAACTACCACGAGTACGCCTTCGGCTCGAAGCCCAACAAGGACGGCAGCCAGTATGTGGCGCTGGGCCTGTCGGAGTCGTACTACTCGCACGCCCTCAACCGTGGCTTCATCATGCAGGTCGCGGCGGACGGCAAAACGACCGCCTTCGCCAGCGGGCTACGCAGCCCCGGCGGGATCGGCTTTGACGAGCATGGATCGCTCTTCTACGTCGAAAGCCAGGGACCGTGGAACTGCTCCTGCAGCTTGAAGGCTGTTTCGCCGAACAGCTTTCACGGCCACCCCGCCAGCTTCGAGTGGTACAAGCATGCTCCGGAACTGGGACCGGTGCCGGAGCTGCCGAAGTCGGGCACTCGCATCGTGACCGAGAAGAATCGCGTCAAGCAGCTTGTCCCCTATGCCGTGATCTTTCCGTACATCCGCATGGGGCGGTCGATCACAGCGTTCAGTGTGAATCAGACGCAGGGGAAGTTTGGCCCGTTTGAGAATCAGATGTTCCTCGGAGATTACACGCTCTCCATCCTGATGCGGGCCACCACGGAACAGGTCAACGGCGTTTGGCAGGGAGCGTGCTATCCGTTTCGCGAGGGCCTCTCCACCGGCATCCTGAACGTCGAGTTCACCCCCGGAGGCAAGCTGCTGTGCGGCGGGACGAATCGCGGCTGGCCGGTGCGGGGGATCAAGCCGTACGCGTTGGAGCGACTCGAATGGAGCGGCAAGATGCCGTTCGAGATCAACCGCGTCACGATCGAGCCGAATGGGTTCCAGGTGACGTTCACCAAGCCCGTCGATCGAGCCACCGGCAGTTCGGTGGACTCCTACGTGATCAAGGCGTTCACGCACCCCTACCACGGCGGGTACGGCGGGCCGGAGATCGAGGAGCATCAGCCCGGCGTGAAAGCGGTCGCCCTTGCCGAGGACGGACTCTCCGCGAAGCTCACCCTGGAGAAGCTTGATCGTGGCTTCGTCTACGAACTCGATCTGCCGAATCTGAGATCGGTCGACAGCGAGGCATTGCTGCATCGCCACGCGTTCTACACTGTCAACGAAATCCCAACTCGATAAGTTCGGTCTCTCATCGCTTCACCTCACGAAGGCCACTCCATGCGACTCGGTAGAATCACACCAATCCAGTTCGCTCTGTTACTCGCGGTGCTGGTCTTGGCCCTCGCAGGAGATGTTCGACTGGAAGCTGCGGAGCATCCGGTACCCGAGAGCCCGTTGTGGCTGACCTACTCCGGGGAAAGCGGGCCGGGCGTCGGCAGGCACATCGTCCTGATCGTAGCTGAGCAGGAATACCGTAGCGAATATTCCATGCCGATGCTGGCCAGATTGCTGGCGAAACATCATGGGTTTCATTGCACGGTCCTGTTCAGCCTGAACAAAGACAACGAGGTCGACCCAACGCAGAAGATCCGCTGGGAGGACAAGGCGGTCACGCACAACATTCCGGGGCTGGAGCATCTGGAGAAGTGCGACCTCGTCATCTTCTTCAACCGGTTGCTGTCCTTGCCGCCGGAGCAGTTGGAGCACATCTACGAATACCTCGATTCCGGAAAGCCGATCATCGGCCTTCGCACGGCGAACCATGGGTTCATTGACTTCGACTACCGCAAGGACGGGAAGAAGATCGACTTCGGTGACGGCGTTCTGGGCGGGGCATTCCGGAATCATCACGGGCGCTGGCAACAGGATTCCACGCGAGGCGTTATCGTCGAGGGGAACAAGGAGCATCCCGTTCTCCAAGGAGTCCAAGACATCTGGGGCAAGTCGGATGTGTACCGGACCTTCAAGGAAGGCGGCAACCTGCCCGAAGGTTGCCTGCCACTGGTCAACGGCCAGCCGCTGACGGGACGCAACCACGACGATGCGGTCAACCCGGAGTTGATTCCACTCCCGGTCGCCTGGGTGAAGACTTGGACCGGGAACACCGGCAAGTCCGCACGGGTTTTCCACTCCACGATGGGGAGTGCCCATGACTTCCAGAGTGAAGGGCTGCGCCGCCTGATGGTCAATGCTGTCTACTGGTGCCTGCAGATGGAGACGGCGATCGATGGAGCCTCCCCCATGCACATCGTCGGTGAATATAATCCACCCGACAGTGGATTCGCCTACAAGGAACTCAAGATCGTGCCGCGAAAGCCGAGCTTCTTTCGATAACACGACTATCTATCGTCCCACTTCGCCCTAGGGAAACTCCACGATGTCCACTCCACAACTTACCCGCCGCACTCTCTTCAAGTCGTCGCTGCCCGTTGGTATTGCGGCACTCCTCCTGAACTGAACCGTGCTGAGCGCGCAAGCGGGTTCGCCTCGGCGAACGAGCGCCCCGTGTCGGGACTATCGGAACCGGCAGCCGCTGGTGTCAGAAGACGACTGGCATCAATGGCCCGTGGGTCTCGGCTCCGGACTTCCGCAAATACGGCGACCTCATCTCGGTCTGTAACGCGGACTCCACGCGGCGGGATCTGGCAGCTGGGATCGTCAAAGACTGGATCGGCAATGAGCCGACTCGGCATGCGGACTATCGGGCCATTCTCGACAACAAAGTGATCGACATCGTCCATGTCTCCACGCCCGATCACTGGCACCATCAACCGATCCGAATGTAACTCGAACCGCCGATCCTGGAGAAAACACAGAGATCCTCAGGTTTCGAAAATAGAGACACTTTCGGAAGAGGGTTCGTTCCGGTTCACTGTTTCGCTTTTTCGAACTCCCAGTGACCCACGTGTACACTCAGCGGGGTGTTTTGGGCTTGCTCTCAAGCCCCGGCGTATCCGCCATTCTCGCCAGATGTTGCGGTCACGTTCGCTCTTGGCTGGCTCTCTCGGCCATCCCAAGGAACGCCCTGATTTCGATATTTCAAACCACTTGTGCGAGTTTCGGACCGCGAACTCTCTCTGTCTCTCCAAAACGGCCCCCAGATTGAAAACACCGTTGGGAACCGCGAACCGGACCCAACCCTGATTTCGAACTCTCTCATGCTTTCTCGTCCCGCAGAAAGGCTCCGACAACGCACTTATCGACCGCTTGTCATGACATCCAGAAAAGTCTAACGATCTCATGCAGTTCGATTGTCAGCTGAATCTCTTGTTCAGCTGGCCAATTCCGTGCCCGTCATTACAAGACATTCGCTGTTCCGAGAGTTGGCCGAGGGGAAACCGCCTCAGTAGGTCTCGCCCAGTGAACCGTTGCCGCGATTCGTCGTATGTGGTCAGTCCCGTGTCTTACGTGAAGTCGATTCCGCGCATCGTGCCGGTGCTGGTGGCGAACTTGTCGATGGGGAGGCCCATGCGCTGCAGCATGCTGAGGTAGAGGTTGGGCAGCGGGTAATTCTTCTTATTGTCGAACGCCAGGTGGCCCGCGTGTTTGAAGCCGCCGCCCATCAGCAGCATGGGGAGGTTTTTGTTGTCATGGCTCGCAGCGTTACCCATCGGCGCACCGTAAAGGACCATTGTGCGATCGAGTAATGGCTCTCCCCCTTCCTGGATCGCGTTAAGACTGGTCAGGAATTCGGACAGGACTTTGAATTGAGCGCTTTCGATAATGAAGAGTTGATCGAGTGCCTCCTGACGCCCACCGTGATGCGTGATGCTATGCGTTTCATCCTTCACTCCCGGCAAGTCGGCGACGACACTGAAGGTATTCACGAACAAGCTCACAACGCGCGTGCTGTCGGATTCAAAACCCAGCCGCGCAATGTCCAGCATCAGGCGGATTTTGTCGATCAGCTTCTTGTTCTCGGTGATGTCGGTCGGAGCCGGGGAGGAAGAAGTCGGTTTCGGCTTGCGCTCCCATGCTTGGCCGAGTTCAAGTTGTCGTTCAAGGTCTCGGACGGCGGAGTAGTATTGATCGAGTCGTGCCTGATCAGCGGCTCCGACGCTCTTGGCCAATCTTTTGGCATCGTCCGAAACGAAATCGAGCGAACTGCGTCCGCGTCCCAAGTCGGCGATGCGGGACTCGACTTCTGCAGGATTCCCTTGCAGGAACATCTTCGCGTAGAGCTGGGCGGGGCTCTTCTCGGCTGGAACCTTGACGCCGCTACGAGAGAATGACATGCCCTGCGTGCTCTCGGCGTTCACATCCAACACGAACGACGGGAAGCGCGTGATCGGCCCAAGTTGTTCGGCAGCGAACTGATCGAGCGAGATCGAGTTCTTGAAGCCCGCTCCTCCCGGATGAGGGGCCGCCGACAGGAATGATCGCTCGGCTTCATGCGCGCCATCCACGTCAGGATGCGAAACGCCGCTCAGCACCGTCATCTTCGATTTGAAGTCTTTGAGCAGGTCGAGGTACGCCGTGACCTCAAAGTCTGCTCCGGTGGCAGTCGGAAAGAAGTGCTGCGACAGGATGCCCATGTTCGTTTGAATGGCGATCATCCGGCGCGGCGGATTCGACGAGACCTCGGCGGAGGAGGCTGTGCGGCGAAAAGCCGGAATCATGGCATCGAGCAGCGGCAGCGACAGAGCGATGCCAGCACCTCGGAGAAATGTTCGGCGGGAGAGGGACATGGAAAAATTCCTTGCAATAGGTGTAATGTCGTGCGTTGAGCGGCGGCTCTTACTTCTTCAGGAACAATGGACTCTGAATCACCTGATGCAGCAGTTCGTTGAGATTTGGGTTCGTGCCACCGGCGCGTTTCAGGATTTCTTCGACTGCCGGACGATCGGCGAAACTGACAGGTGCACCGGTCGCGTATACGACCAATTGATTCGTCAGATTGCGAGAAAAGACTGGCATTTCGCTGTCAAGCAATGCCTGGTACTCCCGCAATGCCGCGAACTTTCGACCGTCAATCAGTTCACCGCTGGCGTCGACCGGCTGTCCATCACGGAAGCTGACGTGATTCTTGAACTCCGCTTCGGGAGTCAGATACGACCGGAAGATTCTGGCGAAGTCCGGAGCCTTCTGGCCCTCGGTCGCTCGATAAAAGTCTCGCCAGCCGCCGATCACATCGTAGCTCTCCAGTGCGAATCCCGGTGGATCGAAGCGTGCATGGCAACCCGCACAGGCCACGTCTTCGCGGTGCCTGGCGAGCTGCTCGCGAATCGTCGTCGCCCCTTTAACGTCGGGCTCAATGGCGGGCACATCCGGCGGCGGGGGTTGCGGTGGCTGGCCCAGGATCTTTCTCATGACCCATGCGCCGCGTTTGACGGGACTGGTGGTCGAGCCATTCGCGGTCACCTTGCAGACGGCGGCCATCGTCAAGAATCCGCCCCGCGCGTTCAGAGTTTGATCGACATCGACGCGGCGGAAGCGAGTTCCCTCCACACCAGGGACGCCGTAGTGCTCGGCCAACCGCTGGCTCACGATATTGATCGACGTCGACAACATGTGAGACACGGGCAGTCGATTGTGGACCGCATACTTGAAGAACTCGCGGGGCTCGCGACGCATCGCGTCTTCGAGGTCCGGCTGGAACTCGGGATAGAGCTGCTTGTCGGGGCTGGTCAGATCGAAGTCCCGCAGATCAAGCCATTGGTCTGGGAAGTCCTGATAGAACCGATCGGCCTTCTGATCGCCAAGTAACCGGTCCGCTGCCGCACGCAAGCCTTGTGGATCATTCAGCGTTCCGGCCTTCGCGGCGGCGAGCAGCGCATCGTCTGGACAAGAATTCCACAACAAGTACGACAGCCGAGTCGCGAGCGCGTAACCATCCAGCAACCCGGTTGGCTCATTGAGGAATAAGAAGTCCGGGCTGAGCAGCGCGGTGCGATAGGATTCGAGCATGGAGTCTTCAAAGGGCGCTCCCTCTGTGACGCGTGCGTCGGCGATCGCGGCATAACGCTGGACCTCTGCTTCGGTCACTGGACGACGGAACGCTCGCGGTAAGAACGTCGCCAGCAGTCGTCGAGCATCCCCCGCCGGATCTTCGGAGACCGTTGCTCCCGGAATCAATCTGCCCGGTCCATTCATGGCTCCGCGGGCTTGTCGAAACGTGTTCGGTCGTTCGGGCTTCGCAACTTCCGGCGACAGCTTCGCAGACGGGACGATCGGCAGGCTGCCAAACAAGCGTCGGTGACTGGTTGGTGGCCACTCGTCGTACAGCGGCCCGGTGACGACCAGCTTGTCGATGGCCACGCCCGCGCCGGAGTAGGCTTTGATTTGTCCCTGCGAGAAGTAAACGTGGGCATCGAGAAATGATGTTCCAGCTGCGCGCAAATGGTTCTCTTCGGTCGGCGAGATATCGACGTTTAGCTCCGAATAGGTCGGCTTCAAACTCGGAGCGTCGACAAACCCCAGCAGTCGGCTGCCGCAATAAACTCCGACGGAACCCGATCGCGGCGATGGCTTCACTTCGCCTTTGTCCCACCAATAGGACCAGGCAGAAACGCCGATCTGATACCGTCCCGGATGTAACGGAGCGAAATTGAAGCGACCGCCGAACGATTCGCCGAATGTCCGCGTCATACCGACTGTAGAACCGTCTTTGAAGACTCCGTCCCGCTCAGCCTCGCCCAAGCCTTTGTACTTGCCGCCAAAGTTCCACTTGCCTTCCGGATAGTTGCCATCGGCATTCGTCGCGGACGGCATTGGAAAGCGCGACTCGTCGTACTTCATCTCCGGAGTGAGCATCACCGCATCGCCGCCGCCCATGAGGACTTTGTAGTCGTACTGCTGATTGGCATAGAGCGTGACGCGTTCGACCTCGGGGGGCACCGACCACTTGGCCACCGCCGCATCGAGTGCCGTGTCGATTGCCTCCGCGTACTTCGCAAGCAACACCGGCGAGACATCCAGCGCTGCCGCGGTCTTCGTAAAGCCATCTGCTCGTCCGTCGTCCGGGAGCAACTCCCGCACTTCAATCCACGGCACATCAAGTAAATCACGCAACGTGTTTTCAAACTCACTGCGGTTCATCCGCCGCACCACGCTGCGACCGTTCTGCTCTCGCCGCTGGAGTTCCTCGGCACTCAGTGCCTGATCGAGCCATTCGAGAACTGGTTTGATCTCTTCCGCATTTGGACGTTCGGAATCCTGCGGCGGCATCTCGCCCGACAACACACGATCATGCAGGCGAACCCATCTGAGTAACGTGGGCGCATCGGCAAAATCGACAGCCTGCGTAGTGAGATCCAATCCCCCCTTCTTGGACTGCTGGTCGTGGCAGTCCGTGCAATGCTTCTCGAAAAACGCTCTCACGTCACCCGGGACTTCCGCTGCCGAAAGCGATTTACATGCAAAAAGGCCGATGGCAACAACCGCCATCCAGTGAGTGGAACGGCGCAATCGCGTTTGCCTATCACAGGCAGATTCAGGGCACACACTCGACCACCACATTGATGACTCCATGACTCGGGCAGAGATTCGACCACTTCTAACAAACAATCTGGAACAAGGCATGTCGATGGACTACGTTAGCTTGGCAGGCTGTCAGGGAAATCGTCGAACCTCCTACGGCCACCTCGGAATGGACGAGACAACCAGGAGGGTAGGCCGGGTTTTCGAGTGGCCATCCCTGACTGCATCATCTTCACATCGGCGGCTTCTATCGGCAAGCGCGGATCAAGAACTCGCAGGGTGGCAGGGTGCCGCACAGTAAAATCGTGAGCAAGTCGCAATCATCGGTTCTCAGACTCAGGGGCACCTGCCCAGTCTCTTCATCTTCAGCCAGTCACATCACTGAACCGGCCCGAAGTGGTTCTTCGGTTACAACTCCATCTCGCCAGCAATAGGATGCCCAAATTGAGGGAAGTGCTTTCCTCATTCCCCGCGACAGAATGCCAGGCCATCGGTTTGACACCGACAGACATTTCGCGCTGAGTGATCCGAAACCCGCCCTCCAGTCCCTCGAAAACAGCCAGAGCCAAACAGTGAAGCACCTCCTGACCACTCTACTCCTGACCCCGATGTTGGTCGC
Organism: Planctomycetota bacterium; assembly: GCA_043736295.1. Classification (GTDB taxonomy): domain Bacteria; phylum Planctomycetota; class Planctomycetia; order Planctomycetales; family Planctomycetaceae; genus TH-plancto1. The sequence continues at coordinate 14,640 of JAYTCW010000608.1, read as the reverse complement.
GGCACTCTGTGCCTGCGTGATGGCGGACGAACCGGTCGTTTCACGCTGTTATCTGATCGGGAATTCGCTGACTTGGGACACGGTGCCGCAGTTGTTGTCCGGGGATGTACAGTGGCACGTCGATTGTGGGGTCAACCTTCCGTACATCCAGGCTCATCCCGACAAGCCGTGCGTGAAAGAATCGACACTCTGGCCGAATGCGTTGCGAGACAAACAGTACGATGTCGTCTCGGTCCAGCCGCATTACGGTTCGACGCTGACACAAGATGTCGAAGCGATTTCGGTCTGGATGGCCATGCAGCCCAAGGCGGTGTTCGTGATTCATTCCGGCTGGGCCTGGCATGCCAAACGGGCGGAGGAATTCGCGAGTTACGCCCCGCCGGAACAGATGGCTCACAGCCCGGGCTATTTCCGAGCGTTGGTGGCCGAGTTGCAACGGCGGCATCCCGGACGCGAGCTGCGTCAGACGTTCATGCAGAACCTGTTGACCAAGATCGCTGAGGACATCGCTGCGAAGCAGGCTCCGTTGGAGAAGGTGGAAGACCTGTATCGCGATGATATTCACCTGACACATCAGACCGGCAAGTATCTCGCCCACAACGCCATGCGACGAGCTCTGGGGCAAGCTCCTTCGACAGTGGGTTTTGAGAAGATCAAGCCTGATGTCAAGCAGTATCTGGATGGCGTGCTGGCCGAGTTGGTGACATCACCCGCTGATCAAGCGTTGCTGATTCAGATCCTCTCTGTTGACGCATCAGTCGATCGGGCGACACTCATCGCGAATGTGTCCGACCAGAAGCTCAAAGACCGACTCGTGGCTCTGCTGCCGAAGATTGAGCAAGCGGCGACTGTGCGGCGAGACACTCTCGCGCTGGAAGCCGAGATCCAGGCAGTCGGGGGCAAACTGATCTGCACGCCGAGCGGCCCGCAGTGGTTGTACCTGGCGACTGGAGACATCGGCACCGAGATCTTCGACGTGCCAGCCGCGATCGACCTTTATAACGGCAACAATCCGCTCAAAGGCCAGGGCGGACGCAACGAGCTCGTCACCGATGATTGGCTCCAGCGACTGTCGGGCCTGACGACGCTGCGAAAACTGGACCTGGCCAACTGTGCAATTCAGGGGCCGGGGCTTTCTCAGATCGCCGCGCTCAGCGGGCTGCGAGAACTCAACCTGACTCTCACCCCGGTGACCGACGACGCGTTGCGGCATCTCGCGGGGCTGACGGAATTGCGATCACTGGGACTCGCCTCAACGCAGTGTACCGGGACCGGCTTTGCACATCTGAAGGGACTTCACCAACTGGAGAACGTCAACTTCCATTTCACTCCGCTCAATGATGCCGGGCTGCTGGCGATCTCCCAAGTGCCGATCTCCGAGAGGTTGTGGTTTGCCCACACGCGGTTCACGGACGCGGGAGCCGCCGCCTTGAAGAGCCAAACCACACTGAAGCGTTGCGGCATCGGCAGTGCAGATAAAGCGAGTTCCGGAGAGGCCGTCGCGGCCCTCGCGGGACTGCCACTGGAAGACCTGTCGTTGCTCGACAATCAGGCGACCCCCGTCGGCCTCGCTCACGCAGCCCGGATCACCACGCTGCGCCGACTCGATGTGTCGCATGCTCCGACCGTGACGGATGATTCGATGGGGTTAATCGCTCAGATGCCAGCGCTGGAAGAGTTCATCCTCGGCAGTGCACAAGTGACCGATGCGGGTCTGCAGGCCCTGGCGGCTTCGAAGTCACTGAAGAAGCTCTCGCTGAGTGGCCTCAAACAGATCACTCCGGCGGGTATCGACCAGTTGCGGCAGGCTCGCCCCGCATGGGTGATTCAATCACAATGATCACCGACACGCCGAATACCACTGGCCCACGAGGATTCCCCGATGGCTCACTTCCTCTCGCAAAGATGGCTGCTTAACCGCCGACACTTCTTGCGCGGACTCGGCGTGTCGCTGGCGCTGCCGCTGCTCGATTGCATGCGTCCGCTGGCAGCGGGGGAGGGCAAGGCACGCGCCAAGCGGAGCGTGTTCATCTATCTGCCCAACGGCGTGAATACAATTGACTTCCAGATCACGCAGTCCGGTGCGGACTACAAGTTTTCTAAGTCGCTGCTGCCGCTGGAGAAACATCGCGCGAGCCTCACACCGATCAGCGGGCTGCATCATCCGCATGGTCTCGGGCATCATCATAATTGCAGCAGCATCTGGCTGACGGGTGGCAAGATTGGGCAGTCGGAGCGGAACACGATTTCAGTCGACCAGCTGATGACACAGGTGACTGCACCGCTCACACGCTACTCGTCGATCGAGATGAGCAACCAGGGGCACTCGCTCGCCTGCACCGCCGATGGGATCGGTCTGCCCGCACAAGGGAATCCGAGTGTCGTGTTTCGAGACATGTTCACCGAACCTCAAGGCGGCATCGCGAAGCAGCGAAGGGGCCTGCAGCGACGGGGCAGTATCCTCGACGCGATTCTGGGCGAGGCTCAGATGCTGGGCGATCAACTCGGTCAGGACGATCGTGGCCGACTGGAGCAGTATCTGACCTCGGTTCGCGAGGTGGAGATTCGCACCGAACGCGCCGACAAGTGGCTCGACACGCCCCGGCCCAAAGTGGACCCGGCAATCGAGTCGCAGCTGAACCGCGATGTCTCACTCGATCGTCTCGGCGAGTATCTGCGTACGATGTACGATATCATCGTCCTCGCGTTCCAGACCGACATGACCCGGGTGGCGACCTTCAGCACCGGCAACGAAGGCAATGGTCCCTCCGTGCCCGAAATCGGTGTGAAGCAGGATCGGCACTCGCTCTCGCACCACAACGCCAATCCCAAGCTGATGCAGGACTTGACGGCCAGTGACACGTTCAACATCCAGCAGTTCAGTTACTTCCTCGACCGATTTAGTCAGGTGCAGGACGCGGATGGCCCGTTGCTCGATTCGACGATGGTCCTCTACGGCAGTGGCATGGCCTTCGGTCACAGCCACGGCAACGCGAACCTGCCGCTGATCCTGGCGGGTGGAGGCGGGCTGGGGATCAAGCACGGTCGGCACATCGACTTCAACGCGCTGTCGAAGCCGGAAGGCTACACGTATGACCTCGACACACCGAGCAAACACTATGCGATCTGCCACAGCCCGGTGAACAGCAAGGCCCACCTCAGCAACTTGCTGTTGACGATGGCGCAGAAGATGGACGTCCCCACGGAGCAATTCGCCGACAGCAACGGCACGATCTCGGAGGTGTTGTCGTGATGCGTCGCTCCTGCTGGCTGTTGATCGTGTGTTCCGCTGTGTTCTGTCTGCTCACTGAACCTTCCGTGGCACAAGATGCCGCCCACCCCGTCCCCAAGGCGGGCCAGTTTCCGCAACCGAACACCGGCACGTACCTCGCGGGAGAACTGGTGCTCATCGACCCGGTCAATCGCCGGGGAGGTTTACGGCTGGATGGTAATGAGCCGCACGATCGCTACCACAGCGGGCCGCTGCATTACTTTGCGATGCTGCCCTATGGAATGATCTCGTTCAACGGCGCTCCCGCCGAGTTGAAAGACATCCCGCTCGGAACTCACGTGCATGGCTATTTCTATGTGCCACCCGTCGGAGAGGAAGCCACGATCCCACCGCTGCCGAAGGACATGGCGCGGTACGAAATCCAGCAGAATCATGCCCTGTCGCTGGAGGACGACTTCAGCTTCTATCAGCGTCGCGGTCAGAGCTGGAAGGTGGTGTCGATCGATTCCAAGAAGGGGAAGATCAACGTGGCCCCCGTCGGCCCACTGGCGAAGGACGGGATCAACGCGCCCTACACCTTCGACATCGACGAACTCACCAAAGTCTGGAAGGGCCGCACGCTGGTCGAACTGGCAGACATCGCGCCCGATCAATTCGTGCAGTTCAACCTCGCCTGGTCTCCCGGTTGGCGCGACAAAGAATTCACTGTATCGGAACTCTGGCTGGACGATGACAGCCGGAAGTTTGCGACCGATCTTCAGCGTCGCCGTCATGTGAAGTACCAGAAGCAACGCTGGCTACCCGGTTGGATCGACTCGGTGGAGGACAACGACTACGGCGGCGGGATCGTCACGTTGACGCTGTTCGGCGGCATGGACCCCTCGCTGTATGCCGAGTTGAAAGCGACGCAGGACAAAGGCTTCGGCGTGGCTGTGGCGGAGAAGTCCCTGCGCACCTGGTTTCACCGCAGCGACAAGAAGATCGGCCAGGTGATCGACTGGAAGGAGACCGACAACCCGCCGCCCGGCAGCAGCGGCATCCAGGTCCGCCTGAAGTTCACGGAGTTGCTCGACGGCTATCGTCCCGGTCGAGTCGTCCGCGTGAAGTGCCACGACTGGCTCTTCGTCACTATGCCCTCGGAAGAACGAGTGAAGACGGTCGAGGAGCAGCAGCGATCCACCATTTTTCGTCTGCCATGAAGCCCGCAGGTTCGTCCCTGCGACTCACAAGTCCCCCCTTAACCACTGGAGGTCTCAATGATGAAGCACATTCTCACCACTCTCGTACTGATGCTGACAGTAATTGTCAGTTCGGCCCGCGCTGACGAAAAAACATCACTGATCGCCCCCGGCGAGAAGGTCCAAAAGCTCGCGGGCGATATGAAGTTCACCGAAGGTCCAGCCTGGATTCCCGCGAAGAAGATGCTCGTCTTCTCCGACATTCCCAACAGCAAGCTCATGCAGTGGAAAGAAGGAGTCGGCCTGTCGGTATTTCGCCCCAGCGAGCAATCGAACGGCAACATCCTCGATCTGGAAGGCCGTCTCATCTCTTGTCAGCATGCCGCTCGCAATCTCGTGCGGACCGAGGCGGACGGCACCCTCACGGTGTTGGCGGACAAGTATGACGGCAAGCGATTCAACTCGCCGAACGATGTGGCTGTGAAGTCGGACGGCACGCTGTGGTTCACAGATCCGCCGTGGGGACTGACCGGTCCCGCCGAGATCCCCGGTCACTGGGTCTTCCAGCTCGATCCAGCCACGGGGAAGATCGAGACGGTGGTCAAGGATCTCGCCATGCCGAACGGCATCAACTTCTCGCCCGATGAAAGCCGCCTCTATGTCGCCGACACAGGTGGGCACACCAAGCATCCCGATCCGGCGTTCCACAAACTTCCCGCCGGAATCCATTGCTATGAGGTGAATAAGAATGGTCAACTCGGCAAGAAGCTCTTTACGATTGAGCATGGCAGCGACGGCATGACCGTTGACGTGCAGGGCAACCTCTACACGACGCATGGGGGAGTCACGGTCTACAACGCCGAGGGAAAACTGCTGGAGAAGATCGAAGTCCCGGAAGGCCCCGCCAACGTCACCTTCGGCGGTGAGGACTACAAGACGCTGTTCATCACGGCAAAAACATCGCTCTACAGCGTCCGACTGAAGAACGCCGGAGCGAAGCCGAAGGGAGCCAAGTGGTGACCGACATGCACTCCCTCGAAGACGTTCGCGAAACATGGCCCATGACGAAACGGCTCAAGGTGCATTTGCCCATTGGAGGTCTCCTGCCTGCCCCCTCTCCCCCACAGCGGAGTCCTCTCCGAAAGCAGTGCCGATTGTGGGGGAGAGGGAGCAGAGAGGACGGACTGCCGCCAATTGGCGATAGCACCCAGCGGCTCACGACACTCGTGGTGCAACTTGCCGTCTGGAGCCTGCTGTTCACTGTGCCATCAGCTGCGAACGCCGCCGATGGGGTCGACGGGTTTGAGCAATCGGTGCAGCCGTTCTTCGAGACCCATTGCCTGCGCTGTCATAACGCTCAGAAGCAGGAGGGCGACTTCCGACTCGATACGCTGCCTCGCGACTTCACGAGCGAGACGACGGCGCAGCGCTGGGCCGAAGTCGTGTTCCGCATGAACTCCGGCGAGATGCCGCCCCAGAAAGAGCCACAGCCCAAGCCTCAAGAACTGGGAACAAGTGTCGATTGGCTGTCGACGCGGATTCAGGAAGGCGAAGCTGCGCGGATGGCTCAGCGCGGGCCGGTCGCGCACTATCGGCTTAGTCGCGAAGAGTACGGTCACACGGTCTACGACCTGCTCGGGGTCTACTTCGATGTGAACCTGCCGGGAGCGTTTAACGAAGACCCGCGCTGGCACGGTTTCGACCGCATCGGGTCGCTGCTGACGCTCTCTCCCTCACACGTCGATCGTTACTTCCGAGCGGCTGAGACGGTCCTCGAACGAGCCTTTCCCGATCAGCAGACCACATCGCAGAAGTCGCGTCGCGAAGCCAACGCGGCCCCGGGGGTGGCTGGTCCGGTTCGCTGGCCTCTGTGGCCAGGACATGTGCAGCCTCTGGTGAGTGCCAGCGTGCCGGGCTTGTACCGGATTCGGATTCAGCTCAGCGCCCTGCCGTCCTTCAAAGGCCGGTTGCCGCACCTGACGCTCTGGCATCATCAACTCAAACGTTCCGTGGTCGGTCTGGATGTGGACGCCCCGGAAGACAAGCCCACGGTGATTGAGATCCAGACCTTTCTTCCCGAAGGCCTGTTCAATGTGATGAACGAGTCTCCCGGAATGTTGGCGGATGGCCAGACTCCCAGTGTGTCTCAGTTCCCCTTCGTGAACACCACCGTCAGCCGCTCGCATCGACCAACCTCCTATCGGTTGTTCAACGACGAGGGGCAGTCGATCTTTCCGCTGTTGATTGTCGATTGGGTGGAAACCGAGGGGCCGATTCTTCCCGCAGCCGATCAGCAGAAACGCGAAGGGCTGATCCCCGCTCAGGATGGCGACCTGAAGGCAGCCCGCGAGTGCCTGAGCCGATTCGTGACTCGGGCCTGGCGCCGTCCCGTGACCGATGCGGAACTGGATCGCTACGTGAGTCTCGTCGAAAGCGAAGTGGCTGCCGGGGAGACGTTCCGCTCCGCCTACCGGGCAGCCATGGTCGCCGTACTGACCTCTAAGAACTTTTATTACCTGGAAGAGGGTTCGCCCTCGCCACGGCGCGACACGGTCAACGATTGGGAACTCGCCTCCCGGCTCTCCTACTTCCTGTGGAGTTCGATGCCGGATGACGAACTCTTCCGCCTCGCTCAGCAAGGGACGCTGCATCGCCCCGAAGTGCTTCGGGCTCAACTGACGCGGATGCTCGCCGATCCTAAGATCGGTCGCTTCACCGAATCATTCCCGCGTCAGTGGTTGCAACTGCACCGCGTCGGAGCGTTCCCTCCCGATGCGAGTCTCTACCCCGACTACGACAAGTGGCTGGAACAGAGCATGGTCCTGGAAACCACCGGCTACTTCGACGAGGTGTTTTCCAAGAACCTGCCGCTGCGGGAATTCCTGGTGTCGGATTGGACGATGATGAATCCGCGACTGGCCATGCACTACGGATTGCCGCGTCCAGCGTCCAGCAGCCTGCTGCGAGTGTCGCTCCGCCCCGAGGAGCATCGCGGCGGGCTGCTGACCCAGGCGTCGATACTCTCGCTCACATCAGATGGTACACGGCATCGTCCGGTGCATCGCGGCGTCTGGGTTTCGGAGGCCGTCTTTGGCCGTACTCCACCTCCCCCGCCGCCCAACGTCGAACCGCTCGCACCAACTCCCAGCGACCAGCCGAAGGCCACGATCCGCATGCAGCTCCAAGCCCATGCCACCCATGCCACCTGCGCCTCGTGCCACCAGAAGATCGACCCGCTCGGCTTGGCCTTTGAGCACTTTGACGCCATTGGCCGCTGGAGAACCACCGAACCAGTGGCGGGAGGAAAAGGCGACGCCCCGCCCGTCAACGCCAGCGGCCAACTGATGGATGGCCGGTCTTACAACGGTTCGGATGAGTTCAAACAATTACTCGCTCAAGACGCCGACCGCTTCGCCGAAGCCTTCATCGAACAACTGGCCACCTACGCTCTGCGACGCGTGATGACGATCGACGATACGGCACAGATCAAAGCCATCGCGGTCTCTAGCCAGAAAGAAGACTATAAACTCCGTACCATCATCGAGAACCTCGTCTTGTCGGATCTGTTCTCCAAACGGTGAGTCGACGAAGGCGGGTATCGCTCTTGAGCAAGGCAGATTCGCAGCTGCAGATTTAGCCTGTTTCACCTCGGTCTGAGCTAGTTCCCCGTCACGTCTTAATCTTCGGGTAGACGGACTTCAATTTGCAGCGGGAGTCGGTGATCTTCATTTGCCAGTCGACGCCGCGTTGGGTTTCCTAAGTCGCCAACTGCGTCGAATCCGGGTGTGTCAATACCAAGTGTTGACAGCCGCCTCGGAAAGTTCGAACATCAACTCGTGCGAATCTGTGGCGTTCAAAGTGGGCTGTCTGGGAGTGTTTCCATGAACCAAAGCGTTGATTCCGTGTTCGACTTGAGTCCCTCGGAAAAACTCCAACTGGTGGAGGATCTGTGGGATAACTTGGCTGCGTTTCCGTCGGATGTCCCGATTGCGGATTGGCAGGTGGAGGAACTGGAACGCAGGCAGGCCAACCTGAAGAGCAACCCGGCATCGGGACTCGATTGTGAGGAAGTCAAGCGGAGAATCCGGGGTCACTATGGCCGCTGAACTCGTGATGGCAGCAGAGGCCGCTCAGGATCCCGAAGAGGCTTACGAGAGCCACAGGATGAGTCTCGGGAAAAAGTGAGCCCTCTCAATGTGTGTTACCCTCGCATCGCATCTCACTCAAGCGGAATTCCTGAACTATGGTCATCGTCTGGGGCAGCCGCTTATACGGAAAGGTCGACGCAGTGCCGGGCGTATGTCATCTCGCGACAAACTTTGGGCATTTGTACTACATTCCGCTAATTCCGATGGGCACAGTCGTCGTGTATGGCTCGGCCCCTGAAGGGGATCTGGTGTCCGAGTTCTCATGGAGCTTCAAATCGATCCTGGTGGCCTGGCTACGGGTGATCTTGATTGTCGGTTTCGTGGCCAGTCTGACTCAATGCCTGGTCATCTGGGACCGAGGATTTCGTGGGGAAGACATCCGTGTGTACCTGATGATGGCCGCTCCGATCATACTCCTGTTTCTATCATATAAGGTGTCGTTCATCGCGAGAGCGAGTGCCTACCGCGCGATGCAAATCGCCAAGGAGGCGAGGCTACCTGAACCAATTCGGCGGGCACTTGTCCAAGCGATTGAGGAAATGCACACGAAGGGTCACATGAACGAGTACGACTCCGATTTCAACACGTAGTGACCGAGGCGAGTTGGTAACCAATGTGGATCGCCCGCTTGCCGACGCCATCACACTCACACGTCCTCTGACTGATCCAGAAGTGCCAGCTTGCCTCTCCCTGAAATCCTCCTGCTCGCGACGGCCATCGGCGTGGTGGCGTTTCTTTATTCCTCGGTCGGGCACGCCGGGGCGTCGGGATATACGGCGGTGCTGACGCTGTTTGGGTTCCTGGCCCCGACGATTAAACCAACAGCGCTCGTCCTCAACATCATGGTGGCGACCATTGGCACGTACCAGTTCTGGCGAGCCGGGCATTTCTCCTGGAAGCTGTTCTGGCCGTTTGCAGCTCTCTCCGTTCCGGCGTCATTTCTGGGAGGCTCCTTACAGCTCTCAGCAGCGATCATTCACCCGCTGATCGGCGCGGTGCTATTGTTCTCGGCGGTTCGGCTGTTCCTGAACCCGAGCGACCCGGCAGAGGTTATGCCCCCGAGACGGGTGACATCGTTCGGGGTCGGAGCTGGGATCGGCCTGCTCTCTGGCCTCACGGGGACGGGCGGCGGAGTCTTCCTGACCCCGTTGCTGTTACTCTGCCGCTGGGCCAAGGCTCGCAACGCAGCTGCGGTGTCGGTGGTGTTTATTCTGGTCAACTCGATTGGCGGTCTGGCGGGTTACGTTTCCCAGGGGAAGCCGGTCCCGGTGTTCGCGTGGTGGCTGGCGGTGGCGGCGGTCGTGGGAGGCACGCTCGGTTCTCATCTGGGGAGTCGGCAGTTCCCCCCGCGCACGATCCGCATCCTGCTGGCGTCGACGTTGGTGATCGCTGGCATCAAACTGGTCATGACTCGCTGACTTCCGGATTCACACTGCGACGTTCAGTAGGGTGTGCGAGATTGTTGCATCGCGAGTCCCTGTTGAGGTAGCCTCTGGTTTCAAGTGAGTCCCTCTCTCTCCCCGGTGAGATTCCGCGATGCCTGAAACCCCATCGATTGAAATTGCGTTCCGCATTCCCGGCACTTGGGCGCATCCCGGCGAACTGGTCGAGCGAATGCCGCCGGGGTGCCGGTTGTCGCCCGAGGGGTTGATCCTGCCGGATGGGCAGCGGGTGGCGATAGCCCCGATGCAGCCGGATAAGCAGTTCGCCAAAATCTTTGCCTCATCGTGTCGCCGACCCGCGACACCGGATGAACTGGCGCGGGTCAACCGCTACTCGGTCAACATGGGACTCATCGGACCGGGCGGCTCGATCGAAGCCGCTCGCACAATGATGCAGGCCGCTGCGGTGCTCATAGAAGCGGGCGGAGCGGGCGTGTTCATCGACAACAGCGGGTTAGCGCATGGAGGGGAGCAGTGGCTCGACTTTGCCGAGGATGGCAGTGCGGACGCGCTGAGCTTTGCCTTCGTCAGCGTCGTGCGAGGCGACACAGAAGCGTGGACGATGGGGATGCACGTCTTCGGTCTCCCCGAGATCAAGATGCGCCGCGCCGATATCGAGCCGACCGGGGACTTGATCATTGATGTACTGCGGTACATGTGCCACAGCGACAAGCCCGTCGACAAGGATCACGTGCTGGTTCTGGAGGATGGGCAGATGCTGCACGTGACCTCAAAGACCGATTGTGAGTTCCCCGCTGGCAGCCCCATGCACAACCCATTTGGAAGCCTGTTTCTGCTGCCCGCGAAAGAGATCGCGGAACGCAACTGAACGGGCTGGTCCGATGCGTACTTGAGGCAGAAACCCGACTCTCCGGCAATTCCTGCCGATTCGAAAGTACGATGCAGTTGGGGCAAAAGCGTCTGACGGTGCCCCTGCTCTCTCTCGGTGCGAACCTGAATCCCCCTAACTTTCCACCAGTCGGACACCGGGGATTGCGATAGAATTTCATGAGACCGACCGAGCGGGATTGATTTCCTGACCCGTGTGACATATTCATCGTATTGTCATCACGTTGCGACGCCACGGACCGGCGGGTTCAATCGATCCTGTTTGGGCGGCGGCGATTGCCTCCACAGCTGTTGATTCGGCTGTGGTTCACCCTGTGGGGTGTTGGTGCCGATTCTGATTTCGGTCAGCGGTGTCAGCACTCCTCTCTGGACCATGTCCACCATGTCAGAGCCTTCCGCGGCGTTCAACAGCCAAAACCTGCCTTACATTGAAGACTTGTACGCGCGCTATCTGAACGGAGACTCCTCCGTCCCCACCGAGTGGGCGGAGTATTTCCGGACCTCGCTGAATGGGCATGGGACGCCGAACCCGGCCACCCGCGTCAGCTTCGACCCGCCGTTCAAGCCGCGCAGCATCTTCAACCCACCCGGCGGCGGGGGTTCGAATCACTTTCGCGCGGAGCAGAAGCTCAGCATCGCCTTGCAGCAGGAGCGCGTCGACGGGCTGATTCAGGCGTACCGCACCCTCGGACACATCCCGGCCAAGGTGGACCCGCTGAAGGTTAAGATCGAGACCCCGGTCGAACTCGACCACACATTCTATGGCTTCACCGAAGCTGACCTCGACCGCGACGTGTCGACCGAGTTGATGGGAGGCCCCGACACACGGACCCTGCGGGGGGTGATCGCATGGCTCAAGCAGACCTATTGCCGGTCGATCGGCGTGCAGTACATGCACATCGAGAGTCTGGCGGCCCGCACTTGGCTCCAGCAGCAGATGGAGCAGACGGCCAACCGTATCAAGCTCGACATCAAGGACCAGCATCGCATTCTGGCCCGACTGGCCGATGCGGTCTGCTTCGAGAAATTCTTGTGGGACAAGTTCAAGGGAACGAAGACGTTTTCCCTCGATGGCGGCGAGACGCTGATCCCGCTGCTCGACCAGGCGGTCGAGCGGGCCGCCGATCTGGGTTGCAAAGAGATCGTGCTGGCGATGGCCCACCGGGGTCGGCTGAACGTCCTCTATAATACGATGGGCAAGAAGGGTCGCCAGATCTTCCGCGAAGTCGAGGATCGGCACGAGCATCTCGCCTTTGACGATGTGAAGTACCACTTGGGGTACAGCGCGGACCGGACGCTCCCGAATGGCAAGAAGGTCCACCTGTCGCTCTGCTTTAACCCCAGCCATCTGGAGTTCGTGAACCCCGTCGCGATGGGGCGGCTGCGGGCTAAGATGGACGAAATTCGCGACTACAAGCGGGAGCAGGGGTGCTGCATCCTGATCCACGGCGATGCAGCGTTCATCGGCGAAGGCGTGACCCAGGAAACGCTGAACCTCTCCGAACTCTACGGCTACAAGATCGGTGGCGTGGTCCATATCGTCGTGAACAATCAGGTCGGGTTCACCACTTCAGTACGAGAAGCTCGGTCGTGTCGCTACACGACCGACATCGCCAAGATGCTCGACATCCCGATCTTCCACGTGAACGGCGAAGACCCCGAAGCCGTGGCTCAGGTCGTCAAACTGGCGATGGAGTTCCGTGCCAAGTTCCAAAAAGATGTCGTCATCGACATGTACTGCTTCCGCCGTCGCGGCCATAACGAGCAGGACGAGCCACGGGTCACGAACCCGATGATGTACAAGAAGATCGATCTCAAACCATCGGTTTTTGAGAGCTATAAGGAGTCGCTGGTCAACTATCGAGGCGTCACCGCTGAAGAAGCGACGGCGATCTGGGCGAAGGCTCGCCAGACGCTCGACGACGAACTGAAAGCCGCCCGCGAAACGTCGGCCCCGACGCACGGTGACCACGACAACACCGACATGGCCCTCAAGAGCGTCTGGCAGGGATTCCATGGCGGACCTGCCCATCTGGCCGACCATGTCAACACGGGGTTGCCCGAGACGGAACTCAGCCGGATTCTCGAAACCCTGACCAAGTACCCCGCCGATTTCACGCCGCACCCGACCATCCAAAAGATGGTGCTCGACAAACGTCGCGAAATGTCACTTGGAAATGTCCCGCTCGACTGGGGGGCCGCTGAGATGCTGGCCTACGGCACGCTGCTCGAAGAGGGACACCCGTTCCGCATGTCGGGCCAGGATGTGCGGCGCGGCACCTTCAGCCACCGACACGCGGTCCTCGTCGATGTCGAGAATGGCAACCACTTCTGCCCACTCCGCAACATTCAAAACAAACTCGGCTGGGTCAATTGCCACAACAGTCCGCTCTCCGAGATCGGCGTCCTCGGCTTCGAGTACGGCTATAGCCTCGACACCCCGCACGGCATCGTCGTTTGGGAGGCCCAGTTCGGCGACTTCGTGAACGTGGCCCAGGTCATCATTGACCAGTTTATCTCCAGTGCCGAAGCCAAGTGGCGACGCCTGAGCGGGATCATCCTGCTGCTGCCCCACGGCTATGAAGGCAACGGCCCCGAGCACTCCAGCGCCCGGCTGGAGCGGTTCCTGAACCAGGCAGCCGAAGACAACATGCAGATCGTCCAGCCATCGACCCCGGCGCAGATGTTCCACCTCCTGCGGCGGCAGGTTCTTCGCAAGTGGAAGAAGCCGCTGATCGTGATGACGCCCAAGCAACTCTTGCGACTGCCCGCCTGCGTGTCGACGCTCTCGGACTGTGCGAAGGGCACCTTCCAACCGGTCATCGGAGACGAGGCGGTCGACCCCCAGGGCGTCAAGAAGCTGCTCCTCTGCTCGGGCCGGGTGTACTTCGATCTGCTGGCCAAGCGGACGGAACTCGGACGGAACGATGTCGCCATCATCCGCGTCGAGGAGTTCTACCCGCTGCCGGTGGCGGCGCTGGAGAAGGCCCTCGCCCCGTACAAGTCCGGCATCCCGACGCGCTGGGTGCAGGACGAGCCAGAGAACATGGGCGGCTGGCGGTTCCTGCTGGCCCACCTCGGCGAGAAACTCTTCGGTCGCTTCGACTGGGCGTTCATCGGTCGCAAAGCCGCCGCCAGCCCCTCGACCGGTTCGCACCACGTCCATGACCACGAGCAGGAAGAGATCCTCGCTCAAGCCTTCGGGTGAAGAGGGTTGAGGGTTGAGGGTTGAGGGTTGAGCGACAGAGGTCGCTTCGCGATCAGCCATCACTCGCTCATACTCCCCTCAACCCTCAACGCTCGCAAAGACTTCCGAAGTCTTCTGAGACTTCGGAAGTCTCGCCGCTCGACCCTCATCGCTCAACCCTCAACCCTCAACGCTCAACGATCCCCTCTCAACCCTCCCCCGGACACATCATGCCAGTTGACATTCGGCTCCCCAAGGCGGGCGATTCGATCACGGAAGCCTTCATCGGACAATGGCAGGTCAAGGAGGGGACGTGGGTCGATGTCGACCAGAACATCGTCGTCATCGAGACCGAGAAGGCCGCGTTCGACGTGCCCGCTCCGGTCGCCGGAATCGTGACGAAGATCCTCAAGAAGAACGGCGACAAGGCCCTCGTCAACGAGGTCATCGCGCAAATGGAACCGGCCCCCCGCCCCGCTGGCGTCGCCCCCGCCCCCATCCCCACAGCCGCACCCGCCAAGACCGGCGGACACGTCATGCCCGCAGCTGCGGCTGCGGCGGCCTCTGCCGGGATTGATCCGACTGGCGTCAAAGGAACCGGCCC
>JAYTCW010000607.1:0-16571 GCA_043736295.1 Planctomycetota bacterium | reverse complement strand
GAGTGCAAGACCTACCGCACCCGCGCCCACGCCGAGGGGATGGGCGACTTCACCTACCGCACCAAGGAGGAGGTCGAAGCCTGGAAGAAGAAGTGCCCGATCGCGAGGCTTCGAACTCGGATGCTCGCGGAGTTTAAGATCGCGGAGGCCGACATCGTGGCCATTGAAACCGAGATCGCCCAACTCGTCGCCGACGGCCGAACCTTTGCGGAGGCCAGCCCGCCTCCCGACCCCGCGACGGCCATGACGCACATCTACGCCGCGCGGACTTCGTCCCCAGCCCAGGAACCCGGACCCGGCTCGGACCGCGAGATCACCTACTCCCAGGCCACACTCGAAGCCCTCTCCGAACAGATGGCCGTCGACCCCACAATCTTCGTGATGGGCGAGGGGATCGGCGTCCGTGGTGGCAACTTCCGCACGACCGCTGGGCTGTTCGAGAAGTACGGGCCGGTGCGGCTGTGCGATACGCCGATCAGCGAGCGCGGGTTCGTGGGCCTCGCCTGCGGAGCGGCGATGACTGGGACGCGCCCGGTGATCGACTTCATGTTCGCCGACTTCGTGCTGGACGGCGTGGGCGAGATCGTCAACCAGATCGCCAAGATGCAGTACATGTCGAGCGGCCGCCTGAAGATGCCGGTGCTGCTGCGCGGCTGCATCGGGATCGGTCACTCGGCAGCCACGCACCACTCGGGGAGCTATTACGGAATGTATGCCCAAGTGCCGGGACTGTGCGTGGTGGTGCCGTCGTCGGCGTATGATGCGAAGGGGTTGCTTAAGCGGGCCTTGCGGTGCAGCGACCCGGTGTTGTTTCTGGAGCATCGTGAGATTCTGCAATCGAAGAGTCCGGTTCCCGAAGAGGGCTATGAGATCGAGTTCGGCCAGGCCCGCATCGTCCGCTCCGGTAGTGACGTGACCGTGGTGGCCCTGGCTCGCATGGTGCATCTCACGCTGTCGGTGTGCGACGAGTTGGAGCAGGCGGGTATCTCAGTGGAGTTGATCGACCCGCGCACGGTGGTTCCGCTCGATGTCGAGACGATCCTGGCCTCGGTCAAGAAGACCGGTCGGCTGTTGGTGGTCGACGAGCCGCCAGCCTCCTGCGGGTTCGCCGCCGAGATCGCAGCTCAGGTGGCCTCGCGCGGGTTCGATGACCTCGACGCCCCGATCCGCCGCCTCACCGGAGCCTTCACGCCGACGCCGTATAGCCCCTCGCTCGAAGCGGTTGTCGTCCCCGATGCGAAGGCCATCGCCTCAGCGATCCGTCAACTGGTGGAGGAGTAAGCATGGCCAGCGAAGTGCGATTGCCGAGACTGGGTTGGTCGATGGAGGAGGGCAAGTTCGTCGGCTGGCTGAAGGCCGAGGGCGACCGGGTGGCGGCGGGTGAACCGCTGTTTGAACTGGAGGGAGAGAAGGCTCTGCAGGAGGTGGAGTCGCTCGATGCCGGGGTGCTGCGGATCTGCCCGAACGGCCCACGCGAAGGGGATGTGGTGCACGTCGGGGCGCTGCTCGCGTATCTGGTGGGTGAGGGGGAGGCGGCTCCGTGGGCGTCGGGAGGTGTGGCTGCCATCACGACTGAACCGCCGCCCGCCGCTCCGTCGGTTCGTCGTTTGGCCCGCGAGGTCGGCGTCCCGTTGCAGAGCGTCGCCGGGTCTGGTCCGGGTGGGCGGATCATGGCGAGCGATGTCGTTGTGCCGGAGAGTGTCGTCTTTCGCTCCGCGAAAGAACGTCCTTTCGCGGAGCGAAAGGCGACAATCGCCTCGCCGCGTGCGAAGCGGATCGCCCGCGAACTGGGCGTCGACTGGACCCGACTAACAGGCGGCGGAGCCAATGGACGAGTTCGCGAGCGTGATGTCCGAGCGGCCACTACCATGGGCCAGCGGTCGATCCCGATCACCGCTCGTCGCCGCACGATCGCCCAGCGGATGGTGACGAATCTGCAACAGACCGCCCCGGTCACACTCACGCGGCGCGTCGATGTGACGGCACTGGTCGCGAATCGGAATCAATACAAGGCGACCGGGGCGAAGATCGTCCCGGCCTACACTGATCTGATCGCCCAGTGCGTCGCCCAAGCTCTGTGCGAGCATCCGCTGCTCGGTGGTCGCTGGGCCGACGACCGGATTGAGTACCCCAGCCCGGACGGCATTCACATCGGCATCGCGGTTGACACCGAGGACGGGCTCCTCGTCCCGGTCCTGCGCGATGTGGCTCGCCGAACAATCCCCGAACTTGCCACCGAGTTTCGGTCGCTCGTCGAACGGGCCCGTACGGGGCAGATCAAAGCCAACGACATGCAGGGAGCGGTGTTCACGATCACCAGCCTCGGCTCCTTCGGTGTCGAAGCCTTCACGCCGATCATCAATCTTCCCGAGACCGCCATCCTCGGCGTCGGAGCGATTCGTCAGGAACTCGTCGTCCTCGACAATGGCAGCTTTGCCGTCCGTGACCAACTGACACTCAGCCTGACGTTCGACCATCGCGTCATCGACGGAGCCCCAGCGGCGCGGTTCCTGCAATGTGTGACCGAGGCGATACAGGGGGCCGAGTCGTAGCAGTCATTTGTAGGGTGGGACCAGCGGCGCTTCGCCGCGCAGGCCCACCGCGGATGACGCGTGTCCCCGGAGTGGTGGGCCAGCGCCCAAAGCGGCTTGTCCCACCCTACGACTACGACTCCCGTCCCGAATGCGGTAGGATGAGCCGTCTTGCCCCACCTCTCTCCCACTCGCACCGGACTATGGCCGACACACCACCCGCGTCCTCCTCAGAAACCGAGGCCATCTCACGCAATCATGCCGAGGCGGATATCGGGCTTGTGGCCGCTTTGCACATGGAAGTCGCCCCGTTTGCAGGGCGCTGTTTGCCGGTGCAGTCGTACGTCGGGGAGAAGTTCCGGATTCAGGGGCTACTGCTGCATGACACTCGGCTGGCGGTGGTGGAGTCCGGGGCGGGAGCTGTGCGGGCGACCCGCGCGACGCATACTCTACTGGATGGGCACTCGCCGAAATGGGTGTTGTCGATCGGATTCTCAGGAGCGCTCCAGCCGCACCTCAAGGTCGGAGATCTGGTCGTCGCGAATGCCATTGTGAATGCCGAGGGGAAGGGCCTGAGTGTCCCGGTCCAGATGCTGTCTGCCCCGAGCGACGGTCTGTATGTGGGCAAGTTTTTGAACACGGACCAGATCGTGCGGACCGTCGCTGACAAGAAACAGCTGGGGGAATCGACCGGGGCCATCGCGGTCGATCTGGAGTCCCTGGCTGTCGCTCGCGTCTGTGCGGAGCGAAATGTGCGGTTCATGGCGGTGCGGGTGATCAGTGATGATCTGTTGAAAGACCTTCCGCCGGAGGTATTGACCGTTTTTGGTGGCACCGGATTTGTGAGGGCGGGAGCGGTCCTGAGTGCCCTCTGGAAACGGCCCTCGAGTTGGAGCGACCTGTGGCAACTGCGAGAGCAGTCAGTGCTGGCGGCAGCTCGGTTGGGTGTGTTTCTGCGGAATGTCGTGGAGCGATTGGGGGAAGTGTAATTGGCCGCCTTGCTGCATGTCTCGAAACGCAGTGATTCGAAAAGCCACGCTGTCGTGATGGCATGTGATCTGCCTTGCGAGGATCGAGTGGACTCTCGGGCACCGCTTCCGGATGTCGCACTTCTATCGACAAAACCTCACGCGGAAGAAATAAGTTCGCAAAGGTCCGGTTTTTGCACTAATTCAGTTGATTCCGAGAGCGAATTAGACGTAGATCAAGGATGAACAGATCTTTGGCCAGACTTGCGCTGAAGTGCCGTTCGGGTGTACGTGGGGCATTGCGGGTGGATTTCGATTCATCGCTGACAGGTCAAAAGCCCTTGACAGGCTGCAAGTGATTCGGGAACAATGACTTGCAGTACCGACGTTGTCCCCTGAGTTATCCCCAGCTGTTGCTGGGATTGTTTTCCCACTGTCACAAGTCTCAAGCACACACAGGAGTGGAGCAATGATGCCTTCTAAGCGTCACCGTGGATTCACATTGATTGAGTTGCTGGTCGTCATCGCCATCATTGCTCTGCTGGTGGCACTCCTGCTGCCAGCCGTGCAGCAGGCTCGCGAAGCGGCTCGCCGGTCGGCCTGCCAGAACAACCTCAAGCAGTTGTGCTTGGGTTTACACAACTACCACGATAACCACAGAACCTTCCCACCGGGGCAGATTGCCAGCATTGCTCCGAAC
The DNA here is from genome assembly GCA_043736295.1 of Planctomycetota bacterium. Lineage (GTDB taxonomy): Bacteria > Planctomycetota > Planctomycetia > Planctomycetales > Planctomycetaceae > TH-plancto1. The sequence goes on along the minus strand of JAYTCW010000607.1, from coordinate 12,372 downwards.
GGCTCGAATCAGGTGGCTGATGGCGTGGGACGCTACGTGAATCAGACCGAGGCGCAATTGCTGGCGAACCCCGGCATCGGATATCACGGCACGAGTTGGGTGGTTCATGTGTTGCCCTATATCGACGAAGCGGCACTCTACAACTACTGGAACTTCAATTGGAACGTCCGCACCAATGGAGAGGTCGGGATTGTCCCTCCGGACTTGAGCGCTGCGATCTTCCCGCCGAAGACCGATCTGGAGGTGATGTATTGCCCTTCTCGTCGAACGGACATGAAAGCGTCCAACGTCTACAGCGGTACGGAGCGTATTGATGTGACGTGGGTCAAGGGCGGTAACGATTACGCGGCTGTGACGGGATCAGGAATCAGTTTCAGTGATACCGCTCGTCAGACGTATTGGCTGACCCCTGTCCAGCTGCAAAACACGATCACGAGTGCCGGGATTTCCCCGTACACACAACACAGCTTCAATGTGGGCATGTTCGGAGTGAATTCGTCCACCCGCATGGGGGATGTCACAGATGGGACTTCGAATGTCGTGATGGTTTCGGAACGCCGTGTGTTCTTGAATCCTCTGGTGCAGAACAATAACCAGAACGTGAACCTGAACTTGATTCGTAGCAGCGATGGTTGGGCCTTTGGAGGTCCGGCCACGTTGTTGAGCTTCCGGAATTCGCCACACACCGGTTTGCACTACGATGAAGCCGACAGCATGCACATTGGGATTGTGCAGGTGGGACTGGCCGACGGAACGGTGCATGGGGTCAGCGTGAATATCGACTCCCGAACCTGGAGAAACTTGGGGAACATGGCTCAGGGAACCCCGGTTGAGACTCCGTTCTAATCTCTGTGAATCTTGGCAAATCATGCTGGGCGGTTCCGCGACATTCGTGGAACCGCCCTATTTTCATGTATGCTATCACTGACTGCCTGTTGTTCTGTTGAGGGACCAGTTCCCTTTGCCCACAGTGATTCCTCCCTGTCTCTCCGGTTGGCCGCCATGACGATTCGCGTGACCTGTGACGAGTGTGGATCGGTACTTAAGATCAAGGATGAACTCGCCGGAACCGACGGCAAGTGCCCAAAGTGCAAGACTCGATTTGTTGTGCCTCAGCCCTCTGCTGGGGATGCAGTGCCCGAAGGAGCGACCGAATCCACTGCTGTGGCTTCGCCGTCGAGTATTTCCGCAGAGCCTGCCCCGCCGCCCTCCGAGAAGACGCTTCCCAAAGCTGGCCCGAAGCCTTCAGACAAACCCACCTCGCCCACTGCCGACAAACCGAAACGGAAGCCCGCCGAGGTGGAGGAATTCGATCCTGTCTCGTTCTTGATGGATGGCCCGAAGAAGAAGCCATCGCTGGATCCCGACCCGGTGCCCGTCCCACGCAGTCCGTTGACGGAATCCAAACCGAGTCGTAATGGCGCTGGCGGTGGTGGTTTTTCACTGGATGATGACGATTCGGCACCGGATCAGGAGACCGAGAAGCCCGCCCCCACCCGCAAATGGGGAGCGAAAAAAGACGCGGCGGCGGCGAGTTCGCTCGACGGCTCGAAAAATGCCGCGAGGGATTTATTGGCCAAGTCGATGGAGGAAAGCCGTGTCCGCGCCTCGGAAATGCCCGAAGAGCAGCCCCGCTTCAGCTTCGATTTCGCGGGGCTCTTTCGAGAGATCGGCGTGAAGGGCCTGGGGTCCGTAGCCGCTGTGATCGTGGCTGTGTTTGGCATCTGGTGGGTCATGAACAACATGATCGGGACTCGGATCAGATTGCCCCCACTCGGATATGTCAGTGGGACGGTCACCATGGGTGGTAAGCCTGCGGTCGGGGTGAAGGTCTACTTCTGTCCTCTGGATCGTTCGATCGAAGGGGCCAAAGAGAAAAAGGAACACGCTCGAGATTCCGTCGGGGTCACGGACGCGGAAGGCCACTTTGACATGTACTACACCGCAGAAGCCGAGGGGGTCAAAGTCGGTGCGTGTCGCGTGACAATCGAGTCCAGTGATCCAGCTGTGGTGATTCCTCGGAGCTATGGGATGGCGTCTGAACACAAGGTTGATGTCACCTCTGGATCAAATCCCCCTCAGAAATTCGAGTTGTAGCCTGTCGGCCAACTTACTGGAATGATGCCGTGTGTCGAGTCCCGGAACCGCTTCCCGATGAAGATCGAATTCCGTTGCGAGCAGTGCGACCGACTCCTGCGTGTGGCCACGATCCATGCGGGCAGCGCAGTGGCTTGTCCGGCGTGCCGTCGGGAACTTGTGGTGCCGGATGCTGATTCCGCATGGGAAACCGCGACTGCGGCACCCCCCGTGGCTGCCGAATCGGTTTGGGATCCACAAACGGTCTCACTCCGGGGCATCTTGCATGACACTTGGACGCTCTATGTCGAAAATCTGTGGCTGCTGCTGGCCGTGGCCCTGATCGATATCCTGCTCTGGATCATCGGGATCGTGCTGATCTTTATTCCGGCTGTCGGAACATTTGCGGTCCTGTTGAAGGCCATTGGACTGACTCCCCCGCTCTCGGTCGTGGGGATGTTTCTCGTCTGGGGTCTCGGGTTCATGTACCTCATGAATGCCATGACCTGCAGCCAGACCAAGTTCTTTCTCAAGATCGCGCGCGGCGAACCGACGAACATTTTTGATGCCTTCCACGTCGGCTGGGGCCGGGGAGCGATCACCATGCTTCCCACCATTTTTTGCGTCATCTGCATGTTTGGCTTGGTGACATTCATTGTGCCGGGAGTCTTTGTGTATCTGTTCTTCTGGCCCTACATCTGGATCTGGGCGGACCGACAGACGGGGGGGCAGGACAGCCGCGCCTTCGTCTTGGCGAAGGATCTCTCCCAGCGCAACTTGGCGACATCGGTCGCCATTTCTGCGATCAGTATTCTTGTGACGATCTTCGGGTTCAAGCTGTTCGGGCAATCTTGGAATGGGGTCTTGAAAGCGGTGGCCTACCTGAAAATGAGTGGTCAAGAGATCACGGGAATCGTCCGCTATTCCGCCGAACCGAGCGTTCCGTACGAGGGAGTGGACCCGGCATGAAGCGAGTCCTGATTGTCGCCGCTCGTCGGACTCCCTGCGGTCGAATGAGCGGACCCTTAGCGAGTGTGACTCCGCTGGAGATGGCTTCGACAGCGGCCCGTGCCGCTCTGGGAGCCATCGGCCCCGAGGCCGTGGATCTCGTCGTTCTGGGAAATGTCTTCAGTGCCGGGCACGGGATGAATCTCGCTCGGCAGGTCGCTGTCCATGTCGGAGTCCCCCTCACCGCCCCGGCGTATACCGTCAATCTGATGTGCGGCTCCGGGATGCACGCGGTGGCTTTGGGGGCACAGGCCATCCGCACGGGCGAGGCGAAAGTCGCCCTCGTCGGTGGTGTGGAGTCGATGTCCCTCGCCCCCTTCGCTCTGCCCCGCCCGCCCAAGGGACAACCCCTCGATCCCGAGTCGGCCCTCGACACACTCCCCCACGATGGCCTCCTCGACAGCTTCTCTCATCAGCACATGGGCCAGACCGCCGAGACGCTCGCTCGCGAGTTCCAGCTGACCCGCGTGGAACAGGATGCCTTCGCCGTCAGGAGCCAACTCCTGTACGCCGCTGCACACTTACGAGGGGACTTCCAAGACGAACTGGTTCCCATTGCCGGGATGACCCAGGACGAGCCGCCACGTCCGAATGTGTCGCAGCTGACCTTGGCGAACCTACATCCCGTCTTCGATTCGGCTGGGACGGTGACTGCGGGTAATTCATCCGGACTGGCCAACGGGGCCGCGATGCTGGTGCTGGCCGAGGAGCAGCACGCCCGTCAACAGGGATGGCCCATCCTCGCCGAGTGGAAGGACTGCGTGACCGTCGGCTGCGATCCCCAGCGTATGGGGTTGGGGCCAGTCCATGCGATTCGAGAGTTATTTCGTCGGCAGCAAATCAGCTGGTGCGAGATCGACACACTGGAGATCAACGAGGCGTTCGCCGCTCAGGTGCTGGCATGTCTGCGTCAGCTGGAACTGAGATTTGATCCGGTCGACTCACTCCATCCGCTGATCAGTCATCATGGCTCGTCAATCCGGTTCAACGCCGAGGGCGGCGCGATCGCCCTGGGCCACCCGCTGGCCGCCAGCGGTGCCCGCCTCCTCACGCATCTTGCTTGGAAAATATCACGCGGTGAATCCCAGCGTGCTGTCGCCGCACTCTGCATCGGCGGCGGCATGGGGATCGCCTCGGTCTTGGCAGCCAGGAAAGGTTAGGAACAAAGACCTCTCATTTGAGGGTCTTTTGCTTTTAGGGGGCAGCTTTGAGGTCTCAATGGATTTGAGTGTCTCTGGCCAGAGGGGAACTCGTCTTTCCATCGCGGTCTTCGCTCCGGGCATCATCCGCCAACCGTTCCGGATGTGTTCTTTCCGGAGACGGGTAAGATCGGTGTTCCCCAGACCGGCACGGTTGTCAGGCCGGTTGTACAGTGTTTTCGAGGGTCAATTCCCGCTTGAAGTTCCTCTTTGATTTCGAGATACTCCCGCAACGTCGCTCCGGGGTCATCTCACGAGCCGAAGCAGTCCATCTTTTGAGCGATCTTCTTGCACCCACGCTTTGAGGCGTGCGGAGTTCGGGGAAAGTCCTTCGATGGCTTGTTCGGCTTTTGGGGTTTCTTCGAAGTGGCCATTCTTGCGGTCTCTTTGGTGTCTCGGCTGTACGATTGGTTGTACACAATATGGGCCACAAGCTGAGAAGATGCAAGACGTGAGGTGAAAACCTCACTCGCCACCGTAGCTCAGTTGGTAGAGCAATGCTTTCGTAAAGCATAGGTCGTCGGTTCGAGTCCGACTGGTGGCTCTTTTTTTGAGTCGGAATGATCGCCTTTTCCCGATCGAGTGGGCTTGACCACACGCGAATCATCCCAGACACAAACGGGCGCCCCTCCAGATCCTCATTGTGTTCGCGATGGAATGTCTGGCTGCTATGATCCACCTCCACTGATGGGTCGCGTGCGTCTCACCAGACATCGAACTAGGGCGGAGATGAAGCATGCGTTTGGCAATCGGTCTGGGAGTGGTGCTGCTGGGGGTCTGTGGATCGCTCTTCGCAGCTGAGAAAGCTCCGGATTATGAGCTGGCTGTCGCTCCCATCCTGCAGAAATATTGTGCGGGGTGCCACAACCCGGATGATCACGAGGGGAAGTTCTCGGTCGAGTCCTTCGATGACATTCAGAAGGGTGGCGAGCACGGGGCGGCGGTGCTGGCGGGCGATCCGGGGACGAGTCGGTTGATCCGCATGATCACCGGGGCCACCCAGCCGAAGATGCCGCCGGAGGACAAGCCACAGCCGACGGCGGAGGAAATCTCGGTCCTCAAAGCGTGGGTCGAGACCGGGGCCAAGGGACCAGCGGGGAAAGAACCTGATCGCACCCAGTTGACGGTGCCGATGATTGTGGGGAAGCCGGGACTGGCCGATCCGATCACGGCGCTCGACTGGCCCGCCGATGGGGCGTGGATTGCCGCCGCTCGGTTTGGTCGTGTCGAGTTGCGAACGGCGAGCGTTCCGAAGCCTTTAAGGACGATGGAAGGATTGCCCGGCAAAGTGACCGCCATTCACTTCGTCGCGGGCAATCGCCTCGTCACAGCCTCTGGAATTCCGGGTCTGTATGGCCAGGCCATCCTCTGGGATCTCGTCACCGGGAAGCCGACCCGCGAAATTCGCGCTCACCGCGATGTCCTGTATGACGCCGAACTCTCGCCGAACGGTGAACTCCTCGCCACATGCAGTTATGACAAGAAGATCATCCTCTGGAATGTCGCGACCGGTGAGCAGGTCCGTGCCCTCGAAGGCCACACCGGACCGGTCTACGACATCGCCTTCAGCCCGGACGGAAAGAACCTCGTCAGTGCCAGTGCCGACGACACCTGCAAGGTGTGGCTGGTGGCGACCGGCGAACGGCTCGATACGCTCATCCAACCGCTGAAGGAAGTCTACTCGGTCGCCTTCAACCCCGCCGGGGACCAGATCGCAGCTGTCGGTGCGGACAGCCGCATCCGCGTCTGGAAATTCCTCTCGCGCGATACTGCCATCATCAACCCGCAGATCATCGCCCGCTTCGCTCATGAGGCTCCCGTCACCCAACTCCGCTACAGCCCAGATGGCCGCTATGTCATCACCTGTGCCGAGGACCGGACGGTGAAGCTGTGGGATGCGAAGACGATGTCGGAGATCAAGGAGTACGGGCAGCAGAGCGACGTGGTGCAGTCACTCGCGTTCTCTCCGGATGGGTCGAGGTTCGCGGTCGGTCGCGTCGATGGGACGATTGAGATTCTGGCGACCGTCCCCGTGCCGACTCCCGCATCTGGTGAGGCTCCTCTCGCCTCCGCCCCGATGGCCGCGGCTATGGCCCCGATGATGGAGACCGTCGAAGTCGAGCCGAACAACACCCCCGCCGAAGCGACCGCGATCACGATCCCGGCGACCTTAAAGGGGACCATCCACGGTAAGCCGAACGGCCAGCCCGATAGCGACCTCTACAAGTTCACCGCCAAAGCCGGGCAAGAGTGGGTCATTGAGGTCAACGCCGCCCGCTCGAAGTCGCCGCTCGACTCGATCATTGATGTCCTCGACACCCACGGCCAGCCAGTCGAGCGCGTGATTTTGCAGGCCACGCGCGATTCGTACTTCACCTTTCGAGGCAAGAACGGCGACGATGTCAGCGACTTCCGCGTCTTTAACTGGGAGGAGATGGAACTCAATGAGTACCTGTACTCCAACGGCGAGGTGGTCAAGCTGTGGCTGGCTCCGCGCGGTCCGGACTCGGGGTTCACGACCTATCCCGGAGAGGGGAATCGGCACGGGTACTTTGACACGACGCCGGTGACGCATGCTCTGGGCGAGCCGTGTTACATCGTGGAGCCGCATGCCCCCGGGACCGAGATCGTTCCGAACGGGTTGCCGGTGTTTCGGCTCAACTACCAGAACGACGACAGCTCCAAACGCGATCTGGGAGCCGACTCGAAGCTGACATTTACTGCTCCGAAAGACGGCGAGTACCTCGTGCGGATTCGCGACGTGCGCGGGTACGAGAGTGACAAGCACACGTACCAACTCGTCATCCGCCCGCGTCAGCCCGACTTCGCCGTCACGCTGCAAACGAAAGACCCCACCGTTAACATCGGCAGTGCAAAAGAGTTTCGGTTGACTGTCAGTCGCCAGGATGACTACGCCGGACCGGTTCGCATCGACATCACGGGATTGCCCCCTGGGTATACCGCCACCTCGCCGCTCACGATCCAAGCGGGCCAGAACGACACCTTCGGCGTACTCACCGCAGCTGCCGATGCTCCGGTCCTGACGCCCGAGAATGCGAAGGCTTCTAAGCTGACCGCCACGGCCACGATCAATGGTCAAGAGATCACGCACGATATCAACAACTTTGGCGAGATCAAACGGGCCGACGCCGCCAAGGTGACTCTCAAGATTGTCGCCGCCGACACGGGAGCCAAGCTAGTCGACCCCGGCAACGGCGGCCCACTGCAGGTCGACATCGAGCCGGGCCAGACGATCATGCTGAAGGTCGTCGTCGACCGGAAAGGCTACGACGGCAACGTCCCGTTCGGCAACGAAGGCTCGGGCCGCAACCTGCCGCACGGGCTGATCGTGGACAACATCGGCCTTAACGGGCTACTGATCCTAGAGAAGCAGACCGAGCGCAACTTCTTCATCTCGGCGGCCAAGTGGGTGCCCGACCAGGAGCGGCTGTTCCACCTCAAGACCGATGTCGAGGGGGGTCAAGCCGCAGCTTCCGTACTGATTCGGGTGCGGCGCAGCGGAGCGGTGGCTGGTCAATAAGCAAAGCATTGAGGGCGGGCCATGGCCAGGAATCTTGTTGTCTGTTGTGACGGAACGAACAACGAAGTCGCGGGGGACGCGACAAACGTTCTGCGGTTGTATCGCATGCTGGTGCGGGATGAGCAGCAAGTGGTGTTCTATGATGGCGGAATCGGCACGATTCCCAATCCTGATCGTATCACTCGGCACGGTCGCCAGATCAGTCTGTATGTCGATGGCGCGATGGGGCGAACGTTGCAACGTCACTTTCTGAACGCCTATCGATTTCTGGTTCGACACTATCAGCCCGGGGACAACATCTGGCTCTTCGGATTCAGCCGGGGGGCCTATACGGTACGGGCTGTGGCCGCAGCGATTCACATGTGTGGCTTGTTGCGGCCAGAAGACGAACACTTGAGCGAATTGCTTTGGACGACATATAGCCGCGAGGGCTTAGATTCGGACTCTGGTCCGGGCACCTTCTTCAAGGCGACTCGCATCTTCAAGAAGACATTTGCCGTCGATGTCTCGGGCGATCCTGTCACACGCGATGTCCCCATTCATTGCGTGGGCGTGTGGGACACGGTCAGTGCCTACGGCATGTTCTGGGACCAGCGCACACTGGCCCATACCGCGAGCAACCCTTCGATCTCACATGTCCGGCATGCCATGTCGATCGACGAGCATCGGTCGATGTTCCAGCCGAATTTGTTCCGGCCCAAGAGTGCCAGTCAGCACAAGAGTATGAAGCAGGTGTGGTTCGCGGGCGTGCATTCTGATGTCGGCGGCGGATACCCGGAGTTTTCGAAGAGCCAGCCACCGGTCTTGGAAGCAGCACTGTCTAAGGTGTCGCTGGAGTGGATGCTGGGAGAGGTCACTGCACTCGACTGTCCATTGCGGATTGATGAAACGAAACGAAAACACCTGATGAACAATATGGAGGACCATCCTCCCGCAAACTCCATTGGACCACAGCATGAATCACTGACATGGGGATGGACGCCTTTTGAATTCATCCCCCAGCGACGGTATTCGGACAAATCCGGTAGACTGGCCTGGCAATGGCCGAACTGGTTTCGTCGACGTGATCTTTCGGCAGCGCAGGACGCTCAGGAGCAACCCGTCGTTCCGGTGATTCACAGGTCCGTCGTCGAGAGGATGAATGACACCGCCCTTAAGTACAAGCCCCTGAACTTGCCGGACCAGTACCTCATTGAGGAGACGGCAAGACCTTGAGGGGCAGGGCTTTCCCTGCGTGAAATCTGGTCTGGCTGGCTCTTTCGGCCTGAAAGGCCAAAGGTTCTTTTGCGAGCCTAATCCAGGTGTCGAGAATGGATTCGGACTTACGAAGAGGGCACTTGACGATCTTCGCCCGTGTCTGAAAACTTGTCCGAGAAGTCCGGTGAAAGACGACTGAGCCGGAGCGGGAACTCAGGCACTGTATCCGGCGAGTGGCCAGAGAAAGAGGGCCGTGGGATCGGCTTCCAGCCTGTCTTTGGGCTGAAGTCAGATCCACTGACTCCTGCCGAGCGTGGCCTGACTCCCGGCAGGTTTCCGGGCTTCACCATCAGGCGAGCGGCCCGTGATGGTTGACCAGTCGAACGGACCTGGGGGTCCGTTCGACTTCTTGGCGCTGACCGAATTGTGGAATGCTCCAGGGTTACTCGTCGGGCTCTGTAGAGTGACTCCCTGCGGATTCACTCGGCAGGGGCTCTCGCTCAAACGCGGGGAATGAATCGCTGGGCATGTTGTCGCTGGGCATTTCCCGATCTTCCCCCCAGCGCTCGGTCTCGCTGGGCATAGCGTCGCTGGGCATCTCGCGGTCATCGCCCCACCGCTCAGTCTGGCTCGGGAATGAATCACCGGATTCCGGCTGGAAGAGTCCCCGCCGAACCGGTCGGCTGCGATTTGGCCTGTTGTGTTCTGGTTCGTCCTCTTGTTCCGGCTGGTCTTGATTTCGAGCAGGCTGGGCGTGGGCCGGTTCATCACCAACTGCTGCTGGGCCTTCTCGTCGTTCAAAAGGGATGTCAGCGGGGATGTCAGCGATTCCCCAACCCTTGCGCGGGGCCATGTCGTCGCATCCCGCCAACAGCGAAGCGAGAACGACGATGCCCAGTATTTTCCAAGTCGGTCGATGATGAGACAACACGTATTCCTCAATTCACCTAGGATGTCCAGATTGCGGCTTGGACAACCGCATCACCGCTGATGATTAAAGCTATGCGAACATGATTCTGAACGCAAGAACGAGTTGAATCTCGGTCCCCAGTCGGAGCTTGGTCACGAGCATTCCATGAGAGACAGAGTTCAGCAGCTCTCGCTCAATGACACCGAGCAGTGGCAACCGGTCGTCTGTAGACGCAAGGTTCTCGGCGAGGTATCTTGGGCTGATGGATTCGTGTCAGCGAGGTTGGCCAGTGAATCGAACACAGTTGCAGAACTTGGCCGAGGAGCGGGCTTGCGATGCCGAGGCACTCCTCAATGTGGGGCGATGGTCTGGTGCATACTACTTGGCTGGTTATTCTGTCGAGTGCGGGCTGAAGGCGTGCATTGCCAAGCTGACTAATCAGGATGACTTCCCGAATAAGAAATTCGCGCTCGACTGCTACACGCATAAGATTGAGACGTTAGTCGAACTGGCAGGATTGGGGCTTCAGCGTGAGACGGGCGTTCAATCTATCTCTGGCCTGGGTAGTAATTGGCAGATCATCAAGGACTGGAACGAGGAGGCTCGTTATAGGTGTTGGACAGAACTGCACGCTCGCAAGCTGGTTTCAGCAGTCACAGACACAACGAACGGGGTGTTGCCATGGATCAGAGTTCACTGGTGATGGAAGAGATCGACGCAGGTGCTGAACTCGCGCGAGAGTTCAATCATTACAATGTGGTCAAAGTCGCATTTTGGCTGAAGGCCAGCGACGATGATCATCGGTATCTTTACCTAGCGTCCGATCAGATCGATGATTCCAACTTCGATTTGGCATACGGAGAAGTGTTGCGTCTGACTAGTCAGATGCCTTCCCTCTACCTCAATCCTTTCCGGGTGAAAGTGATCGGCGCGGATGACCCGTTAGCGAAGGCGGCAGTGGATATCCAGAAGCGATACCCAGGACGTTTTCCAACTCGATTCGGTGGAACGATGTTCGGAGGGGTCTTCGTCGATGAAGTTTACATCTATCCATCTCCGCTGTCCTCCCCCGTGCATTCAAACTGAAGCAGCTCTTCCCACCGCCTCGCTCGCCCGACCGCGGCGACAAGGGTACGTTACAATCGGACTACCTGCTCAGTCGCAATACTCTCTGCCTCAGCCAGGCAAATGCGCAGGGCGTCGAGGGCCAGTTGCCCGCTGAGGATGCGCGGCTCCTGACCGCTGACGAGGCCATCCACCGCCGTTTGGATCTCATCGGTGAACGCGGCACACCACTCGGTCCCGCCGCCAGGAGTCGGGGCGGTGACTTGACCATCACTGGTGATCAGCGTCAGCGGGCGGTTGACGACCCAGCTGTCGCCGTAGGTTCCGGCGTCGTACTGGATCGTGGCCCGCTCTAAGAACAATTCGAAGCTATGAGCGAACTTCAGTCCGGCGGCTGCGATGCCGCCGCTGATGGCGCTCACAGTGAGGTGCGGGTTGTCGAACAGGTACTGCGTGCTGACATGATTGACGAGGCCATCCACCAGCAGGCCGCGCGAGAAGACCGCCTTCGGCATGCCGCACAGCAGGCCGATGTAGTGGTTGTCGTGAATGTGCAGATCAATCCCCCAGCCGCCCAGCTTGCGGAAGTCGCTCATGTCGGCGGACCAGTTCGGCTCGGCGATCACGCGACGAAACGCAGCTCCTCGCAGCGCCCCGTACTGTCCGCTGGCCACGGTCTCGCGTACGAACCGGAACTCGGGGAAGAAAGGGAGCACCTGGGCGACCAGCAACATGCGGTTCGCCCGCTTCGCAGCGGTGACCATGCGCTCGGCGGAGGCGAGGTCGATGGCGATCGGCTTCTCGACGAGGACGTGCTTGCCAGCAGCGAGAGCCTCCATCACGACTGATTCATGCTGATCGGTCGGCAGGCAGATGTCGACGAGATCGATGGCCTTGTCATTCAGCAGATCGCGATGATCCCGGTACGTAGCGATCCCGGTCAGGTCGGTCTTGTCGCTGCCGCGCGGGCCGAAGTTGCCTTGAATATCGGACCAGTCCCCAGCGAGCTTCTTCTCGCTGCGGGTCGAGATGGCAGCGACTCGCGCGCCGTTGACCTTCTTGGTCGCTTCGAAATGGGTCATCCCCATGAAACCCACGCCGATGATGCCGATTTTGAGCATGTGAACCACTCTTGCTGGGGCGATGTCGTTGATGTCTGCTGAATGGCTCAGCTTAACGCGGCCATTAGATGAGTGGCAATTGAGCAGGAAAAGCCCACCGGGTGCAACCGGTGGGCTTTCCTCTGGCTGACCGCTGATGACTGAAAGCTGACTGCTTACTTCTACTGTCCGTTGTTCTTTACCTAACCTAACGCTTTATGGGACAGTCCCTTCCAGGGTTTTGGAAACCTGTTGGGGAGTTGGCCATGGAGGGGC
>JAYTCW010000606.1:0-1934 GCA_043736295.1 Planctomycetota bacterium | reverse complement strand
TGAGCCACAGCTTGCCAGGACAACATCCCCCCCGCCGTCAGAACTGCAACACAGGCCAGAACTTTCAAAGCTTTCATCATCAGCCCCTTGAATTCAATGTCTGAGAATCGAAGTGTGAGGTCGTCCGAATGGACAAATTCGAATGTATCATCCGGGTAGCCGAATTCAATGTCAGAGAGTTGAATTTCAAAAAGAAAACCGCAGGGATTTTTCCGGACGCTGGGACGGTCTGATGCTTCGCAAAGGCCGTGGTCTCCCGGTGTTCGTCATACCCTTTGAAGACTTCGTGTCTGCCACACCTCCGCGAACCCATCCGCCACGGTGACTGGGATTCCGCATCTCTCCGTCGCTAGACTGACTGCACTAACCCTCGCGCGATCCTAACTCGGGGCCCAGCATGTCGCAGCCGGTGTTTCTCTCGTCGGTGACTTCAGACTTTCCCGGCTTTCGCCAGATCATTGCGGAGGATCTGCGAAAGGCGGATGCGGAGGTTCGGGATCAGGAGCATTTTCGCAATCGCGGCGGACTGCTGCTGAAGCTGTTGGATGATTACATCCGGGAGTGCCGGGTCGTCATCCATCTCGTCGGGGCCAAGGCGGGGTACATTGCGAAGCCGGATGAAGTTGCGTATCTCCTCGATCAGTACACCGACTTCGTGACGCGGTTTCCGACCGTCGCCCCGTTCGTGCATGAGCTGTCCTATACCCAGTGGGAAGCCTGGCTCGCGCTGTACCACGGGCGGGATCTGTTCGTGTGGGTCGATCAGCCGGAAGCCATTCCGGAAAGTCGCGTGGGCTTTAGCCCACGTCGACCGGAGGACGGCGATCTCGCGTGGACTAAAGTCCACGCTACGGGGACACGCGAGCCAAGTCAGCAAACCCACTTCGAACTGATTCAACAGCGCGGCCACCTCTGGCCGAGCTTCAGCAGCGTCGAGCAACTCCGCCGTGAAATCCTAATCAGCCTGCACGACATCCTGCCACCGCGACCGACGCACCGCCCCTGCCATCTTCCCTACTCTACGCTCGGCCAGCTGTTCATCGGGCGCGAGACATTCCTGACCGACTTGCATCAGAAGTTCGAGGCCGCCCACGCAGCGGGGCGTTGGCCGAAACAGGCTGTGTGTGGCGTTGGCGGGTTGGGCAAGACACAGGTCGCCGTCGAGTATGCGCTCCAGTATCGCGATCATTACACAGCTGTGCTGATGGTGAATGCGGATACGCCGGAGTCGTTGCGGAGCGGGATCGCGGGGTTGGCGGGGGTGTTGTATGCGGACCTCGATCCGGCGACGACGGACGATATCAAAGAGCGGGCGACGCTTGACTGGCTCCAGAAGCATCCGGGGTGGCTGTTAATTGTCGACAACGCCGATACGGAAACGGCCCGCGATGCGGTCATCGCGCGGTTGACGCAGTGGGCGAACGGGCATGTGCTGATCACCGCTCGACTGAAGCAGTGGCCGCAGACGGTCGAGGCCCTCGATCTGCATGTACTCGGTGTCGACGACGGGGCGCGGTTCTTGCTCAAGGCGACCGAGGGTCGTCGCCGCGCGGCCAGTGATGAGGAGGCACAAGCACGACTGCTGGCCGGGGACGACCTCGACGGGTTGTGCCTGGCCCTGGAGCAGGCTGCAGCCTATATCGCCGAGCGGCAGATTTCGTTTGAGGAGTATCGCCAGCGCTGGGCGGAAAACGCGAAACAAGCCCGGACGTGGGCCGACGGGAAGTTGATGCAGTACCACCCCGAGAGCGAAGTCTCGCTGTCGATCGCGACAACCTGGTTGACCACATTCCAGCAGCTGCCCCCCGCATCCCGGCGGCTGTTGGAAATGCTATCGTGGCTGGCTCCGGCCCCGATCCCGCAAGGGTTGATGGACCACCCGGAGTTGGAGCGGCAGTTGCAACTCGTGAGCGGCCCGGCGCTAGCCGCCGGTT
>JAYTCW010000605.1:0-5206 GCA_043736295.1 Planctomycetota bacterium | reverse complement strand
ATGTGTTCCTCGTTGTGTGCCCGACAGAGCGCACTCTCGGGCCACGCCACGTTGTGCTGTGCGAAGTGTTGTGACGAGTGTGCCGCTGCCTGCGAGGCGATCCCTGATGACAAGGAAATGGCCGCTTGTGCCAAGGCTTGTCGCAACTGTGCCAAGGAATGCCTCGAAATGTCGAAGATGATGACCAAGTAACACAGTCATCTTCTGATTGCATTGGTGCATCACCGGTTGCTGGTCAATTGGCCAGAAACTGTTGCGAAGTCGTCTGAAGTTCCGGATGGTCAGTGAAAATGGCGGGCATGCGGTCTTATTCTCCGGTTGCACTGTAGTCGCCGGGTACGCGGATCAACGAGTCGCCAGAGAGGTTGTTGAAAGTTATCCTTGTCAAAGAACGGCGAATCAGCAAAATCATGGAAATGATCAAAGCCGTACTTGCAAGGACTGGATCGTGAAACCGCTTCAAAAGAGAACGACGCCCTCTGTAACGCCTGCGGTCAAATCGACTGAATATGATGGCATCTTGTCAGGTGTGGTGGATGTCCTCGAAACGGCCCGCCGGACAACGGTTCGGGCTGTGAATGCTGTCATGACCGCAGCCTACTGGGAAATCGGTCGCCGCATCGTCGAGTGCGAACAAGGAGGGGAGAACCGTGCGGAATATGGAACCCAACTGACGAAGCGGTTGGTGAAGGATTTGACAAGCCGGTTTGGTCGGGGATTCGGGCATGTCAATCTGTCCCATATGCGGCGTTTCTATCTGGCTTGGCCCCCGGAGAAGATTTTTCAGACACTGTCTGAAAAATCAGAAACGGCTAAGTTCAAGCTGTCATTGGCCCCATCGGCCATTCCGAGTTTTCAGACACCGTCTGAAAAAACCAGTCTGCCGAAGATTTCCGCTCGTTTTCCATTGCCGTGGTCGCATTACGTCCTCTTGCTGAAAGTTGAGAAACCCGAGGCGAGACGCTTCAATGAAACTGAAGCTCTGCGTGGTGGCTGGAGTGTTCGGCAGCTGGACCGGCAGATCAGCACATTGTTCTACGAACGGACGCTCGCATCTCGAAACCAAGGGGCCATGCTCAAGAAGGGTACCATCGCAGCGGAAGGCGAAACTCTCACTCCCGAACAGGAAATCAAAGATCCACTGGTTCTCGAATTCCTGGGACTGAAGGATGAATACTCTGAATCTGACTTGGAAGAAGCTCTGATTCAGCAGTTGGAGTCATTCCTCTTGGAACTCGGCGGTGATTTTGCCTTCGTTGGTCGTCAAAAACGGCTGCGTGTCGACGACGAATGGTATCGAGTCGATCTCGTCTTTTTTCACCGAGCGCTGCGGTGCTTGGTGGTGATCGACCTCAAGGTCGGTAAGTTCACGCATGCCGATGCGGGGCAGATGTTGCTGTATCTTGGTTATGCGGCAGAGAATTGGGCGGATGAGTGACCTCCGTAGTAGAAGCCGTGAGACTTCTGCTACTGGTTGTGCTCAGTCCGAACTCAGGCAGAGACGGAAGCCTAGGTCGCTGAACCGGGACGACGAGAAGTCCCTTGCACGGTACGCCGACCGGCAGTCCCCGTCGGAGCTGCGCCAGCTCTCGCCCCGGCGCACCCGGCACCAGCCAGAAGAAGGTCCAAGGGGGTTCGTGCCGCCAACTAGCTTATTGCCGAACCAGTCCTCGCACCATTCCTTTACATTCCCGTGCATGTCCCGCAGCCCCCACGGGTTTGCCTCCCGTGTCCCGATCGGATGTGTTTCATTGTTCGAGTTTCCATCGAACCACGCGAACTGTCCCAGCCGAGCGACGTCGTTCCCGAAGAAGTAAGCTGTCGTCGTTCCGGCCCGGCAGGCGTATTCCCAGCGGGCTTCCGTCGGCAAACAGACCCGCCAGTCCGGGGCCAGGATCCCTTCGCTCCGTAGCTGATGCGTGAGCTTCTGACAGAACGCCTGGGCTTCTTTCCACGAGACTTGCTCCACCGGTCGTTGCGGCCCTTTAAAGTGACTGGGATCAACATTCAGGACCGCACGGTAGAGTACCTGCGTTACGACGGTCTCCCCCAGCCAGAACCCTTGGGTCAGCTCGACGTGGACTTGATTCTCCCACGAGTCTCTTTCCGCTTCACAGGTCGGCGAGCCCATCTGGAACTTCCCCTGCGGACACCAGCGGAAAGGGATTTCGACGCCGAGAGTGTCGATCACCGTCCGCTCACCCGCCTTGGTGCCGGGTCGCAATTGAATGTCTAACTCGGGGTGAACTAGGCGTGGCATCAGCTTCGAGGCGAGTGCCTCGGCGAACTCCAGGCAACTCCCAAACCGTTCCTCCTTGGTCTTGGCGAGTCCCTTCAGCACCGCTGCATTCACATGCTCCGGCAACCCCGGAATCGGATCGGCGGCCTCCTGGGTAATCGCCAGCATCAAGCTGAACTCGTCATCGCCGTCGAACGGCAGGTGGCCGGACAGCAGTTGGTACGCCACGACGGCCAGTGAGTATTGGTCGGTGCGGGCGTCCCATTGGTGGCGTTTTCCCTTGATCTGCTCGGGCGACATGTAGGGGCGGGTGCCGCGCGTGTCGATCGAGCTGTTGGTGTGTTTGGTCAGAGTGTTGCGGATCTCGGCAGCCAGGCCGAAGTCGATCAGCCAGACCTCGCGCGGTGCGAGACTTCCGAAGTCTTCGGAGACTTCGGAAGTCTTGGCCTGCCGCAGCACCACCAAAATATTGTCCGGCTTCACGTCACGGTGCAGCACGCCCGTGTGCTCGTCCCCGCTGGGCAGCTGGATCACCTTGCGGTGCGAGTAGTCGAGGGCGCGGGCCACGGGGCGGAGGATCTCGGCGACTAGCTCGACCGGCAGCTGCTTCTTCGGGAACCCGCCGGTCCGCTGGTATTCGCTGAGGGTGATGCCAGGGATGAAGTCCAGGACCAGATACGGCCCGTAGACCAGATCATCGAACAGCCCCAGCGTCTTGCAGATATGCTCGTGCGTCAGGGCGTGGACGATTTGGAAGGCATCCTCGACCTGGGCCATCGCCGCTGTGTTGCCGCGAAACTCGGGCGGCAAGAGCTTGATGGCGACCGGTCGTTTCCCATCTGTGGCCTTCCACACCTGCCCCATCCCGCCGCGTCCGAGCGGCTCGGTCAGGGTGTAGGTGCCGAGGACCGAACCGGCAGCGAGGCCGGTCGGGCCGGAGGTGGGGAGGTGGCTCTGGCTGTCGTTGTTCATGGTGGACTCTGTGGGGCTTCAATCGTGAGGAGCTCGCTCGGACCTGGGGGTCCAGGCTACGGGCCACTTGGCTCAGTTCGAACTCAGGCAGAGACGGAAGCCTAGGCGGCAGTTCCGGTACGACGGGTCGTTACCGAAACGGTACGCTGATCGGCAGCTCCCGGCGGAGTAGTCCCAGCTCCCGCCCCGGTTCACTCGGTTCGAGCCTGTAGTTGATCCACTCGGGTTCGTGCCACCCACTAGCTTGTCACTGGACCATTCCCGACACCATTCCCACACGTTCCCATGCATGTCGAACAGACCCCACGGGTTCGGCTTCTTCGCCCCCACTGCGTGCGCGTACTTCTCGCCGATGTCAGACGCGTACTTGTCGAACCACGCGTACTGCCCCAAACGCCCTTCGTCGTCTCCGAAGCTGTAGACGGTCGTGGTTCCCGCCCGGCAGGCGTATTCCCACTGCGCTTCCGTGGGGAGCGCGTACTTCCAGCCGCTGGACAGCCGACTGGCGGCTCGTTCGCGATTGGTCAGTCTGTCGCAGAAGAATCTCGCATCCGTGTGACCGACGTACATCGCTGGGTAGTTTGGACCCGTCTTGTAGTACGACTTGTCCCCGTGTTCGATCCACGGGGTGGTTTCCATGACAGCGGTCCATATCGCCTGCGTGACCACCGTCTGCCCCAACCAGAAGCCACTGGTCAGCGTGACATTGACAGGGCGTTCATCATTCGTGGCACCGGGTGTCCCCATCGTGAAGGTTCCCGGTGGGCACCAGATGAGCTTGTGCTTCACGCCGTCGGGAAGCGTGATCTCTTTGGTGTCACCGAGGTTAGGACTGGGGCTGATGATTTTCGCTACCGCTGGCTGCGCCGGACGTGGCTCGTCGCCTAGCCCGTCAAGCTCGGGCGGAACGGACGTGGGCGTCCGTTCTACGGGTGCATTGAGACCTGACTTTGCAGATGCTGAGATCCCCTTCCAAATATCTGCCAACGCCTTGGCGAATTCCAACACAGAGATGTGCCGCTTGTCCGGGCTTCGCTGCAGCCCCCTGAGTACTTCTGATCTCACCTCAACGGGCAACTCATCTGCCGAGATCGGCTGCGGAATCTCGCCGGTGACCATGTGATACAGCGTGGCGGCCAACCCATAGACATCGGATCTGGCATCAGCTGTCCGGGCTGATTGGAACTGCTCAGGGGCTCCGTAAGCCAGTGTGCCCATGGCGGCTTTGGTCTGGGTCAGGTCGACTCCGTCGAGGGACTTGGCGATCCCGAAATCGCTGAGCTTCGGCTGCCCCTTCTTCGGCAGCAGGATATTCGCGGGTTTGATGTCTCGATGAATGATCCCTTGGGCATGAGCGGCGGTCACGGCGTCGCAGATGGGGAGTAGCAGGTCGATCGCCTCTCGCCACGGAATCGCCCCGCGTTGGAGCCGCTGGGCCAGGCTTTCCCCGTCGATGAACTCCAGGACCAGATACGGCCCTTCGTCGTCGGTCAGGATGTCATGCACCGTAACCACGTTCGGGTGGTTCAGGCGAGCTGCGAATTGGGCCTCGCGGAGGAACCGGCGGAGCAGGTCGGGATCGGTGGCCAGCGGACCCTTGATCCGTTTGACCGCCACCGGTCGCTGGAGCTTGCGGTCGAACGCCTTCAGCACCCGCCCCATCCCCCCGGAGCCGAGTTCCTCCAGCAGGTCGAACCGCTCGGCGAAGACCTTGCGTTCGATGTCGAGCGCCGCGCCGGGGGCGATTCCGGAAGGGGCACCGCCGAGCGTGTCGCGACCGCTTTGCGTGTGCGCGGTGTCGCCGGACGCAGGCACAGGCCGTGCGGGCGTCTGGCCCGGCGCTGCCGCCGGGGGCGTGGTCGGCTGCTGGGAGAGGGAGTGTTGGTTCGGCTGGCGGTCGTGGGGATTCATGGATGTGCCTTCTGGGGGGCTAAGCTACGGGGCGGGCGTCAGGGGCGGGTTTCCACAGTCGCGTTTCGCTGCGCGGAAGGACGC
>JAYTCW010000604.1:0-20171 GCA_043736295.1 Planctomycetota bacterium | reverse complement strand
TCCGGGTTAGGACTCCAGATCGGCACGATACAGCCGACCTGAATACCCATCAGGAGTGCGAACAGAAGACTTGTCGCGATCTTACGCATTGGAGAGTTCCTCCCTGAATCCGGTCTGCGAAGCACATCGAAGGGACGGGGGAGCCGCCTTGATCTGCTGCGGTGTGGTGACCGCTCGCTCACGCGGCTTCGTGCCGCGTGGCCCCGGATACTCCTGGCGGAGCCCTACATCGGATTCGCCGGAGACCCACCGGATGTCGGGGGTTGCGGCGAATGAGGTGCAGGTGTTTTCGAAACTCCCAAGTCGTCATCGTCGTCATCGTCATCGCTGTCCGCCTCGAAGTTGCCTTCGAGGAGAACGGCCCCCTTCTTCTCCAGCTCGAGGACTTGCTCCTCCATCTCTTTGCCGGGCTTAAAGGTGACGACGTACTTCTCTGCGACTTCCACACGTTCGCCGGTGCGAGGATTGCGAGCCTTGCGGGCTGCTCTCTTCTTCACCTCGAACACTCCGAAATTGCGCAACTCGATTCGATGTCGAGAGTCACCGACCAGTGTGGCGATGATGGCCTCAAACGTTTTCTGGACCACTTCTTTGGTCTTCAATTGCGTCAGGCCGCACTCTTCCGAAATCGTTTTGACAATCTCTTTCTTCGTCACGACGACGTTCTCCCGCAGCTGAACCGCTCGAATCAGTCACACACTTGTTGTCCCAGAGACTGGAACTCGTGTCCCAAGTGTATTGCCAATTTCGAGTTAGTGTCAAGATGCGGGCGTGTGGGGAGTTTCGGTGCCCATTGTGGAGTCCATACGAACGAACTCCGCAACGAAACAATCCGAGCCAGATTCCTTATCGGCCCGCTGTTGTCGGCAGGATCAGGAAAACTGGAAAAATCGTCACAAGTTTCCTAACCGGAACAGTTTCACATGTGCAAGTTGGCCGAAAACTACGATCTGGGGGGCGAGGATTCATCTCAGATATCGCACGCATCTGCTTTCCGCTGAATGACTTCCAGCGAGTGCAACGTGCCAACACCGGAGCCGGGACAGCGGTCGCAAGTCCTGTCCCAGGAATCTCTTGTTTCAAGATTGGACGGCCAGAAGGGCCAGGTGCGGCACTGCATGGGGCGAACTGCGTAGACACCGCACCTCCGGGATTTTGGGTCGAGGAAGACGCAGTCTCCATTCGGATAATCCCGCAGGCTCCACCGACCTCCCATCAGTTTGGTGTGCAGCAACCGGACTTCACCGACTGGTTTTCCCAGTTGCACAGCGATGGCAGCGAGTTCCTCCTCCGAGACCCACACGGCCCCCGGAGCTCCGGTGCAGCAATCGCCGCACTGCGAACACTCAAACCGCAGCCCCTCGGCGTACCATGGGGAAGTTGTGGTTGGATTGCCGCCGGAATCCTCGGCACGCTGTGCTTCCCCGGAGTGCGCGGGATGACTGGCAGTCCCGGTCGGATCGTCATGGCTGTTCTGGGTGGGTCTGTTCGGCACTACTGTCGTCTCCGTGCAATTGATCGCAGTGTCTTCCCGAATGATGCAATCTCGCATCACAGCGTGACCTAGAGTTCTTCAGAAGTCCGAACCCAGTAGAGTGACGGACGAACGCATGAGGCAACGCGAGGATTCAGGACATGTTGGTGCTCAGCCGCAAGCAGGATGAAAAGATCATCATCGGTGATTCAATCACGTTGATGGTCGTCGCCATCCAAGGGGATAAAGTCCGCTTGGGCATCGAAGCTCCCAAGGATGTCTCGATCCACCGGGAAGAAGTGTACCAAGCCATCCAGCGCGAACGGCACGATCACGAGCCACAAGACAAGCAATAAATTCACTCAATGCAGCGTCGCGAGCGCTTCTCGGAACTCAACGCCCGGCCCGGTGGCTCCTCGAACAGAGAGTTGCCGGGGCGGGTTCACGTTTTTTGGTAGACGATTCCGGTATCCAGGCGAGTGAAACCCGCTCCCACCACGGCTCGGATCCCAATCGGATTGTTCTCCGGGGCGTGGACTTCGGCGTGGCGGAACTGATCCTGACGCAGATGTTTGACGACCTCGATCATCAGTGTTTGACCGTATCCCTGACCTCGAAACTGGGGTTCGACTCGCATGTCGACGATGCCGACCGAACGGTTGTGCCATACGTCTTCGTAGTGTTCCAGTGGGGTCGCATTTACGCTGGCGATCTGCTCGCCAGTCCGTTTCATTTTCAGACAATACCGAATTGAGTCCGACCGCCCCAAATGCGTGTACCACCACCAATTGGGAGACTCCGGGAAATCCAGGGTCACCAGTTCTGTGGATCGCCGAATCGTGTTACTTCGCATTGAGGTCGGGTCGCGCGGGATGGTCAGATCTCGCTGGTAGATCCCATGCCTTTCGAACTCGCCATAGCCCCGACTCTCAAAAAATGGCCGGGCAGCTAGGTCGGTCAACAGAAAACCAGACGGTCGACAGCCGCCATACAAGCCAAAATAGAACGGGTCGAGTCCGCGCGCCGGACCAGCCAGCAGCGCCGTCACTCCGTGCCCGCGCAGATACGCCTCACCCCGCGCGAGTAATACCGTCCCAATTCCTTGGCGTCTATAGTCCGGGTGAACCAGCACAGCACAGATCACCCCCCGGCTGCGATCCAGCTGGGTGCGATCCTCAGTCGTGCCAAACCCCGAGTGAACCATCCCGACCAGTCGGCTGCCGTCCAAGGCAACAGTCAATCCCTCGGGATCGAAATAGGGCTGGCCGTAATTGGCATCCTCAAAGGCGTCCAGCGTGCGCGGCATTGCCGCCCCTCGCCCCATCTGGCCTTCCAGCCAGAGCTTCCAGATCCCCGGGGGATCGAAGTTGCGGAAGCTGCGGTATTCGATCAAGGCGGCACTCCCGGAGACCCCACGGACCTCCCCGTCCGCGAGGCACGAGTATGCCGCAAAACAAGGAATCTGTCATCAATCCCGCAGGGGAGATTTTGGCAAGTCCACAAATCGTCAAACGCTGCTCGCACAGACCTTGACAGCGGTCGCCGACGCTCCCGTGGGACGGGTCCATTGGCCCGCCCGTTCTGGTCCAGCAATCGTTGAATTCGGGCCGGAAGGAGGGCCGCAATAAAAAAGAAGGGCCGCAATAAGAAGTCAAGAAACGCCGTCTGGAAACGGTCCAGCACATCGCTGGCGGGTTGTCCAACGCATGAGTACGCTGGGTTCGGGCACTTCGGCTCAGTGTCCGTGGCTCACGTCGCTCCGCTCCGCGACTGAGATTCCTCCCGCTGGATGTCCTTTCAGGCGAGCGGCCAGTGATGGTTGACCAGTCGAACTGCCCCCGAGGTCCGTTCTGCCTAGACTTCGGGGGTCCAGGCGGCTGGTGGTTTTCTCTGGCCGCTCGCTGGTACACACCAGAATTCTGACGAATTCTGCTACGTGTATCGTACTTGGCGCAGTTCGGGCTCGAAGTATTCCGTGAGCAGACTGTCGACTTGCAGCATCCCTTTGCGGGTGAGTTTCACTTGGTCGCCGGTCACGTGGAGATACCCAGCTTGCTCTTGGTTAGCGAGGGCTTCGGCGAACTCGACGAGCGGGTCGACGCCGAACTTCTTCTGGAAGTACGACGGGGTGACTTCCCCCTCCTTCAGGCACAGAATCCACTCGCGGATCAGTTGTTGATGCGGGGTCGGGGTCATCGCGCGGTTGAGGGGAAGTTCGCCGCTGTTGACGAGGGTCATGTACTCGTCGATGGCGTCCTTGTTCTGATAGTGGACTCCCTGGAAGTGGCCGAACGACGAGACGCCGACGCCAACGATGTCGCTGCCTCGGAACAGGTTATCACGGTAGATGAACCGGTCGGTCTCGGGATTCAGGACCAGTTCGTTGCCGCTCGACAAGTGATACCCGACCGCTTGCAGGCGGTCGATGGCCTCACTCGCCCAGCGGCGTTTGGTGGGCCAGTCGGCGACGGGCGACTCGATGCCGTGTTCCAGCATCTCCTTCGAGATCAACGTGTTGAACGGCAGCTCCATCTGGTAGATCGTGATGTTGTTGGGCCGCATGTCGATCACGCGGTCGACACAGTCCAGCCAGTTCTCGTCCGTTTCGCCGATCATCCCGGCGATCAGGTCGACGTTTACCTGCGGGAAGCCGACACTTTGAATCCAGTCGTACGCCTTCATCACTTCGGGCGAGAGATGCGCGCGGCCGTTTTCTTCCAGAATCTTGTCGCTGAAGTTCTCGACGCCCAGCGACACCCGCGTGACACCGATCTCCTTCAAGGTTTGCACTTTCTCCAGCGAGAGCGTCCCCGGCTCGCACTCGAACGTGACTTCCTTCGCATGATCCCACGTCACCGAATGACTAAGCCGCTCCCGCAGTAACAACAACTGTTTCGCGCTGAGATACGATGGAGTCCCCCCGCCGAAGTAGACGAACTCCAGCTCTCGCCCGGCGATGGCGGGCATGTCCTTCAGGATCGTGACTTCCTTGTCGAGGGCGTCGACATAGTTCTTGACCATGTCGGCATTCTGCTGGGTGTAGACGCGGAAGTAGCAGAACTTGCACCGCTTGCGGCAGAACGGGATGTGCAGATACATCCCCAGCGGCACCTTGTGGGCGGGTGGCTTGGCGAAGGCGTCGCGTATCTCCCCGACGCGCTCCTTCTTCCATTGAGAGAACGGCGGGTAGTTCGAGACGAAGTAGCTGCCGACTTCGGTTTTGGATTCGGTCGACATGGTTGGCCGGTTCCGTAAGCACTGGAGCAATCCCCCGTCTTGGCAGGGACTGAACGCAACGGGCTGGCTGCGTCTAACACCATCGTAGGGCGTCAGGGGGCGGTGGGGCAAGAAGGACTGTGTCTGGCCTCTGTCATTTCGTGTGTGCGTCAGGCAAGTCGGCAGCGGCCAGCTCCTGCCCCCTCTCCCCCACATTCGGTTTGGCCCTCGGAATGAACTCGACTGTGGGGGAGAGGGATGGGGTGAGGGGGCGACATCGCTCGGCTTGGGCCCCTCACTCCGGCCCTCTCCCCACAGTCACGTCTTCACGGAAAGTTGCGTCGCCCGTGGGGAGAGGGAGCAGAAGACGCGGGCTGTCGACTTTTTTGATACACACGCCTGGCGATTCTGCTGTTCTGGCGGAGCAGTGGCGGCACCTCGCCGAATCGGGGACACTCTCAGCTAAGACATGTTTCACTCTCGATCTCGACATTCACTCACCAATGCCCCATGACTCCCCAGCCCTGCTCGGTGGTACTCCGGTTCGACCGGACGGGCCACCGGTCTGGCCTCGGCGGTCGGTTGAGACGGACGCGGTACTGGAGTTATTGAAAGATTCCGGCGACTGGGGGCGGTATCACGGGCCGCATTCGGCTCGGCTGGTCGCAGCCCTCGCAGGGTCGCTGGAACTCCCCCACGTTCAGTTGTGCGCGAGCGGGACAGCTGCGGTCGAGTTGGCACTGCGAGGTTGCCAAGTCGGGCCGGGGGATGAGGTGATTCTTTCGGCGTATGACTTCAAGGCGAACTTCACCAACGTCGTGTTACTGGGAGCGGTGCCGGTGTTGGTCGACTGCCGGGCGGAGGATGCTCAGTTGAATGTAGCTGCGGTTGAGGCGGCGATCACTGAGAAGACGAAGGTGGTCATCGCGTCGCACTTGCAAGGCGGGCTGGTCGACATGGCGGATCTGCGCGAGATCACCGACCGGCGCGGGGTGGCGGTGATTGAGGACGTGTGCCAAGCGCCGGGAGCAGTGGTCGCTGGCCGACCCGCCGGAGCCTGGGGTGATGTGGCGACGCTCAGTTTCGGCGGTTCGAAGCTGGTGACAGCGGGGCGCGGGGGGGCGGTGCTGACCGCGCGGCCCGAGATTGCGCAGCGGATTCGGCTCTACACGCAACGGGGCAACGAGGCGTACCCGCTCTCGGAGATGCAGGCGGCGCTGCTGCTGCCGCAGTGGCTTCACTTGGAACAAGATAATGCCGCACGGGCCGAGGTGGTCGCGGAGCTACACGACCTGCCGGGGCTGACGCCGTTCGGGACCAGTGTCGCCTTTCGCTCCGCGAAAGGACGTTCTTTTGCGGAGCAAAAGACGACGCTCCAGACCGCATACTACAAACTCGGGTTCTGGTACGACCCCACCGCGTTCGATGGCCTGGCGCGCGACCGCTTCTGCCAAGCCATGCGGGCCGAGGGAATCGCCCTCGATCCGGGGTTTGCGGGGCTGCATCAGATTCATGCTCGGCGTCGGTTTCGAGCAGTCGGTGACTTGCCGAATGCGACGCGTGCGTGTGCCAGCGTCGTCATGCTCCATCACCCGCTGCTTCTGGAAGGTGCGTCTGCCGCTCGCGACTTCCGAGCGGCGCTTGATAAGATCACTCGACATGCGTCCCAGCTGAGGGACTCCCCCCTGCCCACTGACTCGACCGAGGAATGACTCCCGATGGATTTCGCTGCCAAGTTTGCTGAGGGGTTGTCGTACAGTGCCTTCTTAGAGAAGTACGGGTCACCCGATCAGCGCCGCCGCTGGAGCGACTTCTTCGAGTGCGTCTCGCTCAGCGACTCACAGAAAACCCTGCTCGGCAGCTTCACGCGGCAGATGAAGGTGGTCGTCCTCGCGGGCACTTGGTGCGGTGACTGCGTCAATCAGTGCCCGATGTTCGAACACTTCGCGCAGGCGTGCCCGCTGCTCGACATCCGCTACTTCGACCGCGATGCGAACCCCGATCTGGGCCAGGCGATGTCGACCTGCGGTGCCGCCCGCGTTCCATCGGTGGTGTTCCTCAGCGAGGATGGCCACGTCTGCGGGCGGTATGGCGACCGCACTCTGTCGAAGTACCGCAGCTTGATTGGTTCGCTGACCGGAGCGGCGTGTTCAACGGGGATTGCGCTCGGAGACGACCTCACACTGTCGGTGATGCAGGACTGGCTCGATGAGTTCGAACGCATCCAGTGGATGCTGCGAACCTCGGGGCGGCTCAGGACACTGCATGGCGATTGAGTGCATTTGTAGGGTGGGACCAGCCGCTTTGGGCGCAGGCCCGCCATTCCGTGAACACTCGGCATGCATAGTGGGCCTGCGCTCCAAAGCGAGATGGTCCCACCCTACGGTCATCGAGAAATCACGGACGGGCAAATGTGCCCGTCCCACAGCTCGTGAGAACTGGTTGATATGCCCTCCCCTCCCGTCGTGATCATCGGTGGCGGTCTTGCCGGGCTGGCCGCAGCTGCGGGGCTGGCGTCACAGGGATTTGCCTGTCGCCTGCTGGAATCGAGGCAGCAACTTGGCGGGCGGGCGTCGTCGTTCATCGATCCGACGAACGGTGAGGAACTCGACAACTGCCAGCATGTGAGCATGGGGTGCTGCACGAACCTGGCTCACTTCAGCGAGACGATCGGTGCCGCCCCGTACTTTCGACGCGAGAAGTCGCTAACGTTTATTGGGCCGACTGGGCGGTCGACGGTAATGCGAGCAGCTCCGCTCCCGGCTCCGCTACATCTGTTCCCGTCTTTGGCCTCGCTGCACTGGCTCACCTGGGGCGAGAGACTTCGTCTTTTGTTAGGTCTATCAAGTCTGTTGCGTACTCCCAGTTCGAAACTGCGAGGCATCAAACTCTCGGACTGGCTGGAGCAGCACAAACAGTCGGAGCGGATTTGCAGCGGGTTCTGGCATCTGGTGCTGGTGAGTGCGCTCAGTGAGACGCTCGACCGAATCGATGCCGTGTATGCCCGCAAGGTGTTGCTCGATGGGTTTGCGAAGAATCGCACTGGCTGGGAGGTACTGATCCCGACCGTGTCGCTCACGCGGCTCTACGATGAATTGGCCGCGGAGTGGCTGACCAGTCGCGGCGTACGAATTGATCGCTCGACAGCTGTGGAGAGCCTGCAAGGGGACGGCGAGGGGATCACGCACGTCACCACTCGCACGGGCGAAGAGATTCCCGTCGAAGAGGTGATCGTGGCAGTCCCGCCGTATCGACTACTACCGATGCTGGAGGCCGGGAATGTCGCCTTTTTCTCCGAAAAAGGACGCTCTTTTGCGGAGCAAAAGGCGACACTTGCCGCACTGGAGACGGCCCCCATCGCCAGCGTGCATCTTTGGTTTGATCGATCGCTGACTCACCTGCCGCATGCGGTGCTGGTCGACCGGTTGAGTCAGTGGATGTTCAATCGCTCGACGCCGGGAGAGTTGTCTAAGTTGGGCTGGTATTGCCAGGTCGTCATCAGTGCGAGCCGAGATCTCGAAGCCCTCGGCAGCGAGGCCACCATCGCGAAGGTGGCTGACGAACTGCGGGCGATCTGGCCCGAGGCTCGTGACGCTCAATTGCTCCGGGGCCGCCTCGTCGTCGAGCGCCGCGCGGTCTTCTCAGTCACGCCCGGCATCGACGCCATTCGCCCGGTGCAGCAAAGCCCGATACCGAATCTGCAACTGGCGGGTGACTGGACGCAGACCGGCTGGCCCGCCACGATGGAGTCGGCTGTCCGCAGCGGCTACCTCGCCGCAGAGAATGTGCTGCGACGATTGGGCCGTCCTGCCCCGCTGCTTCAGCCGGATTTGCAGACGGTGTGGTTGTCCCGCATGGCGTTTCCAGAGTAGGCCATTGGGTGCCCTGAACTGAGAGGAGATTTCGCGGCACGGGCACGTAGGAAACGTGCCCCACGGCGGCTAACGCACCGTTCGGACGTAGGGTCGCAGTTCGCGCTTCGACTCCAGGCCGGTCGGTTGCAGTGAACTCGTCGAAGGTTTTACGCGGACGGCACGAACGATCTGAGTCTCAGCCGGAACCGCCTGGGATTGACGAGTGACCGGGATCGCACCATTGACATCCCCGGACATCTCGCCTTCCACAAATTGCAGAAACTTGCGGCTCGGTTTGTGGATCAGAATCACCTTGTCCCCGGCGTTTCCACCAGTACGACTGCGGATCACCACCACGACCTCAGCATCACCGGCAGCGAACTCCTCAGCTGTGGGAGTTGATGGCTCAAGAACTTCCGCTTGCTGAGTCGGTGGAACTGGGAGCGCTTTCGTGAGCGAGTCCGGTCCCTCATGTTTAGGTTGGGCGGGCCATGCGGGGGCGGCATTATCCGTGTCAGCGCCCGCCAAAGCGGACTCTTCCTGGGGCGATGGCACCAGATGGGCCATTTCGTGTTTGGACAGCAGTGCGTGGATCGGCTTGATCCCGCAATAGACGCCGCACTTACCGCTGTCATCGGCTGCGAAGCAGACGCCGACCAGTGTACCCGATTCGTTAAACAGCCCGCCCCCGGACCGTCCCTGTAGCGGCGTCACAGTGCAGACCAACGTGTCTGGACCCTTGTAGCGATTGACCTCCAGCACTCGCATCTGTTCGCGGGAAGGAGATTCCCCTCCGCCACAGCCGATGCCGATGACCCTGTCTCCCGCAGGAGGGGTGGCCGCCACGGAGGCGATCAGAGAGACCGGGAAGACCTCTTCGGTGGGAATGGTGATAAGTCCAATGTCGGCCTCCGGGTCCGATCCGACCAGCGTTCCGACGTAGGTCACCGGCTGTCCATCTCGGAAGATGTCGACCTCGACCTTGGTGTCTTCGGTCGCGCCGCGGCTGATGTGGCTACAGGTCAGGATGGTGGTGAGACCAGTCTGACTGTCGATGATGGTGCCCGAGCCGCGAACCATTTTGTTGCCGGTGAGGATTCGGAGGCGGACGCTGGAATCCATCGGGTTGTCGTGTGCCGCTCCGGTGACATCGAGTCCTGGCATGGGGAGGGGATTGTTGCCGCGTAACACGGCAGGTGTGGCTTGCGGCTTGGATTTCTTGGGGAACGGCCAGATACGCGAGGGGCTCTCCTCGCGCTCGGCCACAGCGTTATCTGACGGCGAGGTTTTTGGTCGAGGCTCTGACGAGACAGTCACCTGTGGGCGCGGCAGAGGAGCCGAATCGCCGAGATCAACAGCCAGCCGGTCTTTCGGGTTGCTGCGTGGTTGGGTGGGCACCTTGGCCAGCATCTGGCGAATGAGTTCTTCGGGTAGAGCCCCGCTCTTCCGGTCCACTTCCTGATTATCAATGATCAGGATAAATGTGGGGATCGAGGTGACTTGGTATTGGTCGGCGAGGGCCCGTTCTTCTTCCACATCGACCTTGCGGATCGGAAGTCCTTCCCGCTCCAGCTTGGAGACGATCGGGGCCATCTGCTGACACGGGGGGCAGGTCTTCCCGCTGAATTCGAGGACGTATCCGCGAGGGCCAACACCCAGCGCGCTCATGGTCAACAGGCAAAATGCGGCGACGTTCATAGACACCCGGCCTCCATGCCGAACTGTAACTTTTTCAAACGCCGAGGGGGCGGTTTGAAAATGTTACACAATGCGACCTCTGCCCGAACGAACATTCGTGCGGGTGGATTCGTCGCAATTCGCTAACTGGTGACACGTTTCGCAGGAATCTCAAGGCGATCATCGCCGTGGACTCCGTACCAAATCACGCAGCCAACACTTTCGCATAGTAAGAGTGCATAAGGCGTGCCGTAGGCAGTCACCTGCTCCCTATTCGATCGAGTGCCTTGTCAACGATTGATTTTGAGGTTCGCTTCCCTCGGGAGGGCAAGGCTCCTGCCGAGCCGCTTTGGGGAGTATCCGTCGTCTCTGGCTCGCGGCTCAGCAGGAGCTTCGCCCCAGTGCTGTGAACATGATCGAGGTCACTGAGCCGGTTGATTGTCGGCGATTTCTCCGAAATCGCTGGTGCCGCGCGATGGCTGGAGATTCGTGAAGTCGTCATGCAAAATGCGAAGGACTGCTCGGTGGAGCAGTTTCGGTGAGGCAATTCCAGGCGGCGTGATCGAAGAGTGGAGGCCGCAAAAAACTCAAGAAACGCAAAAGTCAGAGCCTCCCCCCTTTTGCGTTTTTTGAGTTTCTTGCGGCCATTCCTTCCGTACTGGATTCAAGCCAGAGGGCAGGCGGCTCGCTTCGCCGAGTGACGGCACGTCGGAAACGTGTCCCACAGCCAGCGCGGCGTCTCTGACGGTAGCTCATGTCGCTCCGCGACTGAGATTTCGCCCGCCAGATGACCCCTTTTCGGGCCTCGTCTGAGACGTGTATCGGCTGGCGAAATGCGAGTCGCGGAGCGACATCGCCTACGGGCCAATCATGTTCACAGCACTGGCTTCGCCCTCCCCACGACGCATCCCGCACCCACCAATCCGAGCCTTGACGGGGCACTCGACTCCCAGAAGCCCCTGGCCGAGAACCTCAACCAGGGGCTGACACGCCTTGGGCGCAGCGGAGGCCAGGAGATTCCTTGGCTGTTGTGATTCCCAGCAGAGCCTGCCTCCGCTTCTCCGGGCAGGCTCATGGCAGCAGATTGGCGTATCTCCAGGCAAGTTTGGGAAATCGGAGTGATGCCTCAACAAATCCACCTGGTTACGGGCCATCCCCAAAAACGTCGGATGAACCGGATTTGTTACCAGCCACTGGTGTTCAAGCTGAGGTCACAAAGTAAGCCCCCACTTCTCTGGGTAGGTCTCATAGACGATTCTCAGCTTGGAGATCGTTAGGTTGAACTGTCTTTGCGCTGGCCTCACATCAGAACTGGCTTCCTCTCAGCCGAAAAGATATAAGTGAAGGGCGATGTGTGCGTGACTCTTCACTCCAGCCAACGGAGATTTCCATCCATGTTCAGCCTCCAGGCCCGCGGAGCGAAACTCTGTGACCAGATTGTCCGCCGAGAGGTACTCCGGGCGGGGGGGCTGGGGGTCTGTGGTTTGTCGCTCTCGCAGCTACTCGCGCCGCAGCCGGTTCGAGCGGCGACATCGACGGCCAGCGGGGGCCGGGCGAAGTCGTGCATCGTGCTGTTCCTGATGGGCGGGCCGCCGCAGCACTCGACTTGGGATCCCAAGCCGCACGCTCCCGACAATGTGCGCGGCGACATCGCCCCGATCGCGACAAACATCCCCGGTGTGCAGTTCGGCGAGTTGATGCCGAAGCTCGCGCAGCGGGCCGACAAGCTGGCGGTGCTGCGGGCCATGTCGACGTTCGACAATGCCCATTCATCGAGCGGTTACTACATGCTGACCGGGCGTCCGCATGCACCGATGAATGCCGAGAACGCGAACCCCGGTGCCCCGAACGACTGGCCCAATTGGGGTTCCGTAGTGCAGCGGCTGACCGAGCCGCGCGGGCATCTGCCCGGGGCGGTGCGGTTGCCGAACCACATCTTTAATACGGATGGTTCGATCTGGCCGGGGCAGGACGGCGGCCTGCTGGGGCGCAGCATTGACCCCTGGCTGTTCCGCTGTCAGCCTGCCTCGCCGGACTACCGCATCAGCGAGTTTCAATTGCCGGAGAACATGTCGCTCGACCGGTTGGCCTCGCGGCGAGAACTGATGCGAACGCTCGATCAGTCCCTCCCCGCAGCTCGCTCCGAGACCAAAGTCGGCAGCTTTACGACTCAGCAGGAGCGAGCCTACGGACTGCTCGCATCGTCCGCCTCGCGCGGGGCGTTTGACCTCTCGCTGGAGACTCCCGAGACGCGGGCCCGCTACGGCAACACCCAGTTCGGACAGAGCTGTTTGCTCGCGCGGCGTCTGATCGAGGCCGATGTCCGGCTGGTGCAGGTGAACTGGTATCGCGGCCCGGAAGAGCCATCGAATGCCCCCTGCTGGGACTCTCATGTGGGCGAGACGGATCGGCTCAAGAACGTGCTGGTGCCTCCGACCGACAACGCCTTCTCGGCGCTACTCGATGACCTGTCGGAGCGCGGGATGCTCGACGAGACGCTGGTCGTCTGCATGTCGGAATTTGGCCGGTCGCCGAAGATGAACGGCAGCGCGGGCCGCGATCACTGGGGGCCGGTGTTCTCGGTCGCTCTGGCTGGCGGCGGGATCAAAGGCGGCATCGTCCACGGGGCCAGCGACGAGATCGGAGCCTACCCCAAGCAAGGCGTCACCAAACCCGAAGACCTCACCGCCACGATCTTCCACTGCCTCGGCTTCACCCCCGAAACCGAATTCCACGACGCCCTCGGCAGGCCCTATGCGATCAGTCGCGGTCGACCAATCGAGCAGATTCTAGCGTAACCGCTTTTTGAAAAATGTCGCATGGGTCTCATGCCCCGGTGAGAAACCAAGGAATCACGGGCGACAAGCATGTGCCACAGACTTTCCCACAGGCTGCCGTGGCATCAGGATATGCCTCCAGATTCGACAAAGACATTGATTAACGGTTGGATGTGCTTGTACAATGACAACTCCAGAAGCTAGACCTCCCGAGCCAGAAAATAGCTCAACGATTCTCATGGACGAAATGGTGGTGAAACGTGTCTAAGGCTCTCAAGCAGTCCCCCGAAGAACTCGACCGGATCGTGGCTGAGATGAAAGATCACGGTGGAGATTTTGTCGCGATGAACTCTCAGCGACTGGCGATCGCTTACGGGGAAACCGAAGAGGAACTAGAAATGGAACTGGGTGGAATGGGACTACTCCTGAGTGATGTCATCGTCTCCAAAGTCCCTGAATGGGACTGTGGGTTCATTTTCTGACTACAGATATGTCAAGACATTCCCTGGAAAAATTGTGTTCTCCTCAATCGAGAAACTGAAGTCTTCAGCGTCTAACTCGAATTTGAAGTATTCCAGAAACGACTCATGTCCGAGTACGCCGAAGAGCGTCGTATTGATGTTTGCGAGAAGAATTTCGCTCTCCCAATCCCATCCACAGCGAGAGTTCTCGGGATCTCGAATCGACAACATGACGGTTGCCAGATAACCCGTGAGTTGATGACCAGAGCCAGACCGGAATGTTGCGGATTTTAATGTCTTCGAGTCGATGCCGAGATGTGTCGCGAGGCTTAATGGGAGGATGGTGTGGCTTGATCCGGTATCGATTAGCACCTCCTTCTGAAAAGTCCTGAACCCGGGAGTACCGATTCCTAATACGACAGCGGGATACGCTAGGCGTTTCCCGTTGCGTGGCACGCTGACAGTTCTGGTATCAAACCGAATTCGCATGGTAGCTCCTCACAAGCACGCGAAGCCGTAATGAGAGTGAACCGTATGTCCGAATACTTCTGCTGTGGAGGGGCGTTTGAGATCTGGATGGTCGATCCAGCTCGAAGCCAAAACGTCTCATTTCTCCGCCGTCTGTACCGCCCGGTCCGACGGCACCTGCATGTACTTCAGCAGATCCTCCACGATGTCGGCAGCTGTGGGGGCGGCGACCATGCCGCCGTAGTCGCTGCCGCCTTGGGTGGGTTCGTCGACAGTGACGATGACGACCAGGCGGGGGTTGTGGACGGGGGCACCGCAGACGAAGGAGCTGATGTGGCGGGTGTGGGAGTAGCGGCCATCAGGGTCCATCTTTTGCGAAGTGCCGGTCTTGCCGAAGAGGGTGTAGTCGTCGAGCTGGGCCTTGGTCCCGGTGCCGCGCTGGACGACTTCGACCATGGCCTGTTCGACGACCCAGCGGGTCGATTCGTGTCGCAGCACATCGGTGGTGACGACGTTCGGTGCGATCGACTGGCGACCGACGGAGCCCAGATACAGATGCGGCGTCACCGAGCGGCCTCCGTTAGCCAGGGCGGCATGGGCGGCCAGTAGCTGAAGCGGGGTGGCCAAGACCTCCTGCCCCATCGGGATCGAGCCGGTCGAGTAGATCGTCCACTGACTCAGCGGGTGCAGCGTGCCCGGCAACTCACCAGGGAGTTCAATCCCCGTGCGGCGTCCGAAGCCGAACTGAGTCATTAACTCGTGCAGGCCGGGATTGGTGAGCTTCTCGCCGATCTTGGCCATGCCGATATTGCTCGACTTGACCAGTACGTCCTTCAGACTCAGGATTCCGTACCGATGATGGTCGTGCAACACGCGCGGCCCCATGCGATAGGCCCCGTGCTCGCAGTTGAAGGAGTCGGTCGTCTGGAGCAACTGCTTGTCTAGCCCCCATGCCACGATGACCGGTTTGATCGTCGAGCCGGGTTCATAGGCCGCATGGATCGCCAGATTCCGCCACGAATTCGGTGGGGCCAACTCGGGGTGAGTCGGATCAAACGCGGGCCGACTGACCATCGCCAGCACCTCGCCCGTGGCTGGATCGAGGACCGTCGCACAGGCTCCCACCGGCTGATGCTTCTCTATGAGTTCATCGATCCGCCGCTCGACATGCAGCTGGCTCATGATGTCGAGGCTCAGCTGGATATTCTCTCCAGCTTGGGCGGGAATGGTATCGGCCTCGACGAGGTCGATGACGAAGCCGCGCGCGTCGCGGACGACGGTGCGGTGACCGGGTACTCCTCGCAGTCGGTCATGGAAGAATTCTTCCACTCCGCCGTGGGGAGTCCCGTCGATATCGCGCCACCCGAGCACGTGAGCGGCCAAGGCTCCCTGCGGATAGACCCGCAGATACTCGGGTCGGAAGCCCCACTCGGCTGTGGGGAGATTCGAGGCCATGACCTTCGCGACCTCTTTCTCAGTCAGGCGGCGCTTCACCCACAGGAACCGCTTCTCGCGCTGATCGAGCAGCCGCTGTTGCGGCTCGACCGGATCAACCCCGGTCGCGTTGGCGAAGGCACACGCCGTGTTGAGCGGGTCGACCACGCGAGCCGGGTCGACGTACAAGCTCTGGACGGCGATGGTGGTCGCGAGCAAACGGCCCTTGCGATCAAAGAGGTCGCCGGGGCGAGCGGGGATGGCCTCTTCGTGCAGCTGCTGCCTTGTCGCGCGACTGGCAAACTTGTGCTGCTGAAGATGCTGGATCTGAATCATCCGCCCCATCAGTACGCCCCAAACCAGCGTCAAGGCCAGCAGAACGCTGGTGGATCGCCAGGCGAGACGTGGTTCGCTGGGGGTGAGCATAGAGAGAGTGTGTGTTGGAGAGGAACGTGACTCACGGATGGTGTGTGCCTTGGAGCTTGCAAGAACTGCCGCAGTGTCATCCACTCACTCAGTCTTCAGCGGCGCGGGAGCTTGACGGAGGGCTTCCTCTGCTGGGCAGCTTGTTCGGCCTGGGCCCGATCCTGAGACTCCAGCAGCCGAGCCGGGGCTCCGAGTTCTTGAGCTCGCAGCTTGAGGCGAGCGTACTTCTCTTCCAATTGGGTAAGGCGGTAGACCTGTAACGTCTGTTCCCGCTTCCGATCTAGGATCTGCTTCTCCAGCGTGATCCCGGTCGCGGCGATCAGCACGACGAGAGAGAGTGCGGCACAGAAGCGGAAGAACATGGCAGGTGGCTTCGGGCTGTAGGCTTCGTGCCAGCCGGCCTACATCTCCGGCTTGGCAGGATCAGCGGGTGCTTCGGCGGCTGGGTCTACCGGAGGAGCCGCAGCGGGATCGGCAGGATCGGTCGGCATGGTCCCCTCAGCAGGAGCTTCCGCACCTTCCTCGGGGGTGAGTTCGGGGAGAATCGGTCGACGCTCTGGATGCAGGTGGTATGTGGGAATCCCGGAATCAATTTCCTTCAGGCAGACGACCAGTCCCGTCTGGGTGACGAGATACAAACGATCCGTGCGGTCGTTGGTCGGGGTCGCGGTGAACTGGCGATAGGGCAACTTGCCGACCACGAGACCATCCGCCGATTGGACGATCACAATTTCCTTCTGCGCATTGAAAGCATACAAGCGAGACTGCCCGACCATCAGAATCTTGCGAGCCTGCTCTTGGGGCTGCTCCCAAATCTGGCTGCCAGTATCGGCGTTGAGCGCGTAAGTTCCGACGGTTTCCGGGGTGACGTAGACTCGCGATCCAAAGAAACGGGGCTGTTGCCGAATCGCGTGAGCCGAGGTGAATGCCCAACGGTACTGACCATTATCCTGATTGAGGCAATACATCCGCGAATTTTCCGAGGCCAGCAGGATCGAATTTTCATTCCGTCCCAAAGGAGTCATGATCTTCGCATCGGTCTCAAACTGGAAAATCAGCTTCTGACCTTTGGCGGAGACGGAATAAAATGACCCACTGGAGCTGGCAAAGCAGACGCTCCTTGAAGTCGAGATCGGGGGAGACACAATTTCAGACGGTGTCTGATATCTCCAAATCTGAGCGATATGTGAATACTCGGGCAACTTCCGCTGGTTGTGCAGGGTTTGCGTCACGCGTAAATCGAACCCGTAAACGCTGCCGTCCACCATGCCAATGTAGACTTGGTCGTCATCCACCGCCGGGGGTGACGAGGGATGCTTGGGGAGTTTCAACTCCCACAACACATCTCCATTTCGCTTGTCGATCGCGATCAGATTGAGACCAACCGCCACCAGCAATTGCCCGGCATTGGTCACCGGGGCAAACGATTGCTGATCGGGTCGACCGACCAAAGTGGACCACGCTTTGCGTCCCGTTTCCGCATCAAAAGCCGTGATGATGCCGGTCGTTGAGCGGACGAAGACCATCGCTTCGTCATTCACCACGAAATCGACTTTTTCACGGCCCGGATCAATCGCCGCTTGTCCCCACCACGCCATCTTCAGACCGTGACGAGCGAGGTCAGCACGTGCTGGCAAGTCGCTGGCCAAAGCTTGGGCGGCTGCGAGACCGAAGACGCAGGTAGTCAGAAGAAGACGAATCGCCTGCATGGACAGCTCCATAAAACGGCGGGGAGATTTCGGACGGGAAGATAGAAACGCATCTCCCCTCCGGTCAGGCCACCCCGTACCGTCATCGTCGGCATTTTCCGGACCGATTTCTAGCCCAGTCTGGGGCCCAACCTCAAAAACTCTCTGGTTTCATGATCCTGCGAGGCATGACCGCTTTCCCCCGCTTTGGCGGAGTGATCCGCAGGCTGGCGACCGGGGGGAAGTCGCTGACGCTGCCGTGGGACAGGTCGAAGCCTGGCCCGTATCCCGGTGCCGGGGCGACTACTCCTCCTCCTCCGTGCCCTGCCCCGTCTTGCCTCGCATCTCTTTGATAAACCGCGAAGGAACGGAGAGTCGGCGTTTGCCCCACTTGATACGGCTGGCCGCGCGGCTGAGAGTTAGGAAGTCCTGCGCCCGTGTCACACCGACGTAGCACAAGCGGCGCTCTTCGGCGATGTTGTCTTCGGTGCCGTCGACCGATCGCTTGTGCGGCAGGATGCCCTCCTCCATGCCGACCATATAGACGCGAGGGAACTCCAGCCCCTTCGCACTGTGCAGCGTCATCAGCTTCACGGCGTCCTCAAGCGACTGCTTCGTCTTGTCGGGCTCCTCCTCGCGGCCTTCGAGGGCCACTGTCGCCAGGTAGCTAGACAGTTCGGGCTTCGGGGTCTTCTCAATGTATTGCGTGATCGAATTGATGAATTCGTCAAGTGTGGCTTGCCGGGCGAGTTGCTGGTGCGGCTCTTTATATTGACGCTCGATCTCGGCATGATAGTCGACAGCTTCGATCAGTTCGCGAGTCAGTTCGGCCATCTGGCGCGGCTGCTCGTCAAAGCGGCTGCGAAAGCGGTTGAGTTTCTCCTGGAACGTCTGCATGGCTCCGGCGGCCTTGGCGGTGATCTCGCCGTCCTGGACGCAGAGGGGAACGAGGTCAAAGAATGGGCGGCCCGACTTCACGGCGCGGGTCAGCACCTTCTCCACGCTGGCCTCGCCGATCCCGCGCGGAGGGGTGTTAATAATCCGTAATAATGCAGACTCGTCTTTGGAGCTGGAAAGCACACGCAAATACGCCAGAACGTCTTTAATTTCCTTGCGGTCATAGAACGACTGACTCCCCATCAATAAGTACGGAATCGCCGCCCGCCGTAATTCCTGCTCGAAGATGCGCGGTTGTTCGTTGGTACGGAACAGGATGCAGAGGTCGCGGGCCGGAATCCCTTTTTGCTGGATCAGGAAGCGAATCTCCCGCACCAGCATTTCGGCCTCCTGCTGCTCGTCCTCGTACTCCAGATAACGAACCTCGTTCAGAGAGGTCTTCGTGGCGAGTAACTGCTTCTTGTGCCGGACCCGGTTATGCCGAACCAGTGAGTTGGCAGCCTCCAGGATCTGATCGGTGCAGCGGTAATTCTCTTCCAGACGGACGGTCTTGGCTCCCGGAAAGTAGTTCGCGAAGCCGAGGATATGCCGCACCTCGGCCCCGCGCCAGCCGTAAATTGACTGGTCATCGTCGCCGACCACGCAGAGATTCTTGTGCTCCTGCACGAGGGCTTCGATCAGCTCGAACTGAGTGCCGTTGGTGTCCTGGTACTCGTCGACCTGAACATGATCGAAACGGTCCTGGTGCCGCTTTAAGATATCGGGATGATTGTTGAACAACTCGTTGGTCAGCAGCAGCAGGTCATCAAAGTCGACACCTCCGGTCGACTTCAACCGAGACTGGTACCGACGATATGCAGCGACGGCGAGGAACTCCTTGTCGTCCTCAGCTGCGTCTTTGGCGCGATCGGGACGAATGCCGACGGACTTCCACTTGCTAATGATGTTGAGGAGTTCGCTCGGTTTGATGGACGATTCTGTGACGCGGATATCGCGGAGGACCGAGCGGGCAATTGACTCTTGGTCCCCGCGGTCGAGGATCGTAAACTTGGTTGGGTAGCCGAGCACCTCGATATCAGTACGCAGGACATCGACGCACAGGGAGTGAAACGTCGAGATCCACGGGCGCTGTTGTCGCGATCCCCCGCCGCCGAGCAGATGCCGGGTTCGCTCCAGCATCTCCTTGGCGGCCTTGTTGGTGAACGTGACCGACAGAATTCGCTCGGGCCGAATGCCGCTGCGAATCAGTTCGGCCATGCGGTAGGTAATCACCCGCGTCTTCCCGGTCCCCGCTCCGGCCAACACCAGCAACGGCCCCGCCAGTGTCGTGACTGCATCACGCTGGGCCGGGTTGAGGATGGAGAGGCGGTCGGACATGAAGAGGAAGGTTGAGGGTTGAGGGTTGAGGGTTGAGGGTTTATCGAAAGAGGAGAGTCGGTGGGCGATGACTGCCAGGGCTGACCTTCCGGTCGATGAACCATCAACCATCGACCTTCCCCCCTCTCCCCGAAGGGGCCGCATTCTGCCGGACTGAGCCAACGAAAGAAAGTCGGCCCGCTGGACCGGAGAACTGGGGATGTACTCGCTCCTTCCAGTCCATCCCCGCAACGATCAAACCGATGCATCTGCGAGGGCATTCACCTCTCGGTGCATTTCGAGAGTTCAGTCTCCAGAAGTTACCTGGCTGGGTGGGACTTTCGGACACTCCGCGCCCCAGCCGACAGCCGCTCACGAAGCACATGGCATCTCGAGTGGGAGTCCATCGCCCGTTCTCTGGAACCTCTCTCTCACGGCAGAGG
>JAYTCW010000603.1:0-3460 GCA_043736295.1 Planctomycetota bacterium | reverse complement strand
CCGCCCCTACCGCAAAAAGCCATCCAACACCCCACCACCATGCCCTTGCGGAGAGACTTGTGAAACGGTCATCTAGTGGCCCGTTCTACTACTCGGCGCACATGCAATCGTGGAATACTCTAGTCCTCCACAGCCGAAGTTCCGCATCATGAGAGCGTCCGTTTGGCCGACTTCACTCAGGCGAGCGGTCGGAAATCCGGGCTCATCCGACGATATTGGGGGATTTCGAAATGCCTGACGGCATTGGGATTTGCGGAGGCATGGCTCCCATGCGGTCTTATTCTTGATTCCGGACTACTCCTTCACTCCTTCACCGCTAAAGTCCCGCATCACCAGAGCCAAATCCCGAGTCACACCACGCATCACGGGCGATGAATGTTCCGCCTCTTCCGCCCCGCAGGGGCACCGACAGACCAGCCCAAGGCCACGCCCTGGGAGTCGAGTTCGCTCGTTCGGCAAGCCCTGAAACGGCGGCACAGCGGGCCGCCCAGCTCTGTTTCGCCCTTTCAGGGCTGAGAGCGTTCGAAACCCGCAACCTGAGGCGGCGCTCCCGCTGGTCGCTCTACCCCAGGCTGGTTTGTGGCTGCCCCTGCGGGGCGGAAGAAGGAAACGGGGCGACGATCGCGTCTGGTGATGCTTCAGTTCCGCAGTGGAGGACTCGGGCGAGACACGCTCTGAGCGCATGGGAGACCAGGATATTCCTGGAGAGGTTACTTCGCAGCAGATCGCATATCGCTAGCGATGTGATTGGTTGATTGTTCATAATGTTCTACTGTCATTCTTGCGATTGATCTTCTCGATTTTCGATCACTGTGAGCAGAATCATGGCCAAATACAAAGTCGCAGTCATCGGCAGCACGGGACGTGGCGACTATGGGCACGGGCTCGACAGCGTTTGGAAAGACTTCCCCGATTGCGAGGTCGTCGCCGTCGCTGACCCGATCCCGGCAGGACTCGAAAAGGCCGTCCCGCGGACGGGTGCCCAGCGCGGGTACGCCGACTATCACGAAATGCTCGACAAGGAGCGACCTCAGATTGTCGCCGTCTGCCCGCGCTGGATCGACCAGCATCGCGACATCGCGATGGCTTGTGCCGAGCACAGCTGCCACATGTATCTGGAGAAGCCGTTCTGTCGGACGTTGGGCGAGGCGGACGAGATCATTCGGGCGTGCGAGATGCGGCATGTGAAGTTGGCGGTCGCTCACATTAGCCGGTACTCGCCGCAGTTGACGCAGATCAAGCGACTGATCGAAGCGGGCGAGATCGGCGATGTGCTGGAGATCCGGGCGCGAGGCAAGGAAGATCATCGCGGCGGGACGGAGGACTTGTGGGTGCTGGGGACGCACGTCCTCGATCTGATGCGGGCCTTTGGCGGGGAACCGGAGTCGTGTTTTGCGACGCTCTCACAAGAGAAGAAGCGGGCCAGTCGGGAGCAGATCCAGCCCGGCAACGAGGGACTCGGCCCGCTGTTGGGCGATCGCGTCGACGCGATGTACCGGTTCCAGAGCGGGATCACCGGGTATTTCGCCTCGCAGCGGGGGGCGGGTGGCAACCCGACCCGGTTCGGCCTGCGGATCTATGGATCGAAGGGGATCATCGACCACACCAGCGGGTACGGCAACCCGGCGTACCTCGTCAACGATCCGTACTGGTCGGGACCGAAAGGGACGCCGAAGTGGCGGACGATCACGAGTAATGGCATCGACCAACCCGAGACGCTGACCGCCTTCGATTACGCCGGTGGCAACCCTGCAGCGGCCCGCGATCTGATCGAGTCGATCGAGAAGGACCGCGAGCCGAAGTGCTCGATGAAAGAGGCCCGCGGCGCGATCGAAATGGTGCTGGCTGTCTTTGAATCGCACCGGCAAGGTACTCCGGTCGCGATGCCGATGACGAACCTGAACCACCCCTTCGCCGATTGGGCCGGTTGATTTCCGCTGTCGCTGTGCTCGCCAAAGCGGAGAGCCTCCGCAATGGGGGTTGAGTGCCCCAGAGTGTCATCCACAATCATCGACAACCAGTCAAGTTCTACTCTCATCCCCTCGCATTTAAGCCGTCCTTGTCCAATAAGACTGTCGCGGGGAAGAGGGAGCGGAAAACGTGGTGCTGGCATTTCTGATGTACACTCTTGGTCGAAGGAACGCCCCTACTGCCCCGTCAAGAGTTGATTTTGGGGACCGCCTCCCTCGGGAGGGCGAGGCTCCTGCCGAACCGCGACTGCGGGTGGACGTTCCCCTTGGCTCGCGGCTCAGCAGGAGCTTCGCCCTCCCGGGCGGGCCTGGCTCAATCCCAAATCCAAGCATTGACGAGGCACTACGGTGTTTTTTCGCACCGTGATTCGCGATGATGACTGCTCACCGAGGAGACACAGAGGACCCCCACACAATGCGTACCGTTGCCGAGGCACTCGCACTCATCATCGACAGCGTGGAGCCACGGCCTGCGCAGCTGACGACGTTGCTGGAATCACTCGGCCAGACGCTGGCGGAGGATGTGGTTAGCGACCAGGACTCGCCGCCGTTTGATAAGTCGCTGGTCGACGGGTATGCCATCAGCGCGGGGGATGATGGGACCGGGGCACGTTCGTTTTTTGTCGTCGAGGAAATCACAGCGGGCCGGATGCCGCAGCACGAGGTCGGACCGGGTACTGCGGCCCGCATTATGACCGGGGCTCCGATGCCGGATGGGGCGGACGCGGTGGTCCCGATTGAGCGGACCGCTCTCGACCCAGTGACCGAGCGGGTCACGATTCTCTCCGAGGCGACGCTGCTCCCCGGTACCAACGTGGGTTGCCAGGGCACCTCGATGCAGGATGGTGAGCTGGTCCTCACCGCCGGAAGACGCATCCGGGCGCAGGAGATCGCCTTGCTGGCCGAACTCGGTCGCAGCTGGGTCTCGGTTCATCCGCGCCCGACCATTGCGTTGTTGTCGACTGGCGATGAGCTGGTATCTATTGAGGAGGCGCCGGGGCCTGCTCAGATTCGCAACAGCAACCAGATCATGCTGGCGGCCCAAGTCGTGGCGCTGGGAGCGACCCCGATCAATGAGGGCATCGCCAAGGACCGGCTGGATGATTTGCGGCACCGGATTGGACGCGGCTTGCAGTCGGACATTCTTTGCCTCACCGGGGGAGTTTCCGCCGGGAAGCTCGACCTTGTGCCGCAAGTTCTGAGGGAACTGGGGGTCAAGGAAGTCTTCCACAAGCTCATGATGCGCCCGGGAAAACCGCTCTGGTTTGGCTATCTGCCGCCGGAGCGGACGAGCGATAACCTGCCGCGCTGGATCTTCGGCTTGCCCGGAAATCCAGTCAGCAGTATGGTTTGCTTCGAACTGTTCGTCCGGACAGCTGTGCGTCGGATCATGAATCTGTCGCCTGCGGAGCCGGTGCCGTTGCTCGCGGAGCTGGAGACCGATTTCCAGTTCTCCGATCCGCGTCCGACCTACCTGCCTGCGCGGGTCA
>JAYTCW010000602.1:0-1959 GCA_043736295.1 Planctomycetota bacterium | reverse complement strand
TTCTTCGTCAACAACGCGTCCATGCGTCAATCTCCATAAACAGGGAAGTCTGGGAAATATCCCATTCGGGAGCCTGACACAAGATTTCTTACAGGGCCGCGTTCTCATCAGGAATCTCTTGCAGGAGGCGTACTGACTCTTGCTGATATCGTACGGTCGAGCCGGATGATTCGCCGCAATCGTGCCCGCTGGAGTTCGAAGCCGGATCACACCGAGCTGGAGACATCCACGAGCCGAGTGCATGAACGCGAAGAGGACCTGCAAGCCGCCGCTCACAAACTCGGTGGGCACTTGTATGAGACACAGATGCGTCTCATCGTCGAAGCGGCACCGGGATGAGAACGCGAAGCCCGCGAGCGACTGCGGCAGATGGCCGGGGCATTGGGGGCGTTCACGCGGTCACGACTGGCGACGTTCGTCTCTGGCCCGGTGCGTCGAGGCGAGCCCACCCACCGGGAGCGCAGTGCCTTCCTCCTCTCCCACGAAGAACTCGCCACGCTCTGGCACCCGCCGACCGCCACCGCCCAAGCCGTACGGATGCAGACCACGGAGTTCCGGGAGCTGGAATCTCCCCTGAAATTTCACTCGGAAGAAGAAGGGAGCGTCGTTCTTGGGCGGGTGCGGTTCCGCGATGACCAGCGGATCGTCACGCTCGGTATCGAGGACCGTCGCCGACACCTCTATATCGTCGGCAAGACCGGTATAGGGAAAGACGACGCTGCTGCAAAGCATGCTCGCCACCGACATCCGGGCGGGGCGGGGAGTCTGCTTGGTCGACCCGCACGGGGATCTGGCAGACAACGTCACCGCCATGATCCCCAAGCACCGCACCAATGATGTGATCCTGTTCGACGCAGCCAGCCGCGACCAAGTCATCGGCTTCAATCCGCTGGCCTGTCGCGACGCGACACGCATCGACCAAGTGACTTCGGGCGTAGTGAGTGCCCTCAAAAAGCTGTACGACAGCTGGGGGCCACGGCTCGAAGACACACTCCGCAACGCCGTCTTCGCGACCAT
The DNA here is from genome assembly GCA_043736295.1 of Planctomycetota bacterium. Classification (GTDB taxonomy): domain Bacteria; phylum Planctomycetota; class Planctomycetia; order Planctomycetales; family Planctomycetaceae; genus TH-plancto1. The sequence goes on along the minus strand of JAYTCW010000602.1, from coordinate 942 downwards.
CGAACGCGGCGGAAATCTGCTCTCGCTGATGCAGCTGCTCGGCGAGAAGACCTACCGTGAGCGAACCGTCCCGCTGATCCGCGACCCGATCGTGCGATCGTTCTGGGTGCATGAGTTCGCATCGTGGTCCGACAATTATCGCACCGAAGCCGTCGCCGCGATTCAAAATAAACTACGACCGTTCCTGACCAGCACCACGATCCAGGCGATCGTCAGCCAACCGGGCCGGTCGCTTGACCTGCGAGAGGTCATGGACAACGGGCAAGTCCTCATCGTCAACCTCTCCAAAGGCCGCCTGGGCGAGGATAATTCCACTCTGCTCGGAGCCTTGCTCGTCACCAGCATTCAGCAAGCGGCGATGACGAGGGCCGACATTCCCGAGGCCGACCGACGCGACTTCAGTCTCTACGTCGACGAGTTCCAAAACTTCACCACTGGCAGCTTCGCGTCCGTCCTCAGCGAGGCCCGCAAGTACCGCCTCTCCCTGATGAAACGACAAACCCCGGCGGTAACCGGGGTTATGTCATTCTCTGTCTTCCCAAGTCATCGAATGGCGTTGGCCGGGAAAATTGGAGGCGGCGGGAATCGAACCCGCGTCCTGAGAACCTTCAAGTGGGGCCTCTACGTGTGTAGCCGGTCGTTTGGGGTCACGGGGGTTGGCACGGCAGGCAGAGCCTCAACCCGTCAGGGAACGACAGTGTCTCATCCGGAAGGTAATTCCCACGACAGCAAGCTGTCTTGATTCCGGACCAGCCCGAATTTGTGACAGGTCTTTGGACTCCTCAGGCGGGGATTCCTCGACCTGCGTTACCTATCTCTAGGCAGCGAGGGCAAACTGCTTGTTGGCAGTTGTGTTTTGATCTGCTTTTTACGTGGCCAGCTGATCAACCACGACACGCAACCGTCACTCTAGGAGAACCAGTCTATACCGATCGCCCCCGA
>JAYTCW010000601.1:0-36894 GCA_043736295.1 Planctomycetota bacterium | reverse complement strand
TTTCAGCAAGCCATGTTGATGAACTTGGAAACGCCTGCCGGAACTGCTGGTCCGATGAGGTTCGGGTGTACTCCAATCGTCGCGGCCAATGCGGAGCTGCAATCTGCGGCGAGGATTGTCGCTACGGGCGGGGGGAATTTCACTTGGAAGCAGATTGTGGCTGCCGGGGGCGGGAATATGGTAGTGACGAAGACCGGAATTCCGGTTCTCGTGCTGGCCCAAACGAATGGAAATGCGCTGACCGTTGCCAATATCGTTGCAGCAGGTGGCGGTAATATCACTCCCGCTCAAATCGTGGCGGCTGGAGGAGGAAATCTAAGACCGACTGTACCCGGGAATATCACCGTACCGGCATCGACTCTCCAAGAGATGTGGACATCCGTCGCAATGAAATCCCTGATTCAGGACGGAGGGGCCTACCTGATTGGTCATGACGGATCGGGTTTGCGACTTATTGGTCAAGACGGAGCCGGCTTGATCAGCAACTTGATCGGAAAGGGCGGCGCAGGTGTTTTGTCAAAGGTCGATGGTTTCTCCGGGTTGAAGTACATGGAGCGTGTGTTTCCGAGGACGATTCTGTCATCGAGTGGCAATACCTACTTCAGGGCTGCTCAACGGTTGAATTAGTCAACAGCAGGCTTCCAATTGTTGTTCGACGACCGGCACACCGCGAGTACCGGTCGTCGATAGCTAATGGCTCATGCGGCAAGTACCGAGTGAGTTTGACTGCAGCCCTGCTTCAAAGCATAAGGAGTGGTCATGGTTGTATGACCGGCTGCGGCGATTTCATTCTGATTCGTTCACCATCATGACAGACCAGATGCAAACGTCACTTTGAGACGGACACCCTTCAGGATTCAGAGGCTTCTCATGTCTTCAAAACACCTCGTTCAATGGAAGTGGGCATTCTCATGGTTGGTTGCAGCCGCCATGCTGTGGACTTCTCCAGCAACCCACGGTGAGGATCGTCCTGATGAAGACGGTCCACCCGCTGTCACCGCCCGTGCGGACGATGCGGAACCCGGACCGGGATCTGCCGATAGTGTCTCGGAAGAGGCGGTCTGGGCGACTCTGGATGACCCTGCTTTCCAGCTTCACTTAGACCTGAAGCGTCTGGGGGACGCCTATTCGATCAGCGATATTCAAACGCTGATCGACATTGGATTGCAGTTGCAGGAAGGTGAACTGATCCTGCAACGCACTCATCATCTCTTTCGCTCGAGTACCATCCTTGACGTGGCCCTGCGACTGGCAATTGAGGGCGAAGATACGGAGTCCCTGGGTCGGCTGGAAAGAGCAGCCGCCCGAACGGGAAACAAGGGCCTCGCCGCATCGATTACTCTGTCTCGGCAGCTGGCGGGTGCGAAGCGGGCTGTGATGCCGCCGCTTCCGGAGCCGAGTGAAACACTGTCGAACTCCGATATTGCCCTGCTGGAAGATCTGGTGCGTCAATTCGAAAAGGCCCGTGCCTTGGGGAATCGCGAGACTCTGGTGCAGCTCCAGTCTCGGCTCCAGAAGTCACCGCTGGAAAAGGGGGAATTTCGAACGTACCTGGAAACACAGCTTGTGGAGGCCTTGGCGAACACCCCGGAGCTCGCCAGTGAAGAGATGGCTGGACTTCGCGCCCTGGAAAATCTCTCCGGTGCGTCGCGGGGACTATCGGCGATTCAACTGACAGGCATAACTCTCACCACGACGGTCAACGGAACCGCCGCCAAACGAAAGGGATACTTTCTGGATGCCGAACCGTTTCGACTCAACACCGATACCAACATGATCACGGTCGTGAGAAAGGGGAACTGGCAAGTCCCCAAGCAGAGTCTCGAAGGACTGCGGACGCGTTATGGAACGCTCTTTATCAACTATGGCGCATTCTACGAGATTCAGCTGGATGCCAAAGGGAACGCACTCATCCAGAACGGTCAGACAGTCCGTGCGTTCCCACGCCGACAGATCGTGCTTGAACCCGGGAAAGAGGACCAGATTACGGTGAGTGAACGACGCCCGGAAGGAGGATGGTTTCAGGCCCCCTCGATCACGTTCGCCCAAGCGATGACACTCGCTTTGGAAATGCCGGATGGTTCGGCTGGACCGGCAGCATTCGGGGCTTCACCGCTGGTCGCCGTTTCTGGGGGCGTTCAGTTGCCCGAGCGGATGATTGCCCTGTTCTCCAACTTCACCTTCAAAGAATTGAATACCATCGGGTTCGGGGCAACTACACTTGGTCAGATCAACGATGCCAAAGGCGGGGCGATTAAGATTCCCCCCAATGGAATCGACCCCACACTGTACGCCAAAGCCTCCCAGATGCCGGACGGACCGATTGTCGCCAACATCGTGAGTGCGGGGGGAGGGAATATCATGATCGCCCAAATCGCCATCGCAACTGGTGGAGGGGGGATCGTCGTCTCAGGTGGAGGCAACCTGACCGCCTTCGGAGCTGTCGGTAGCCTGGACAAAGCATCGGACGCAATCAACAAGACCACCGTCTGGGATCAGGGAAAGAGCCGAATCGTCGCCTCGGATTACGTCGTCAATCGGTTTGGACAGAGTATCAAAGCCCAAGATCTCGGCAATTGGGCCCAGTTCATCAATGTCAGGCCCGGGAAGGTGGGGGAGATCGTCAATCCTCCGGCAAATCTCGCCAACGGCAATCCCTTCTTTATCAATGCCAGAATCATCCGCACCACCGACTTCTGAAACCTCTGACGCTGTGACGACCGGCACGACTCGACCGATACAACGGTGCCGGTCGATGTTGTTTCATGGCCCGTGAGAAGGCTGTGAGACGACCTGTGTCTCAATTCGGGTGAGAATACCCCGAAGGGAGCGAGTGAAAGCAGCAACCGCGATGGTGTGTTTCAGAGACCTGTTCGGATTCCACATCGGAAGGCCGCCTACCCAAAACAGGGATCTGCTGCTCTGGGGTGACCTTTCTGTCGAACTCGATGGAGAAGAGTGATCCGATGCATCTCGAATATCCCATTCCCGCTGCCGAATCATTGGCAGCGACGATCACAAGATTTGTCGCCAGTGGAATCGTGACATCGATCTTTTCCAGCTCATTGGCCATGCTTGCCCAGAACGCCGGTCTGCGTGAGGTGCTGTGCGTCGGGATGGTGGTCCCCAGCTTCACCTGGGTCGTTCAGATCTGCGCGTCCGCTGGGTTGATGCATCGAGCTGATCGTTCGCTCTATTGGAACGAACTCGGGCGGGTCTGTCTGCTCGGTTCGATCGCGTTACTTCCCGCGGCGATCGTCAATCTCTGTCTGCCACAGGCTCCGCTGTGGGTGTCGGCCGCGAATGTTCTGGCCAGTGTAGCGATCATGGGAGTCACGCTCTTCCGCCGGTCGACCCGCCTGGACATCGCGCCGGTGTGGCCGATCAGTTGGGCCTTGACGATCACCGTCAACATGGCCCTGTTCGTCTGGGCAAGCCGCACGTGGTGGTCGCAGCCCGTCAGATAAAGCATGCGGCATTGGTCACTCGTTGCCGTACTTGCCCGTCCACTCGCCGAAGCTGTCCCGGTACAGAAACCAGACGCCGTCGGCCCCCACCTCGGTGCGAGTCGTGTCTTTGCTCTCGTAATCGGTGATCTGGGTATACAGCACTTTCACCGGATAGACTGTAATTGCAGAAGCCCCGTAGGTCATCTGCTTCCGAGTCGTCATCTGCGCGAGCTTCACGGACTTGACCTCATGGCGAAAGTCCTTGACCTTCCAGACCGCTTTATTGGTTTCCGATGCGTTGATGCCGTATTCCACTTTGAGGATGACCGCTTTCACCTCCTCCTCGGTGGGCCACGCTTCGCTGACAGGGCTGGCGACTGGTGTTGCCGGTGTGGAGGGGCCGGGAGAGGCAGAGGTCGGAGTTGGCGCTGGCGTTGGTTCCGACCCTCCGCAGCCGACGAACGCCAGGGAAATCGCTCCCAATGAGAGGGTCAGTTTTCGGCGGAGCAAAGAAATCCACATGAGTGACTCGCTGCAAGGAAGAGGAGGTGTATGAGGTCCGGGGAAAATGGTGACGCGATCTCTTGGGGATGGGACGAGGCTCCGTTTTGGCCGAGGTGGGCTTTGGAGGATGGCCCTTCATCTTCCAGGAAGCCCTAATTGTTTCCGTCCATGTCCTCTTTGTCCGATTCCAAAATCGACTTCAAATCGCGGTCAGGTCCGGTAATGGTCGATTCAGTGGTCGACGGGCTGGGATTTCCGGCTGAGGGTGCTGGCGCCATTTTTGAATCAGACCCGCCACAGCCGAAGAATGCCAATAGAATCAGTCCGAGGGAGAGGGCGAATGTCCGACTGAGCGATGAGATTGACATGTGTGACTCGCTGAAAGAGGGGGGGGGTATTCAGTGACGTAATGCGGAGAGGTTTCTGGGAGAGGCACTGACTCTTATCGCCAGTCACCGCTCAGGACAAATGCGGCCCAGTAGAACGGGGGAGTTCGCTGCGGCTTGCCAGAATTCGCAGGTGCATCAGTACGAACCAATCCCCGGTCCTGACCTTCCCGCAGCATCCAGAGTTGAGCTTCGCGTAACGCATCGAGAGTCCCCAGCGGATTCTTCTTACGAAGCATATTTTCGTAAAACCGCTCCATCAGCGTCCTCGTCGCGGTGTCCGAAACCGGCCACAGACTGGCCACAACGGTCTGAGCCCCGGCGACTTGAAACGCCCGCTGCAGACCGAGCTGCCCCTCGCCTCCGGCCACCTCGCCCAGACCCGTTTCACACGCGGAGAGTACAGCCAGCTGCACGCCGCGCAGGTCGAGATTCTCGACTTCGGACGCGGTCAGGATTCCGTCTTCGTGATCGGGCTCGGGATCGCGGTTCGCCCCCGACAGGGCGATGCCGGAGAGCAGTCCTGGTGGATAGCCAATGAACTGTGAGGCCGTACTGGAGGAGAGTGGCGCGGAGCGGGCCTGCTCTTCGCTGTCGTGTAATGCGGACTTCAATGCAGAGGGAGCAAAGAAGCCGTGTGTGGCGATGTGTAGATATTTGTGCCGGACCGCTTCCTCGCAGAATCGCTGTTCGCGGGCCTCGGTGCCTTCGAGAAGCGTGAGGCCGTTGCCCCCGAACGAGTCGCGATAGAGCTTCTCGATCGAAGCCAATTCCCCGCGCGTCGCCGCCAGGGGAGTGAACCCCTTCCAGTCGGCACCACGGACGGCAGCCAGTTGTCGCCCAAACTTTCTGGCAGGTGGCGCTGTCGGGGCGGGCGTTGCGTCGTCGTAGTCAATGTTCGCTGCGATCAGGAGTTGGCCAGCCACTTCGACTCTCGGAGCCGAGCTGTCCTCGACCAGCATGCGAGGCAGCGCCATCGCGCAGGGGACCACAGCCAGCGACACGTCCTCCAGCAAGTAGGTGTCAGGCATCCTCCCAGGGAGAGCCATGAGAGGAAATCGCCCGACTACCCCATCGGGTGAGAGCAGGACCAGTCCCACCCCGTTGAGATGCGGTTCGAGCGGCTCCCAGATCTTCTGCCTGAGCAAGCGCGCAGCGGCTTGTGCCTCGGGCAGTTTCCCAAACGACTGCCTCCACGTATCAATCGCCCGAGACAGGGGCCTTACCGGGCCCAGGGCGACCAGCGCGACGCCAGGCTTATCTCGGCGAACCACGAACGCAACGAGGCGGCGCTCGTGCATCGCCGCAGACGGCTCAGCGGACGGAGTCAACACGTGGAGGTATTCGAAGACATCCACCAACACCGCATCTGCGGGGAGTGCGTTCCTGACGTCAGCCGGTGAAACGGGAATGCTAAGGTTTCGCAACGCGACACTCTTGTCGGAGAGTTCGCGTTCGAGGCTTTCCTGCTGCAGAGTGACCTCTTCCAGGCGTTGACGCCACTCCTCGACGCTATTCGGACTGGGGACATTTAACATCAACTGACCACGACGAGCGGCCAGTGACCGGAGTTCGTTGACCAGTTTGGCCAGTTCAGGCTGCTGCGTGACAGCACGTGCCGTCTCCCGCGAATCGCGCTGACGCTGCCAGACACGTCCCTTGGCCTGCAGGATTTCGTTGTACTCGCTGTCGGTGACACTGCTGATGCGAACCAGGATAGACAACAGGGCGTCGAGCGCCACATAGCTTTGCCTAGCCGTGGCAAATTGCTGCCGGTCGGACTGAATCGAGGCGACGGCATCGACATGACGGCGAGTGACTTCCGCAGCTTGAGTGGCGAGAGATCGAGCTTCATCGGTCTTGTTCTGATGCAGCAGCGACAAACTCAACCTGGAGCGGACTGTGGCCACATCCGGGTGCTGATCACCCAGAGCTGCCTGTCGAAGTGCCAGCACCTCGCGATATTGGGACTCGGCTGTCTCGAATTCCCCATTTGCATTGTGTAAGCCAGCGAGAAAGCCGAGTGTGGTGGAATAGTTGGCATGCTTCTCACCCAATCTTTCCTTCAGGATCTCTCGGGCTTGCTCGAACAGCTTCTGCGCTTGCTCGAACTTGCCTTGGGCTTGGTAGAGCAATCCCAATGAATTGAGACTCCCGGCGTACTGCACATGTTTTTCTCCCAGCACTTGTTTGCGGAGTTCCATCGCTTTGACAAGCCGTGGTTCTGCTTGGGACAGATCGCCGCGCGTTAGAAAATGCCGCCCCAGATTGTTCAAGCTCGTCATGTAATCTGGATGTCGCTCACCCAGAATCTGAAGTTTGATCTCCACGGCTTTGAGATAGAGCGGCTCGGACTTCGAGAAGTCCGCCAGCAGGTCATAGTGAACGGCCAAGTTGTTCAAACTAGTTGCATAGTCAGAACTCTGCTCGCCGAGGGTCTGGAGTCGGATTTCCTTCGCCTCGATATACAAACGCTCTGCCTTCGCGAACTCGCCAGCATCATCACACTGTACTGCGAGATTGCTCAATGTTGTTGCATATTCGGGATGTTGCTTTCCCAGAGTCTCCGATTCGATGACTCGTGCTGTATCATAGAGTGACTCGGCCTCGTCGTAATGCCCCAGACGGCTGTGAACCAGCGCGAGCTTCGCGAGACTGAGGCCGAATGTCGAATTGTGTTCACCAAGTATTTCTCGCCGCCGCTGAACAACGAATTCCGCTTTCTCAAGCGCGGCCGCGAACTGGTCCGTTGCATAAAGCTGGTCCATGGCCTTTGATGCAGTGACCGCCTCCCGCAATCGTTCTCGATCTGGCGGCGGCAGCTTCGCGCGACGCTGACAGTCTTCAGCAGCGATTCGCTCATCGATCACCCTCCAGTGAGTCTCCCCGAATCGTTTCGTCAGTCCAGCTTGGATCTCAGCGCGAACCGCGAGCGAAGCGGGGAATTGCTCTCGGAGTTCGTAGAGTTCAGCGAGCGTGTTCATATTGGCGAGAACTGGATCGTTCTGATCACCATAAACTCCCCGTTCAATGGTGACCGCCGCTTGAATCTCTGTCGTGGCCTCTGCGAGCTTCCCCGCTGCTAGAAATTCGTATCCCTGTTTCCAATGGACCTCACTCTGTTTCACCTGTTCCTGTTGAGAGACAGTCAAGGGGGGGGGGGATGTGACTTCCTGTCCTTCCGCATCGGGAGTCCAGATAGATGCCGCGATCAACACAACTGCAACCATTCGGCAGGCGAATGGCAGCCACGACGAGGGGGAGTGTCTGCCGGTCGGGTGCGTTCTCATGTCTGCCATCCAAGTTCACGTCAGCGACTCCCCTCAATGCCTCTGAGCGGAGATGACTCGAATTCACTCTTCTTCGGCTGGGGCATGGCAAAAGACCAGACCTTCGATGAAATTGTATCGCGAGTCCAATGCCCCGACGAATCGCTCCAGAGTCTCAGCGATTTGATCGGTGGGAGAGAGGTCAGACTTGATCGGAGGACCCAAGTCACGACCTCTCTGTTCGATCGTGACCTTGCGTCCCACGAGTCGCAGCACTGTCGACGTTGGCAGTTTTGGCCATCTCACTGGAGAGTCCCAAGTCCGCTGAATCGGATCGATGGTCGCAACAATGTCAGTGCTTCCGATGCAGAGCAAGCACTCCGTCCCAGCCGGACCGGTCAACGGAACCGTCTTCTCCATGTCTTCGGGATACCGCCATGCGTGATTCACAGCTTGGCTCTTGACCGTGGCGACACGCTGCAACTGTCCTGCACCGTTGATGGAAAACAACGAGAGAGAAATCCCAGCAGGAATCCGGAGCATCACACTCAGTGACTCGCCGCTGACAATCGGAACTGCGTCAATCAGGTCCAACGAGGCTGAGTCGCGGTGAATTCGGACGCTGAGACTACTGGCCTGAGACTGAACGAACGCTGTGTTATTATAGTCTCCAACTGGAGCACCTCCACGTTTCGGCGAGAAATAGACTGAGCTCAATGCGGCGAAGGCTCCAATCGCCAGCAGCGAAGCCAAAATCAGAACAGCAGATCGGGTCTGGGGATTTCGAATCACCGCGAAAGCGTCCAGTGCCTCCGCCAAGTGGTTTGCTGTAGCAAATCTTTCTGACGGAAGAGAGGCCAAAGCCTTCGTACAAATATTGACAAGTGCTACGGGCAATTCCGGAACCGCAAGGGCCTCGCGGTCCCACTCACAGCGTTTCGCTTGTTCCAGAATCGCATACAGACTTACGCCCGTCAAAGTCGACGACCCGTGGTAGGGTGGCTGGCCAGTCAACAGGAAATACAACACGGCCCCCAGTGAGAAGATGTCGACCGCAGGGCCGACTTCAGAGAGATCTCCTCGGGCCTGCTCAGGTGCCATGAATCCGAGTGTGCCTGAAATCCCAGGAGGTTGTACCTGCTGGTTCCAGGCATCGTTCATCTGTGAAAGACCGAAATCGATCAGCTTCGGTTCACCATCACGTCGAATGACGATGTTTTGAGGTTTGATGTCGCGATGCACGATGCCCCGGGCATGGGCCGCTGCAACCGCCCTTGCGACCCGCGACAGCAGTCCCGCGATCTCTTGCCAGCTCAGGGAATGCGTCCGCTGATACTGGTCGAGGGACTGCCCCTCGACGTACTCCATCACTAGGATCGGATACCCGTTGGCCTGATCTACATCGTAGATCTGCGCGATATTCGGATGGTTCAAATGGGCCAGCAATCGACCTTCGGCGATCACTTGGCGGATGAGTGAATCCGGGATCGACTGGGGGGTAAGTGCCATGTCTGGTCGCCACCTCGGCCGGACGACCTTAATCACGACATCACGGCCCAGTTCGGGATGGTGGGCTCGATAGACGTTCGCTTGTCCACCAGCCCCCAAGGCGCAAATCACCTTGTATTTTCCGATTTGGTCCAGCGGAAGGGCGGCGTGATCTACGGGAATGTCGTCGGAAGATGGAATGAAGGTGGGAAGGAGGGTCTGCCGTGAGACTGTCTCTTCGGAAAGTGATTCGAGACTCTGGTCGAGTAACCATTGCTTCCCAAGTAGTGACGCAATCATCGGAAACCGCGATCGATACTCCGCGTGAAGAGGGGTCTCGCCCTCCCCCAGACGAAGCATCCATTCGGTGTAGACCAAATCCGTCAACACGTCTGGTGTAATGTCAAAGTGCTTTAAGCCTTTGGAGGAGAGGATCTCTTCCACCGTCGGCTTTGGAGAAACGACTCCCGCCCGAGCCTGCCTCAGATCGCTCATGAGTCGCTCTGACAATGCCACGGAGGAACCAAGGTCGATTCGCTGCTTCCCTTCTGTCAGTCTTGAGACATCAGCTTCATACTTCTGGTCAGACATTCTCGTCCTCCAGTAATCCCAGTTCCTTCGTCGTTCGATCAATCGCCCTGGTCAATCGCTTTCGAAGAGCGTCCGGTTCACAGCCGAATTCTTGCGACATTTCCTCCCATCCCTGACCCAGCAGCCATTGGTCCAAGGCTCGCTGCTCATCGGGACGCATCCGGCTGCGGATCAAGTCGACCAAATCGGCTTCTTCCAATTTCTCATTCGGGTTGGTTCTTCGGTCCGCCACATTCGCTAAGTGATCCGGCTCAAGACCACTGCCCGAAATATGACGCCGGACTTTGACCTTGCGGGCATGGTCGAGCAAAGAGTTTCGTGCCATCGTGGTCAACAACTTCAGAAGCTGCAATGGGTGTTCGGCGGACAGACGTTCGGCTTGAATGCCCTGAAAGAATCTGACCATGACGGACTGACAGACATCCACCGAGTCGATCAAGCGCCTCAACCGAGGGTCGGTCAACCGAAAACGGACGAAACGACGAACTTCCGGCTCGTAGTGCCGAACCAGTTCTGCCGCTGCGGTTTGATTGCCAGCCTTAACCCCCTCGATCCATGAGACCAGCAATGCAGACTCTGCGTCAGGACTTGTCGGGAGGTGGAAACTCACGGCGGCGACTTCCTGTGGGAGGAAACGTGCCAATTGCGTTCGTCGGACACAAACGGCCACAGTTTCCATTGGAACGAGCGGACCGACGCGACACAACCGTAGCGACTGATTCGACAACGCCAGCATACCTGTTCTTCACAGGAATCTGGACCTTTTCGCAACGCCATGGGATCTCAACGATTGTTCAGACCCCATTTCAAGTATTCCGAAAAACCGTCAAAATATGCCTAATCGCTTAAGTCAACCCAAGCTGCCAGTCGATAAGTGCCTCAGAGACGCTGCGCGCACACCTATTTCCACGGGAGAACATCATGACACGGCAAGGTTGCCTTGTTTCACTGCATGGGGCGGTGTGGTGGCATTTTCTCTTCGTTTGCCTTCCATTGTTCGTGACAGCCAAGGGCGTCGTTGCCGAGACTCCTGCGTCGAATAAACGGCCCCATGCGAAGACTCGCCAAGTCTCTGCTGACGATCCGATACCGACACCGGAACCCGAACCGATTGTCATGGACGAATCCTGGTTGAAATCTGGAAACCCAGAAAGTGAGGACCAACCCGGAGGAATCCACAGGGCTTCATTTCGCGTGCCATCAGAGTCAGATGGCCAAGCGTCAAGCGATGGCTCTGATGGTATCATTGTGCGTGACCCCAGGGACGATGACACTGTCCCACTCCAGCCGCAGATGATCAATCAGAATCCCCAGGGACCGGCACAATCGCTGTCGATTCCGCTCGGCGAGTTCTTCAATATCCGAGCTTACGAAGACATCGGCAAGATCAAACAAGTCTTCATCAACCGCAATGACTTTCTCTTCGTGAGAGGGGCTGATGAAAAAGACGGAACCATGAAAAAACCAACCAATTCCATCCAAGTCGTCGGGAGGAAACTCGGGCTCGTCGAATTGACACTGATCGGTGAACGCGGAGTCAAGAAGTATTCAGTGCGAATTACTCCCACTGTCCTCTTGATCGAGGCCCTGATTGCCCGACAATTCCCGCTCTCCACCGTCGAGGTGACCGCCGCCGGTGATCGCATGCTCGTTCTCGGCGGTTCTGTCGAGTCGCCTGCTGATGTCGACGGGATTCTGCAACTGGTCAAAAGCTTTGTCGGCAATCAGGGCGAAGTGGTGAACGGCATCCAGGTCTCGGGAGTGATGCAAGTTCAGCTGGAAGTCGTGATCGCTCGTATCGATCGAGCCGAATTGCGCCGACTCGGTTTGAACTTCCAGTACGCGGGCACGGGGGGATATGCAGGCAGCTCGATTGGCAATATTGGAGGCGTGACTCCCATTGCCTCCTCGGTGGCCAACAACGCCGCTACTGCGGGAGGCAATGCGTTCCAAGATGTCGGCGGTGAGGCGGCGTCTGTGGTGACCCCGGCATCAACCGTCTTTTTCGGTGTGACCAACGAGCTACACCAATTCATGTCTCAGATCGAGGCATTGCAGGTCCAAGGCGTAGCGAAAGTTCTGGCCAAACCGATTCTGACCACTCTCAACGGCCGCCCCGCAGAGTTTCTCGTCGGTGGAGAGCAGCCGTATCCCATCCAAACCACCCCTCTAAGTTCTCCCACCGTGGAGTTCAAGAAGTTTGGCACTCGGCTGAATTTTGTGCCAATCATCCTCAGCCCCGATAAGATTCGCCTCAATCTCGTGCCCGAGCACAGTTCTGTGAATTTTACGCAAGCTCTGGTGATCGGGGGCAACCAAGTCCCACAATTCATCACGCAGCGGATCAACACCACGGTGGAAATGGAGCCGGGGCAGACTTTGGTTCTGGGCGGGCTGCTCCAGACCGAAAGTGACGCCGAGGTCCAGAAAGTTCCGATCCTCGGGGATCTCCCTCTTGTGGGAGCTGCGTTTCGACACGTTCGGCATCAGGAGCGAGAACTGGAACTCATTATCATCGTCACTCCTCGACTGGTGAGTCCGCTGAATGCATCTGAATGCCCACCTCCGCTTCCTGGTGATGAAAGCCGACGACCGACCGACAAGGAACTCTATTGGCACGGGCTACCGGAAGTTCCTATTCAAGTTCCGGACATGGAAGAAGAGGTCGAGTATCAAACAATACCCGACGAATCCGCCCGCGTTGATGACCGCAAACGGCCCTCATCGGGTGCTGGGACCATTCAACAAGTCGGAGCCACTCAAGTCGAACGAACCCCCAAGAAATGGTTTCGGCTGCCCAGTTTGAAACGCAAGCCGGGGCAGGCGAAACTGTCGGATTGAGTCCCACGAGCGCGATCGTCTAGGAGAAATGGCATGCCCCCTGTTGTCAGCGTCACATCTGTCCTGCGTCTGTTTGGGATTACCACGACAGCCTGCGGTCTGGCGTGTTTGACGGTCCACTCAGCGCTCGCCAAAGACCCTTGCATGGTCTACCGACCACGCGTGCTCACTCGCAGTTCTCGATGCGCAGTCGCGCAGATTCTGGAACGGGAGCATATGGATGCTCTCATTTTGACCCAGACTCTATGGAACCATCATTTCGAGCAGAACAGCTCCGAATTGCGTGCCTCCGGGCGCGCACATCTCGACCGACTTGCGCGTCGTTATCCCTTTGGGAACATGGAGGTGTCGGTTCAATCGGCCCACGATTTTCGTTTCACCGACGATGACCACGAGGCCTACTTCAAACATCGCCGGGAACTCGACACCGCCCGAACCAAGACCGTGGCTGACTACTTGCAGAAGGTTCTTCCGGAGAACCCCGTCGCCATTCTGATACATGACAGGCCACCCGTCGGGATCAGTGGCAATGAGGCGCTGAAGGCCTACCGTCAAATGGTGAGCCAGGCCAATGTCAACATTCCGGACGATTCCAACGGAAGTCGCTCGTACAACGGCAACGGCCAGAGCGTGGGTGTGGGTACGGACAGTCTTGGATTCGGAAACAATGAAACATTGACTACGATGAGCGAAATATCGTTGTCGGAATTTGGGACGGCGACACCCGTGGGAACAGACGCGACGCCTGAAGCATTACCGGCGTCTGATTTCCCTGGGCCGATGGATTCGGGAGCCGGGGAGAGTTCCCCAGCGACTCCATGAGAATAGAAACCTTCTCCGGGGGCTGTGAATGCGAAAACCAATCTCAGGTTCCTGAATGACGGGTACCCTGGATTACGATCGGAAAATCAAGGTGTCGATCAACGTCAAACAGAGACGTTTGGAGTATTCCGAGTGGTCATGTGTTCGATTTTCGCACCGTACAATTCATCCGCATCGGTGTCCGGCACTTGTGTGACTCGACGTTTGCTATCCTAGAGCCCTAACGGTCTTTGGTGGACAGCGGTCCGGTTCACGCCTAGGCTGAGTGCTTGGTGCGGGTCGTATTGTCTAGGGCTGAGCTGGGGCGATCCATGTGATTGACCACGCCATCGGACACACGATGCGGGCTGTATTGAGGGATTCCGATGAACTGGGCATGGCGACGTGGGGCTTCGAATTTCAACTTGTGGGCGGTGTGCGCGACACTTTGTGTTTGCTCATTGCTTGTTGCGGATGAGTCTCCACCTGGCCCCTCGCAGTTCTCGCCTCAAATCGCGGTCCTCGCACAATTGAACGGTCAGGGCGAATTGGAACTGAATGTTTTGAGTTCCACCAATCCTTTACCTGAAACGACTCCTTCAGGATTACTGATTTGGAAGCCGGAAACAGGCCGGGAGCGTTGGACCGTTTTGAAAGCAGGAAGCAGTTGGCCGGATGATACGGATGTCGAAGGCACCCTGAATCTCATGGCCAATTCGCGGAGCAATGCCCCTCAGCGAGGCAGCGAATTCTCGGCCACGCTCTCCTTGGCGGCGACAATTCAGCTCGAACCACTGGACGGGACCACGCTCATTCGAGGTGCTGCGTTCATCACTCCTCAGAACGGTGCGGAGATTCTTTCGTCACTTCCGACGATCCGGCGATCCGACGAGAACGGCGAACTTCCCGAACGTATGGCCATGATATCCAGGGCGAACGCAGACGAAGTCCTCCTGAAGATACGATTTCCGAAGGGGCAAAAGCAGGTTGCACTCTCTGAGTGGACTGAATGGCCAGAGGCATTCCAAGACGGACTCCCGCCCGGACAGTACATCATCCGAATGGCTCAGGGGCTGGAGCAGAATCGTTTCACCATTCTGGACGCGCAACAACGAAAGCAACACTGGTCGCCAATTGATTCTATGATCGCGTTGACGGGTGACAAGAATGCCCCACTGGCCTTGCAGTACGGGATCGAACACCTGTTGAGTTTTCGGACCGACGACGATCAACCGGAATTTCTGGGTGACGCTCTCGATTTTGTCGAGGCGGCTAAGTCTGATTCGCTGACTCCACCTCTCGTGCGACATCGAGACCGTCTGCGGCAGTGGCTGGAGTTGGTAGCCAAAGATCCGGGCTATCATCAGGGCCAGATCGCGACTCCGACGCTGGGGACCGACACGGGTATTGAATCGATTGACTCCGCTCGGAAGCTGATTGCCGCAGGCCAATGGATAGACGCACTGCAGGCATTGGATCAGACTCCGGATGGTGAAGAGGGCGACTCCAACCCACGCCGGCTCGGACTGAAGAGACTCTACCGAGCTGTTGTCTTCGCGGAAGCCGGGACAGGAACGTCCGATGAAGCAATCAACCAATTCAGCCTCGCGATTGAGTCGCTCACCAATCTCCCCGACTCACCACAAAGGCAGTCCGACTTACTGCGCGCCTACAACAATGTCGCGAATTTCCGATTACTCCTGGCACAGAACAGCTTGGGGAATCACGCCTTCCAGATGGCCGCTGGGGTGGACCAGCCGATTTTGAACTGTCTGTTGAATCTGATCGATGCTCGCCAGCAGTATGCGGCGGCGGCTGAGGCAGCAATCCAATTGAAGGATCACAATGCCATCGCCGCCATCCGAGTCAATCAAGCCAGGACATCAGCACTGCTGGCAGACGTGATTCACACACTCGATGTCGCCCAGTCAGATTCCGATCAGCCCCGTTCGTTCCTTCTCGGCGAGCGAGCTGCGACTGCGGAATCAGCCCACATGGCTTCTTTGGTGACACAGAAAGCAGACGAAGAAGCCGAACGCCTGACGAGAGCGGCGGCTTGGGAACTGCTGGCACAGCTCTCCTTCCGCCAGAGCGATTTCAAAGCGGCCAGCGAGCAGGCCCAGAAATCGCATGATGATTTCCTTCAGGCGGGTGACTTGTCTGGAGTCGAAACGATCGAGCGGTTGCTTGGTTTGGTTGCGATCGAGACAGCCGATCAGCAAGCAGCGATCAAGCATTTTTCGCTGGCTTGGCACTTGGCGGAGCTCCAGCGTTCTCGCTTTCCTCAAGACCAGACCGGACAGTCCCGAGCCGGTTACTTTGCCCGACATAGCTTTATCTATGAGAAGCTCGTCGAACTTCATCTGGCGGAAGGCCAGCCTCAAGAGGCATTGCGGTTTGCGGAGATGGCAAAAGCGAGAGCGGCTCAGGATCTCCTGTCCTCTCTCGGGATCGCTGAGCAACAGGAGCCCGTTGAACCTCGCGAACTGACGGAGCTACTAGCGGACTGGCCCGCTGATGTCGCTGCCGTCGAATACTTTCTGGGGGCAGATCGCAGCTGGGGATTCCTCATTCGAGCAGGCAAAGTCCGTGCCTTTCCGTTGGTGGACTCTCAGGGTCAATCGATCGTGACACGCCAGTTGGTGGCTCGCACCCGACAGTTTCTGACCGGGATTGAAGGCCAGGCTCAGAAGATGCTCAGACGCTATCAATCGAAGGGATTCGATCACGCCTGGCAGGATGAATTGTATGACCTGCGTCGCGTGCTGCTGCCGGATGACGTGTTGGCCGAGTTGCAAATGACACAGCACGTCGTAGTTGTACCGCAGCACATCCTGCACTACCTCCCCTTCGCTGCTCTGGTCACGAAGCTTGACTCGACACCACGAGCCAAGCACGAAATGGTCCAGCCACAGTTCGTGCTTGATGAGCCGTTTGCAGTCACCTATGCCCCGTCATTAACGATCTGGGATCTGATCCGAAGGCGTTCGTATGCACCGCTCGACCAAGCTCGAGTGGTCGGCCTGTCGGACGCTCCGGGCGCTCCTCGACTTGCTGGTGTGGAAGAGGACTTGAAAAACCTGCGTGAGGTCTACGGGGACTCCTTGAAGCAGGTCTTAGAGGGAAGCGAAGCGACGGAGAACCGCGTGAAGCAGTTTCTTTCAGAGCCAGGGATGTTGATGTTTGCGACTCACGGGAACAACGATCCGGAACACCCCATTCAAAGCTACTTGATGGTCTTGGAGGATGAAGCATCCGCAAGTGGGGAAGCAAAGAGCGACGGATTGTTGTCCGTCGATCATAATGATGGACGTTTGACTGCGGGGGAGATCTTCGCCAGACGCATCAATGCACGAGTAATCGTGATGAGTGCTTGTTACTCAGGACTCGGTGATCGGTCGCCTCAGCCGGGTGATGATCTGTTTGGTTTGCAGCGGGCATTTCTCTATTCTGGGGCCAGATCAGTTCTCTCCGGGTTGTGGGATGTCCATGATGGTGCTGCTCCAGGATTGATTCGCAGGTTCCACGAGATTCTCCTCGCCGGGAAGTCACCATCGCAGTCACTCGCCCAGTCGCAACGGGAATTCCTTCAGAAGAATCGCTCGGGTGGTGCATCAAATCCGTTGACCCATCCCTACTTCTGGTCCGTGTTCTGCGTTGCGGGAGCAGAGTGAGAACGCTGTAATCGCGTTGTCCCCGGATGATCGAGCGGAACTCCGTTGAAACACGTTTGCAGAAACGAGGAACAGAATGTTCAGGTCTCTCAGTTTTGTGGTTCTCATTGCTGCGTCCTCGTTCGTCGAGGAAAGCTTTCTGAGTGCGGCTGAAGATGTGCCGCAGGCATCTTCGGAGCCAGCAGCCGTTCTCGTGTCTCCGGAGTTCGCGAAGGACCTTAGTGTCGATGCGGCTGTGGCGGCGTATCGAGCGGAAGATGCGATGTCACTCCTGGCCATCGCCGAAAAACTCGGGGCCGCCGAGCTGGCCCTCGGTCAGAAGAATCAAGCGCTGCCAGCGGTGGCTTTGTATCGCGCGGCGATCAACGCGGCACAAGAGAGAGCCGACCTGAGGGGGCTTGATCAGATTCAAACCACACTCCAATCCGGCAAGTCACTTTCCGCCGAAGATCAGCAAGCTGTCCTGACGGAAATCCAGTTGGCGAAGCAATTGGCGTCAGCGTCTCGAAGAGTCGACGCAGGACCGGGACTAAAACCCAACCAGGTCAGTGCCGAAGCGATCTCCTTGTACAACACGTTCGCCAAAGAACTCCGGATCACTCAGGAATACGGCACGGAGGAGGAACTCGAACAGCTGGTCGACGGAATACGACAATTGCGTGAACTGCATCCAAAACAACGAGAGCATCTCGTCAAACTGGCGGGTACAGCTCTTGTGGCCATTCGTGAACGCAACAAAGTCGATTCACCGCTGGTCGCTCTGAATTCCCCTTCGCGCAGTCTGACAAGTGGTTTTCGAGTTCTGGGGCCGGGTGAAGTTCCCGTGAATGGAACCGCATCATTAGTGATCATCTCGACCGGGCCAGCTGTGGAAAAACCGGGAAAACTCCATTTCCGTGCCAGCAGGGGCGTCACGATGCCTGAGAGCCTGGCCTGGGATGGGATACCGATGGTGATTCCCGTGTCGATTCTAGGAGAGCCTGGAAAACCCGTGTTTGTCAGCGTGGGCTTGACGGAGAAGGCAAACTCAATCACATGGAATGCTCAAACCGCTCGCGAGTGAATTTGGGAGGGACTCCATGAGGTATCAGCGCTGTGTACGCTTCGTTCTCATCGCGCTCACTTCGCTTTGCTGGTCATGGGCGGGCGGCAGCAGGGCAGAGGAAGTTTCGCCACGTGGTCGCGCACTATTGATCGGATGCACGAAGTACGATCACCTAGAGCCATCATTGCATCTGCAGGGCCCCGCCAACGATGTGGAAATGATGAACGAATTGTTGATTCAACGCTTCGGTTTCCCCTCGGAGCGGATCGTTCTCCTGACAGAATCCTCCGGAAAACAAGAACTCCGACCAACGCGTGCCAACATCGAGCGAGAGTTTGTTCGACTTGGCCAGGAAGCGGTTGCTGGCGAGTCAGTCGTGGTCTTCCTGGCTGGGCACGGCAGCCAGCAACCTGACGTGAAGCCCTCGCCAGACGATCCCGAACCCGATGGGCTGGATGAGCTGTTTCTGCCAACAGATGTCAAAGCCTGGGATGGACGAATTGGTCAGATTCCCAATGCCATCATTGATGACGAGCTTCGCACTTGGTTAAGTGCCATCGAGCAACGCCACTGCGCTGTTACAGTGATTGTTGATGCTTGCCACTCGGGAACCATGACTCGTGGAAGTGGAGAGCGAGTTCGCCAAATTCCCCCCGGTGTGTTGGTTCCGCTAACGGAGTTGTCGAAAGCCAAAAAAGATTACGCTCGACCACAATTGCCCGATGGTGGTGAGCTGACCCGTGGATCTCGCCAGCTCGATGCAATTCTGGATATTCCCTCCGTGGTCGCCATTTATGCAGCTCAGTCCTCTGAAGTCACTGTTGAGCGACTGCTTCCCGCTGAGGGGCCTGATCGCAAGCCGCACGGATTACTGACCTATACCCTGTGCCAGATACTCTCGCGCTCCACGCAGCCGATGACGTGCCGCGAACTCGTCAGGCAGATTCAAACTCAGTATGCGGGACTTGGCCGCTCTTCACCGACTCCCATGATTGAAGGCAAAGTCAAAGACCGCGAGTTATTCGGGTTGACCGTGTGGCCGGATCGAACACGCGTCATTCTTTCCAAGAAGTCCCAAGTGTGGTCCATCAATGCGGGGCTTTTGCAGGGGGTCACGCAAAACAGCATATTGGCCGTCTTTGCCCAGAGTGAGCCCTCTTCGGCACAGCCGATCGGCTACGTTCGGGTTCAAGTCGCAAGAACTCTCGACGCCGACGTTGTGCCGTGTACAGAGGGCGGCCAACCATCGTCAACGACTCTGCCTGAGAAGGGGAGATGTGAGTTGGTGTTTACCGATGCTGGCGATTTGCGACTGAAGGTGGCCGTCTCACCGGGGCCAGCAACGGATCCTATATCTGTCCAGATACTCAACGATATGCTGCAGCCACCGTCGCTCTCGAAGCAGGGGATCCACCTCGTACGTGGGGTAGAATCTGAAGCCGAGGCCAATTGGCTGATCCGGGTCACAGGCCAAGAACTCCTGCTGATCCCTGCGGAATACGGAAAGGGAGACGATGGGAATCCGAATCAAGAACCATTGTATTCGATTGGTCCCAGACCTCTGAACGATGCGACCCTCGAGTGGCTCGGTCCTGCCTTGGAGCGGATCTCGCGAGCGGCCAATCTCAAACGTCTGGCGGCCCAAGATAACGCTTCATCAATTTCTGGCGTCTCGGCGCGGATTGAAGTAGAACTCGAACAGATGTTTTCTGGATCAGCACCGACGACTCCTAAACGCATGACCCTCAAGAATGGAGAACCGATCACGTTTCGCGTAAAAAATCCCTGTGCATTCCCTGTTGACGTCACTTTACTCTGCATCGACAGCCAATGTGGCATTAACGCACTGTATCCTCATGAGGGCGAGATCAATCGCCTGCAACCCGGCGACTCATTCCCTCTCTCCACCAGAGTTGTTGCCGAAAGTCCAGGAATTGAACACCTCGTCGTGATCGCCGTGAAGTCCGACCGCGAAGTCGTCGACTTCACCTGCTTCGCACAACCCAGTCTCGATGCCCTGAAGACTCGCGGCCATTCCGACGATCCGAGTATGACAAGCCCTCTTGGCCAGTTACTCAAACATGCCGTCTTTGCTGACGGTCAGACCCGCGGGATCAAACGGGCGGCGGTGAAAGGCTACAGCCTTGAACTCCTGACTTGGGAGATCAAGCCATGACGACCGTCCACTTCGGCTCGACCGAGTAAGGATCCAATGTGTGTCACAGCACTCTTGACCGCGATGACCTCAAATCCGCCACTGTCTCATTTCGAGATCACCACGACGAGCCGGATCCAAGAGTAGGACCGCGATGAACCGTACTGCTTTTCAAATGGTGGCCCTAATCTACCTGCTGACTGTTCCAGCGGGTGCATATGTGTACTTCATGGAGCCAAACTCGGTATTCACTTCTAAATCGGGTGCCGTCGTGGTCATCGTGCTCACCATGGTGGGGATCGTGCTCTGTGCGGTTCCCGAACATAAGCCGTCTGTGAAATCTGAATCTCCTCCGGACGCGACGAGAGCCAAAGTCGAACATAATCAGTGACCACTTTCACACCGATTTCGAATCCCGTTCGACTTCAACGGGACCGAAGGCAACTCGAACCGCCGATTCGTGAGAAAATGCTGGGCGCCACGCTTCTCAAGAACAGAGACGCTTTCGGAAGAGGGTTGTCCCCGCTTCACTGTTTTCATTTTTCGAACTCTGAGTGACACACGGGTTCACACAGGAGAGTGTTTTGGCGTCGGTACAAGGTGGCGTCCTATCCGCCATTCCCGCCAGATGTTGCGATGATGGTCGTTCGGACCGAGACATCTAGGTCGTTCCCGAATACGCCCCGATTTCGATATTTCAAACCTCTCCCGCGAGTTTCGGCCTTCGAACTCTCTGTCTCTCCAAAAACGCCCTCAAGATTTAACACACCGTTTGGGACCGCGAACCGAACCCAACCCTGATTTCGAACTCGCAGATTCATCCAGAATTGGTCGCCTGGGATCCTCACATGTTGTGATGCAGTGCTCTCGTCGTGTCCTCCGGGATGACACAAAAACAGCTACACTGGCGAATGAACACAAGCTGGATCATCCCTTTTCCGCCATCCACGCCATGAATCGCGACCCGCTGCATGAATCCGTCGTTGAGCGATTGGCCAAATTGACGGACGGAGTGCTCTTCGAAAAATGCGTCTGCAGCTTGTTGAGGGGCGATTGGCCCAATCTCATTCCAGCTCCAGGCGGTGATGATGCTGGAGTTGACGGGAACTGGTCAAACGAAAATGGACGTGGAATCGTTTGCGTAACCCTGCAAGAAGACGTGATTGGGAACGTCACCCGAAATCTGAATCGGCACAAAGAAAGCGGAGCGTTGGCGAATCAGGTTCTGGTCGTGACGAGCCGTGAACTTTCGCAACAACGCTGTAGGAACGTCGAAAAGCGAGTCGATGAGTTGGGTTTTCGTCTCGCCCATGCACCATATACCAGAGATGCGATCGTTGAGATGCTTCTTCGTGATAGTCGCTGGCTTCAGGAACTTCTCGGGATCTCGGGCAAACCGCCAGCGCTGTCACGTCGACCTCGCTCATGCCGCAAGACTCTCGGAGTCGGCCTGCTCGGGAGAGATTCGGAGCTGGCTCGGATCCTGAACTCTGACGAAGACTTCCTGATTGTTGGACAACCGGGAATCGGAAAGACTTTTCTCCTTCAGGAAATGGCAAAACAGGGACGTGGGCTTTTTGTCACTTGTTCTGACGAGGGAGCCATTGCCAACGCCATACGCGATCAAGCGCCGACTGCCGTCTTTGTGGAAGACAGTCATCTATCCCTTGAGATCGTCAGATTCCTGAAACACTATCGCGAGGAGTATCGCGCGAGTTACCGGATCATGGGAGACTGCTGGCCCGGTCATCAGATCGAAGTTCGAAATGCCTTTGGAATCACGCCTTCGGCCAGCATCGTGTTGAGACCACTCGGCAACGACAAGATCGTCGAGATTATTAAGGAGTGTGGTATTACGGGGCCCAACGCATTCCTTCATATCCTGGTCGAGCAGTCGATGGGCTATCCGGGGAGAACTCTCACACTCATTGACGCATGCAAGAGTCGACGCCGGGAAGACCTGGAATCCGTCTGGACCGGTGAGTCGCTCGCGGATGCAGTTCTAGCCAGTCTGTCTCAATCAGCCGAGAGGAATGCGGCTCAGATATTGGCCTGCATCGCCCTTGGTGGGGAGTCTGGAGTGAACGCAGGATTCGTGACCGAAATCTTGGGGTTGTCTATCTCTGATGTCCAAATCGCTGTCACACAACTCTCCATGGGCGGAGTCGTTCTCGAAGTGCCTGGTAATCGCATCGCGGTGGTTCCCCGCACACTCCGTCCAATCCTGGTTCGCAACCACTTCTTCAATGCGCCAGCCAATCTGTCTTGGAGAGAACACGTTGGGGCAGATGGGATCGACTTTTCGCATGCGATTGAAACCATCGTTCAAGCCCACGCGAGGGGAGCCAAGATCAGCCCCTTCGAATTGCTGACCCTTGTCGAGCGAGCAGACTCCCAGAGCTGTTGGAGGTCATATGCTTACTCATGTCCAGAACATGCCGAAAGTGTTCTGGAAAAGCATCCCGATCAAATCCAAATGCTGGCCAGTGAGCTGCTTGCCAGCAGCCCAGCTCAAACGATTCCCCATCTTCTCAATATGTCGAAAGGAGATGATCGATCACTGTCTTCAACGTCGGAGCATCCACTCAGAGTTCTTCAAGATTGGATTCACTCTGGCGATCCGAGGGCTGGTGAAGCGACTCGCCGCCGACAATTGACATTGGATGTCTTTCAGGACTGGGTTGAAGCGGGGCATGACTTGGATCTTGCGCTACGACTGGTTCCACTCTTCACGTCTCCTCAATTCGAAACGATTGAGCAGGATCCGGCGTTTCGAATGAATCATTCCATGCGATTTGGCGGCGTTTCTCTGAGCGATTTGGAGGCGATCGCGAGACTATGGAAGTCGGTCCTGGAATTGCTCTCTGATCGGACGTTTGCAAACTGGCATTCGCTGATTGACGCAGTCCGAAGTTGGTTTCACCCGTCCTTTGGTGGACGTGGAGCACCTGAAGGGTATTTCAAGATTCGGGAGGAAACAGCCGTGTTCCTTCTACCAGCGCTCGCCGAGATGGCGCAAGGCAGGCCAGGCGTGCTCTTGGCCATCACGGAAATTGCGGACGATTTCCCAGAGGTTCAGATAAATGCCGAGATCGACCCCTTGTTTCGGACGATGTTTCCCGAAAGATGGCATGTCATTGAGGAGGATGAGTTCCAACGATTGCTAAACGCCGCTGCTGCTTATGGGGAGTCTATGGGCAACGCCTCCCCGGCTGATACGCTCCAAAGGATTCAAGCCTGCTGGGAAGAGTCCAAAGTCCTGGTGAGTCGACCATCGTCATACACATCCGTACTTTGCAACGCCATATCACAGAATGCAACTCGGCAGATTCCGTGGATTGAAGCGGCCTGGAACGAAGTGGTCGAACCACACATCTTGATGCCGTTCCTCTATCGAGCTGTAGAAACTCGAGAGGCGCTGGCTGAGGAGCAACTCAGAACCTGCCTCCTCTCTGGTCGCTATTGTCGTGGAGCGATCGAATTGGCTTTACCGTCCAGCGTGATATCGGATGACCTACGCCTGTTGGCAATCGAGAGTTGTCGGATGGCACCCGACGTTGTGAGCACGGTGATCTATCTAAACTCGCTGCCTGAGGACACGTTACGTCGGTTGCTGAAACATGATTCCAAAGCGGTCGTCCAGGAGTCGATCCAAGCACTCTGGCATTGTCGAAAGACCAGACCTTTTCCAGAGTCGTTGAGACCGAATTGGCGTTCAGCGGTCGTACTGCATTGCAATTCGTCACACGAACTTCGAGAAATTCTCCGCAATGACAACGTATTGCGACTCGATTGGCTGCGTCATTGGATCTCTGTGGGGTCATACGGTTCCCGTATTTTCCAGAGGAAGTCTTTGATGCCGCTGTCGAGGGACTTGAGGAGAGTGTACGCGTTGACCTTCTCGATCACCTGAATCCGGAAGCACGCTACTCCCGTCGATGGATTCAGGTGATCGTTGGAGACTCTGCAGACATGTTCAGCTCGCTGATCGGACGACCATACTTGAGGGCCTACCGACTTGTTCCATTGAGCCGAAAGGTCGACATCGCTTGGGTACAGTTGGCAACCACGGCGCTCAACGCGGGCGTACCTGCCAGGGAGATTCTGGATGCGACAAGAGCTGGGTACCAAATGGAGTATGCAGAGGTTCCGTTGAAGTACGAACGCGAGATCGCCGACTGGACCGTCGTCGTGGAGAAGTCACCGTTAGCGATCCAAAGAATTGCACAGAAGGCGATTGAGTCTGTTCGAAGTGAAATGACCGACTGGAGTGCCAGAGAGGAACGAGAACGAGTTCTTTGACGATGTCCCCCCCGTTACACCGGCCACATTCGCACCTACAACCTCGGATCGACCGGTTCACTTTCCAGTGCCAGAACGCCGAAGACGCACTCGTGGACTCGGCGAAGCGGTTTGTGGCGGGCGAATGCGGAACAAGCCGCCCTCGACAAGCTGCGGAATTATCTGTCCCCGCACGTCGACCACCTGCACTACGCCGAGTGTTTGAAGGAGGGCCGGAGCATCGGCAGCGAGCAGGTCGAAGGGGCCTGCAAAACCTGATCGGCCACCGCATGAATGCCAACGCCGCCCGCTGGCGCGTTCGCCGCGCCAACCGCATGACCGGCCTGTGCAGCCTGGCCTACAGCGACCAATGGGAAGCCTATTGGCAAACCGCCTGAAACCCAACGAATACCAAAATGCCACAATCCGCTCCTACGCCCGCGGACATTGTCGGGAGCATACAGCCAGACTATTGGCGGCAGCAATTCTTTACAATCCGGGAGCTTCTCCGGAATTCCGCGACACTTCGCCGAGTCGAACTGCCAACTCTCTTCAGTTCGTTCGCGTTCCATTGACGAGATCGCTCCCTTGTTGGATGAGAATGACCAGTCGGCTGTGATCTGCGGATTGCGGGCCGGCAACCGTGAGTCCTGGGCTGCGCTGTACGAGGGGTACAGTGTGGACATCTGGCGGTACGTCGCGAGATTGGTGGGCCCCCGTGTGCCGGACGTGGCGGATGTTGTCCAGGAAACGTTTCTGGCCGCAGCCCGGTCAGCGCGGCAATTCGATCCACAACGCGGTTCGCTGTGGAGTTGGCTGACGGGGATCGCGCATCACAACGTCTCGCAACATTGGCGGCAGATCAGCAAAGCCGCGAGGTTGCAGACACTGGCAGAGTCTCACCGGGGAGTGCTGCAGCACTGGCTGGACGAAGGGACATCGGACAAGCTCCCGATGGAGCAGAGTGAGCTGGCGGAAATGGTTCGCGGCGTGCTGGCGGACCTGCCTCCCGACTATGCGGCGCTGCTGACGGCGAAGTATCTGGAGGAACAGAGCCTCGACGACTTGGCCCGCGCTCGGGGGCAGTCCGTCGAAGCTCTCAAGTCCAAACTGGCCCGCGCGCGGCGCGAGTTTCGACGGATGGCCAGCAGAACGATCGAGGCAGAGACCTGACTGGCCTCCCGCTGGCGGAACAGGTTGAGTACACCGAAGATTTCTGAGTGGATGGACATGTCCCACGAGTTGAACCACGACGACGATTCTCAGTTTCAGGCGGCGCTCCGCGCCGCCCTGGCCGATGCGCCGTTGCCCGATATCGCGTTGCTCGACGCGCTGCGACAGCGCGCCGCGGAGGCGTTTGCCGCCGAAGCCACCACGACACAGACCCCACCGCTTCCGGGACCACCGGCAGCGATTCTGAAACGGAGACATCCGATGGTCACTCTCGCAATTCGCGTCCTGAGCCTCGCCACCGTGGCGGCTGCGATGCTGGTCGCCTTCCTGCTGCCGATGAATCCGGGATCGATTTCCAACGCAGCTCCGTTCTCGCAGGTGATCGACAAGCTGCGCGCAGCCGACACTCTGCATTTTCAGGTGGTGAGAGATGGCCAGACCTCCGAAGTGTGGGTGCGTTCGCCGGGTCTGCTCCGGCGAGAAGAGACGCCGCAACGGTACGAGATCGCGGCGGGATCGCGACTGTGGCGCATCGACGAAGCGGTCAACACGGCGACTCAGACGGATTCGCCGTGGTTCCTGTCCCCAGATCGCCAGATTGATCTCCTCGCACTGCTCGATGTCGGTGTCCACGATGCGACGGCGCTGTTGAACTCGCGACCGCGAGAGCGATCTCAGTTCGACGGTCGCGACTGCTTTGTCTACAGCGCTCCGGTGGAGGCGAATTCTGTCCCCATCGAATTGGAGGCCTTTGTCGAAGTCCAGAGTCAACAGCTACTGGGAATTCGGGCCAAGCGAGGAGCGAATGTCGTGCTGGCTGAAATGCGCCTGATTGCGATGAACGAAGAGGTAGCCGATGAGAAGTTTGTCGTCGCGAAGTCACTGACTGAGGACGGCCGCATCGGCAAGGTGAGCGATGCGCAGGGGATCACCGCCGTGCGGCCGATGCTCGCCAAACGCTGGACCCCGCTGGGACCGGGGTTGATGTTGAAGCCCGGCGACTGGTTGCGGACTGAGCTGCGCGGAGCCCATGCGTTGAAGGTGACGCTGTCATCGGAGATCGAGTTGACGCTGGGGCCAGGTTCACTCGTGGAGTGCATTTCGCCGTATGAGGCTCGGCTGCATCGCGGCGAGGTGCAGGTGATGTTTCCCAAGTTGATGGTTGTTGAGGAGCGTGTGGACTTTCGATTGCTCGCACCTCGCGATGGCCAGCGCGTCGTCTCGAATGGCGAAAAGACATTCGTGCGAGTGGACCGCGACGAGAAACTTGTCGACGTGCCAGAGGCTCCGGCCTGGCTGGCTGGCTTCGAAGGGACCTCGACCAACGAGTCGCTCGGGTCTCTGATTGTCAAACTGCCAGATGGCCGCAACGAGCCGCTAACGGTCGGCTATCACAAGGTCACCGTCGAGATTCGGGACCAGATTGCCCGGACGACCATCGAGGAGTCGTTCGTCAACCACACAGCTGTGCGGCTCGAAGGGACGTTCCATTTCCCCTTGCCGCAGGATGCGTCCATCAGCGGATTCGGGATGTGGATCGGCAATGATCTGATCGAGGCCGACATCGTCGAGAAACAGCGGGCCCGCGAGATTTACGAGACCATTCTGCGAGAGAAACGCGATCCCGGGCTGCTCGAATGGACCTCTGGTAATCTGTTCAAGGCCCGCGTGTTTCCGATCGAGGCGTTCTCCGAGAAGCGAGTGAAGATCGTCTATACACAGGTGCTCCCGCTGCGGGCGAACCGCTACCGTTATAGCTACGGACTGCGCAGCGATCTGCTCCGCACGAAGCCGCTGCGCGAGTTGTCGCTGCTGGTGACGGTGAACTCGGCGCTGCCGCTCAAGGCAGTGACCTGCCCGACGCATGCCGTGCGGGCTCAGCAGACGCCTCATGCTGCGCAGGTCGAGTTCACAGCTCAGGAATACTCTCCGGACCGCGATTTTGAAGTGGTGTGTGAGGTCGAGACGAAGCAATCCGATGTGGTGGTCATTCCCCACCGGCGAGGCGATGATGGCTATCTGCTGATTCAACTGACTCCGCCCGCAGCAGATGGGAACTGGCAGCGTGAACTGCTGCCCGATGGGAAGCCGCTCAGTCTTGTGTTGCTGTGCGACACATCGGCCTCGATGGATTCGGAGAAGAGGCAACAGCAAGCAGAGTTCGTGGCGACCGTCCTGGCCTCGCTGGGAGCGGAGGATCGGTACCTGCTCGGGGCGTGTGACGTGGGAGTCGATTGGGCGTCTCCGGAGCCGGTGGCTCCCACAGCCGAGAGTGTAGCCAAGGCGACGGACTTCCTGGCTCAGCGGGCCTCGCTCGGCTGGACGAACCTCGACCGCGCATTTGCTGAGGCGATCAAGCGGGCTCCAGCCGATGCACAGGTGATCTACATCGGCGATGGCGTGGTGTCAGCCGGGGACACCGATCCCGCGCGGTTCGTGAAGCGGTTGGGACTTCTCGTCGGCGAAAAGTCGACTCGGTCATTCCACGCGGTCACAGTCGGGAACATCAGCGAATCGGTCGTACTCAAAGGCATCGCCACCATCGGGGGAGGCTCGGTACGCACCATCAGCGGTGAACAGACGGCGCTGGTCGTGGGCAAGGAGTTACTCAACGAGATCGCTCAGCCGGGGCTGCGCGATGTGAATGTCGAGTTTCGCGGATTGAAGGTCGCCGCCGTCTATCCTGAGCGGCTGCCGAACGTCGCAGCGGGGACGCAGCAGATTCTGGTGGCACGTTACCTACCCGAAGGCAAGGACCAGGCGGGCGAGGTCATCGTCACCGGCAAGCGCGGCAGCGAGGCTGTCCGCTACGCCGCAAAGATTGACTTCAAAGAGGCCGAGGAGGGGAACTCGTTCATCCCGCGACTGTGGGCGCGAGGGCACCTCGACCATCTGCTCGCTCAGGGGCAAGCCGCAGTTGTGATGGACGAAATCATCGGCCTGTCGGAGCAGTTCCACATCATCACGCCGTACACATCGCTGCTGGTCCTGGAGACCGATGCCGACCGGGAGCGGTTCGGCGTGAAGCGCCGTTATGAGATGCGGGATGGAGAGCGGTTCTTTGCCGAAGGTCGCAACAACGCCAACTTCGAACTCGTGCAACAGCAGATGAAGCGCGCGGGGGATTGGCGAGTGGGCATTCGCCGCCAGGTGCTGCGCGGCCTTTCGGGCTTGGGTCGCGATTCACAGGCGTTCCAAGAGCAGGTTCAGCAGTTCGATGAAATGAGCCGAATGAGTGGGCGTTCCTTTGTCTCGATCAGTGACTTCTCGGCCCCCATGTCTGCATCTGGTCGCCCCGTGTCAAACTGGGGCTTGATGGGGCGGATGGGTGGATCTGGCGGTGGCGGAGGTGACTGGGAACTATCGATGATCACTGGGGACGGGAGTCCGAGTTTCTCTGAGGTGTATGGATTTCGTAAAGAGACACTCAGTAATCGCAGTGATGCCTTCGAGTTCCTGGGAGATGGAAACGGGATGAGTCTGGGGTTTGGCGAGGGCGATAAAGACGCCGATTCGAAGTGGAGGGCGGGGGAGTTTGACTCCCCCGAAGATTCAGTCGCGGCTCAGGAGGAACTCGGTGATTTCAAAGGAAAGGTCTCATTGCCGTTGAGCGATGAGCCCCAGTTCAAGGAAATGTATCTCAATGGAGCGCTGTCCGCTGCGGAGTCGGCTAGCGCCTTCGACAGTCAGAGACCCTTCGGAGGCGGAGGGTTCGGACGCGGAGTCACGAGAAGCAAACGTGAATCGTTCCCATCGATCACAGGAGGTCTCGTCTTTAATGGCCGGATGCAGAAGAAGGCGATGGCGGACGGCTACTTCCAGGGTGAACAGCCCGACACATCGAGCTGGCTGACCAACCTCTTCCCCGCGCTGCCGCAGCGTCCGGCCAAAGCCCCCGCTGCACTCCCCGATCCAGTGGGGTGGTCGCCCGAGGCGATCGCGTTGTCGCGGAGCCTGCTGCGAATCGACGCACTCTCGAAGATGCCCGGCGGACTGGAACTGAAACGCACCGTCGTTGGGTTTGACCCGCGCTGGAAGCGGCAGTCGTCGCACGATGCCGATCTGGTGCTCTATTCGCCGACGCACTGGCTCACGCGAACGCTGGACCTCGACGAGCAGACCGTTGTGAACTACGCGACGGCTGAAGAACGAGGTGTGTTCACGCTATCGCTGCTACTGGGGCGAGTCCGCTCATCAGTGCCCGCCGAACTGACGCCGACCGTGCTGGGGTTGAATGATTCGTCACTGGCTGCATTGCACGAGTCGTACCGGTTCTATGAGGCGAAGGTCGAACCCGCTGGCGAGAACCGCGTGAAGTTGATGTTGTCACAAAAGAACTCGACCCACGAGCAGCATCTTTTGATCGACACCGCGCGGCATGTGGTCGTGCGGTATGAGATGGTCACCGACGGCAAGGTGACCTCCACGACGACGCTCGATGACTACATTGAAGTCGCCGGGACGTGGTTGGCTCGCAAGTCGATCGTCACCGATCACAAGGCCCGGAAGGTCAGCGAGACGACGCTCGACGTGAAGGTTCTCACCGCCGAGGAGTCTGCCGTGCGAATGACCACCGAATTGTCGGCCATGCCGCAGACGCAGTTCTTGCGACTGCCGTACTCGAAACTATCGGTTGCCCGTCAAAAGGTGGCCGACGGCGCGGCGAGCTTCGACGACCGGATCACGATGATCCTGCACTATGCCTCGCTCCAACAGTGGGAGGACGTACTCAAGCAGCTCGACTCCGCCGAGGCACTCGCTGTGAACAAGCTGGGTGTCCGCTGGATTCGCACGGCGGCACTCGTCGCGATGCGGCGGAACGAAGAGGCGCGGCAGCGGCTCCTGACAGAAGCCAAGCAGTTGGCGGCAGGCCCGACGCCGGACGAGGTGTACCTGGCCGATTTCATCTACGGGCAGTCCGCACAAGTCGGAACTGGCTCAGAGACTCTCGACCTTGTGAATCTCATCAAGCCGGTCTTCGAGCGGCAGGCCGCAGACCTCGACGTGATGGTCCGTTGGCAAGAGAAAATGCTGGGGAGTCTCGACACTCTGGGGCGGTCGGAGGAGGCCCTAGCCCTGCGACAGTCGATGACCGAGAAGTCGCCGTGGCATGTCCACTGGCAGCAGGATGTCGCACTGCGAATGCAGCGAGCGGGGCGTTATGACGATGCCGAGAAGTGGCTCATGAATGAGATCGGCCGCGACATCGAGCGGCCCGACTACGAACACGAAACGCTGCGAGGCACGCTCACTGACCTTCTCCGTACGCGAGGTCAGTGGGATCGCTTGCTAGCGTTCACGACCGAATGGATTGCCAAGAATCCCGAGTCGACATCGTGGAACTCGGCCTACGCCCAGCATCTCTCGGCTTTCGTCTATAACGACAAAATGGACGCGGCGAACGCCCTCGTTGAGCAATGGCTGAAGGACGCTTGCATCGAGGGCAAACTCGCTGCCGCACCTCGTGCGCGGCTTGAGGCGGCCATCAATTTCGCCCAAGGCAGTGCGTACAACCTCTCGTTCCAACGTCCCGACGAGCGCTGGTACCCGATCCTGGCGAAGACGGTCCGCTTCTTCGTGCGGCATCCCCATCACGGTGACCTGGCCGCTCGCATCTTCAATCACAGTTACTTCCCGGTGAGTGACGAAGCCGATCGATTGCGAGGCGAGTTCCTGCATCAGTTGCGAACGGAACTGGCACCGCTCACCCCGGCCCAACTCAGCTTTCTCGTCAGCAGCGCGCTCGGCGGACGGCTCGAACTGGTCGAGCCGATCAACGATCGCAAACAGCTTCAGGCTCACGAGGTGCCGCTGGCTATCTGGCAAAAGATCGCAGCCGAGATCCGGACGCGGTGGAGCCAGACCCAGGACGTTCAAGACCGCGACTCGCTCGGGACCACGCTCCACACGATCTATGCCAGTCGCTTCTACGACACGGAAGTTCTCCCCTTCCTGCGTGAGCGAATCGCGACCGCCCCGGCGGAGTTGAAGCCGGGCTATATCGACCTACTCTTCAATGATCTGCTGGCTCGCCCCTGGACAGAAACACTGGAGCAGGAAGCATTCCAAGTGCTGCGGCAACGGTCGCGGACGCATGACCCCGAGGCCACGCTTTCGGTGCAGTTGCCCGCGCTCTATCGGCTGGTCGATGCGATGCTGGCCAATCGCGATGCAGCGAAGGAAACCCAGCTTCGCGATGCGGGCGAAGTGAACAAGCTGAACCGGATCGAACTCTCCCAGAAGCGGAGTGAGTCGAGGCAGGCCAGTCGTCTCGACTTCGCCGCGCGGCTGACCAGCGAAGCTGACAAGGACGAAGCGTCGCAAGGGCCGCTCGCCGGGTGGTTGCGGATGGAGCAGATGTGGCTCGATGTGCAGCTCGACCAGCATCTCGACAAAGTCGAAGAGCGGTGCTGGGCCATCCTGGGCGAGGTTCCTCCGAGGCCAATCGCCGGGGAAGAGGACAATGAAGCTGAAGTGGGCGACCCGGGAGTTGTCGGTCAGAAGCTCGTCAACGAGGCCCTGGATGGACTCCTCAAGCAGCGGGCTTTGATCACGGTGATGAATCTGGCCACACGGCGTCAGGCGGCACCGGCTGCGATTGACCGCGTCTTGAAATACATGGACGCCGGGATCGCACACGGTCCCGTGGTGGCAGGCGGCGTTCCACTCGCTGAACAGGAGGTGGCTGCCGAGAGCCGGGCCGCCTGGCGAGTCACTAAGTTCCAGATGCTGGTCGCCCTCGATCGACCCGACGAACTGGAGCGCGAGCTGCGGACCTGGATTCGCGAAGACGTTTCGACATCCCCCTGGAGACAGTCGCTCGCGCGGTTGCTGGCCGAGCGAGGAAAGCTCGACGAAGCGATCTCGCTATTCGAGTCGGCGGAGAAGGACAAGCTCCTGACTGCGAGCGACACCCGGATGTTGTCCGACTGGTATCTAGTGAAGGATCGCCGCGCGGATCATGAACGGGCCAAGCTGGAGGTGTTCAAGCAGATGCCTGAAGGGCAACTCGCAAACTCGCTCAACAGTGTTCGCAATCGCTGGAGTCAGCAAACTGATCTGCCAAGCGAACTCGATGAGAACACTCTCCTCACGTTTAAGACCCTCTTCGAGAAGTCGGCCAGCCCTGAGAACTATCTCTGGCAGTTGCGAGACATCTATGCAGCTTCGCGCGACTTCCGGCTGCTCCAGATGCTGCCGGACGCCGTACTCGGTCGGTCGCCGCAGCAGGTCTATGCGTACTTGAGTTCGCTCAATGGCCAGGTTCTGAACGAGCTGCGGAACGAGGCGACGGCGGATGAGATCCTGACGCGAGTGCAGTCACTGCGAGACGGAAAGCGGTCGACGACTGACCTGCGGGCGCTCGACTTGCTGGAAGCTCTCGTGGAGAGAAAGTCCTCTGAGATCCTCAATCAGCCGGGGCCGCATGTGGCGGCCTGTATCGCCGCTCTCCGCCGGGCGTTCGAACGAGACTGGCAACCGGGTGAACCACGACTGATGTCGGGCTTTCTGTATAGCCTCGGCAGCATCGCGAACGGCGATGTCGCCGCAGAACAGCTGCGCGAGTTGCGGGCCTTGCTGTCACAGACTCCGGCAGCATCGCGCGACCATCTGTACATCACGAACGATCTGTGCAATCTGCTCGGGTGGAACTACGGCCAGCGCGACGAGGCGATCGCCCTCATGGAGATCGAAGTCCGCGACTATGCCCAAGCCCAGGCGGGTCAGTGGCCGCATGAGGACAATCAAATCCTGAGCAGCTTCGTGAGCCTCTATGAAGGGGGGAATCGCCACGCTGCGGGCGAGGCGGTCTTGCTGAAGTGGATCGCCGTGACAACGTACGATGAACAGCGGAAGTGGCTGCGTGATCGTTTGATGTCGCTCTACAACCATGCCCTGGAACACAAGGGCGAGGTGACACTCGGCCAGGGTGCGGCTCTGTTTGATCAGATCATCGATCTCGGTTTGAAGGAGATCGAAGCTGCACTAGACGAGCACGTGCGCTACAACGTCGTAGCCCGGATTTGCACGACGTTTGACATCGCCCAGCGGAACAAGATCAGCGACCATCCCGGTCGGCTGGCCAAGTTCGTGTCGGAATCGCTACCAGAGATTTTGAAGAAGCAGCAATCAGAGTACCGCAACACGGTCGCAGCTGCGGTGAATGTCACGAGTACTGGCCTCAGCCCGAAACTCGCGTTGCAATTCATCGTGGAGAGGATGGAGCAGTATCCGCAGCAATTCGACATCCAGTGGGACAACGGTTGGCAGACGCTGGGTTACGAACTGGCCCGGCGCCGTGAAGTGGCTGCGGCGGAACTGGGGGACCTGGCTCCGCGAGTCCTCACGCTCGCGATTCGCGAATTGAAGAGAGACCTGAATCATGGAGAGTCACGCAGTCAGTACCTCTACTACAAGCACTATTCGCACTTCTGGGCGGAGAAGGCTGCCGACTTCGCCCAGGCGGCCAATGAGGTCTATGCCGAGCGAAAGAACTCCGGCCAAAGAGTGCAGTACATTGCCAACTATTTCCGCTCTGGATTGGAAATGCCCTCGAGGGCGATCGAAATCCTGATGATCGCGCATGGCAGCGGTCTGCTCGATGAGTCGGCTCAGGGCGAGCTGGTCACGTTCCTCCAGAATGAGGGCCGCTACGGCGAGTCGATCCCGCTTCTGGAAGGGTTGATCAAGGCGCAGCCCGATTCCATGACCTACCGAACGCAGTTGATGGCCGCCTATCACCATTCACAGCGGCCCGAGCAACTGGCGACGCTGGTTCAGGAAACGGACAAGCACTTCCA
Source organism: Planctomycetota bacterium (assembly GCA_043736295.1). Taxonomy (GTDB): domain Bacteria; phylum Planctomycetota; class Planctomycetia; order Planctomycetales; family Planctomycetaceae; genus TH-plancto1. Next base: position 2,436 of record JAYTCW010000601.1, on the reverse strand, counting down.
TGCCGACGGTCGCTGGAGCGAGGGGAACATCTATGAGATCGGAAAAGCGTGCCTCGGTTGCCAGTTAAACGAGCAGGCAGTCGGATACCTCAACGAGGCGATCTCGCTCCACTTGCGAGACTACGGGTCACGCGGACTGAATGACGCCACGTTGTCGTATCAGTACGACCACCTCGCCGACGCACTGTCGCGTCTCGGGCGAACGCGGGAGGCGGTCGATGCCGCCAGTGCTGCCATCGTCTGCTGGGACCAACGCATGGATCAGCGACAACATGCGTTGCAGAAGCTCAATCAAGTGCTGAGCAGTGCGGGCGATCTGGATGACTACGTGAAGCACCTCGACACCGAAGCGGCCAAGTCGGGCCAGGACAGCCCGATCCTCCGCAAGGAAATCGGCAAGGTCTATCAGTCGAAGGGCGACCTGCTCAAAGCCATCGCACAGTATGAGCTGGCCATCGCGCTGCAAACGCTCGACAAAGAAGTCCATCAGGCGTTGATCGTGTGCTACGACGGCACCCAGCAACCCGACAAGGCGACCCGCCAGTTGATGGCTCTGATCGACTCGCATCGCCACGACCTGGAACTGTTCAAGCAACTGGCGACGCGGTTGAAGGACAACGAGGCCGAGGCAGAACGAGCAGCGACATCGATCATCGAAGCCGCCCCCAACGAAGCCGAGAACCACGCCGCACTGGCCGAAATCCGCCAGCTGCAACACCGCTGGGGTGAGGCCATTCCGCACTGGGAGCAGGTGTCCACACTGCGCCGACTCGAACCCACCGGCCTGCTCAAACTGGCCCACGCACAGATCGAATTGAAGCAGTGGGACTCCGCTCGCGCCACGATCAGCAAGCTCAACCAGACCGAGTGGCCATCGCGGTTCAACACCCTGGAGAATGACATTCGCCAGCTGCAGGAAAAGATGCCGAAGTGAATGGAGGGGTCGCCAATGCTCGGTACCGAGACAAGCATCGAGAAACGCCTGCTCTCGAATCCGGGTCTTCAACAGATCCAGACTGATCCGGATGTGCGTCGAGAAGAACCGCTCCTTATAGAAAGAGGATTTCCCAGACCCCTGAATCCCGATGAAGATCACGCTTTCCATCATGCCCCCAGCAGTTCTCCGGTGCGGACCGACAACGATTGCCAAACACCCCGTCCGGCACATTCGCACCTGGCGGGGCGTTTCTGTTCACTCTCTGAAAAAAGTCGTGCCGGTTCACCCCATCAAAAGCAGCTTCGGGAGAGACAACACGTCTTGAAGCGCTGACCCGAGCCAAACGGGCACAGATCATTCCGGCCCAGCTTCTCTTCCAGCAGCTTGTCGCCGTGGACGATTCGCACGCCCCGCTTGACCTGCGTCTCAGACGGATGACCCCGCCGCCGTTTGCTCATCACCTCGAAAGGAATCCTGTTCGCCGAACTCGTTGGACTGCATCGCACACCTCCGGCTCTGACGGACTGCCGGGACTGGTCGAACTCCTCAAGAGCAAATCGCACTGGCATGTGGGAGGATGACATCCTATCCGCGATAAGGTTCGCCCGAAGACAACGTGTGTAGTGTCGAGGATCCCTCGCGTTGGACTGCATCATCGCCCGAGAGTGAGGCATTGACGCTGCGAATCTCTGATTGCAAATGTGGCAGCGACTATCAGAATCCCGGTGATGATATCTAGAGCCTATCCGAGAACCCCTGCCGTTCGCCACGCTGTGAGCGCAAATTGGAGGTGGAGTAGGGCGAGGTAGTTGTCCGCCTTCTTCTCCCGGCGAATCAGCAGTCGGCGGGCGCGGTTGGTCCAGGAGTGGCTGCGTTCGACGACCCAGCGACGGGCTTGGGCGTGCGGGTGGGGTGTCTTCGGCTCTTCGCCTTTGTGGGGGATATGAGCTGTGTAGCCGCGTCGATTAATACTCTTACGAATGGCTTTGGCGTCGTAGCCTTTGTCCGCGCACAGGTGTTGTCGGCGGCGGCGTGAAGGACGCGGGCGACGCACTCGCAGGTTCTGAAAAGTCTCACGCACCAACGTTTGATCGCGTGCGTTCGCCCCGGCAATTGCGACCGCGATCGGCACGCCGCGACCGTCCGTCAGCACCGACCGCTTGACCCCCAGCTTGCCGCGATCGGTGGGGTTATGCCTGTCTTTTTCCCCCCCGAGCGGAGCTTTCGTCATCGCTCCGTCCAAGACCTGCCACTCCCAATCGATCCCGACCAGTTCGTCGTACTCAGCGAGGGCGATCTTCCACAGTTTTGAGAACACGCCCTTTCGGACCCACTCTTGAAAATAGGCGTGGATCGCGCTCCCCGATCCGAACTCGCGCGGCATCGCCTTCCACTGACAACCAGGGCCTCCGCATCTAAATCGGACGGTCCAATTGTTGCAGTGTCCAGTCAACCGTCAAGGGCCTGTTTGGAAATGGGCCGCAGTGTGAGGACTTCCG
>JAYTCW010000600.1:0-21976 GCA_043736295.1 Planctomycetota bacterium | reverse complement strand
GAGGGTTGAGGGTTGAGGGTTGAGGGTTGAGGGTTGAGGGTTGAGGGTTGAGGGTTGAGGGTTGAGGGTTGAGGGTTGAGGGTTGAGGGTTGAGAGCGGCAAGACTTCCGAAGTCTCGGAAGACTTCGGAAGTCTTTGTCTTGGGAGGGTTCGGTCGCTCAACGCTCAACGCTCAACGCTCAACGCTCAACGTTCCTAATACACCCCGACGACGGTCGTTTTGGCGAACTCATGGAACGGTCGCGTCCCGCTGATCCCGTCCCACGGGAACTTCGGCCACGGCTGCTCGCGCTCGCCTTCATCCCGCTCCATGAAGCCGGGGATGAACAGCTCGTGCGTCAACGTGTACAGTTTCACACGCCCAGTGGCCCCGTAGTCGACGACATGGTCATAGTTCTTGAAGTCGACCACTTCCACGACAGCGCGCGGCTGGGGGGCGAAGTAGGCGATCTTGTAGTTCTCTTCGGGTGAGACCGGCTTGCCGCACGCCAGCCCCATCAGCGTGTTGCCGTAAGTCGGAGTGATGAACACATTCGGCCCGAGCAACTCCTCAACCGCGAATCGAATCCACTGTGAGGTCATCTCGGTTCCGCCGCAGAAGATCCCCTTGAGGCCCGCCTCCTCAATGCTTGACCCCTTGTCAATCAGCCGCAGGGCGAGGGCCTCCAGCAATTTCGGTGTCGCGAAGGCACATTTGATGTTGTGATTGGCCGAGAGAATCGTCATCGCCTGATCGATGACGTGATCGGCGTACGCCTTGGCCCCGGCAATGTCGCCCTTCTTAATCAGCTTCACCACCCAGCGTGGGTCGAGGTCGACGCAGAAACAAATTCCGCCTCGGAACTGGGCCAAATGCTCAATCGCCAGCCGCAACCGCCGCGGCCCCGACGGTCCCAGCATCAGCCAGTTCGACCCCTTCGGAAATGACGCATCCGGGATCGTCCGCGAGAACTCTTCGTAGTCGATATCGTGGTCCTTGACGACGCACCGCGACTTCGGGATGCCAGTGGTGCCGCCGGTCTCGAACACGAACTTCGGCTCGTTCTTCCACTTCTGAGGCAGGAACCGCGTCACTGGCCCGCCACGAAAGTCCTCGTCATCGAACAGCGGGAACTTCTTTAGGTCGTCGAAGCACTTGATTTCCTTCAGCGGATCAAACTTCAGCGTCTTCGCCTTTTCCAGCCAGTACGGTGCCCCCAACTCCGGATGAAAGTGCAGCTGGACGACATCGACAGTCTGTGCGTCGAGCTTCTGGCGGGCCTGGGAGACGAGGGTGTCGAGATCGCTGCTCACGGTGTTTTGTCCTTAAAGTGTGCTGCCGCTGCGGGCTTGGCCAAGCGGTCAGGCACGTCGTGACGCTCGCCACCCACCGCCATCCTGCCCCTTGCAATCCACATCGGGAGATTCGAATTTCATAATAGACAAACGCTGAGTTGAAGCCAATCCGAGTCGATTGGATGGTCACGGCGACGAGTGCGAGACGCACCGACAACAGACGCGCTGGGCGGAGAGTGAATCTCGATCAAAGTGGGCAGGGAAATTCGTGAGCCACATGGCGCTCGCCGCAGGTTCTGTGGACCACTCCCCCAACTGACCGTGTACTCTCGACGGACAAGACGGCCGGAACCCCTAGTGCCTCGTCAACGCTCAGTCTGGGAGTTGCGGCCAGCCAGTTCGGGAGGGCGAAGCTCCTGCTGAGCTGCGAGCCAGTGTCGACGTTTTCTCGCGCGAGCGGCTCGGCAGGAGCCTTGCCCTTCCGAGGCAGGCGATCGCCCACGTCCCCAAAGACTTCCGAAGTCTTCCGAAGTCTTCCGAGACTTCGGAAGTCTCGCGGGTCGGTTTTCACTGCCGCGCGTCTTACATGGAGGTCAGTCACAATCCGGACAGGACCACCACTTCAGCCCACTCTAGACCGGCCGGACTTCTTCTTCCGAGCTGTCGGGATCGGAGCGTTCGCCTCACGAGCCATGTTCACCACCGACCACACCATCGCTCCGGAAGCCACCACAAAGATGACGATCATGAAAACGTTCGCCCCCTCCCGAGCGGAGTCCGCCACTCCCGGCAAATACTGGATCATGAGCTTGTCGCCCACAGCTTCCGTCGCCCCGAGCTCGCGCATGAGATCGTCAATGACCATGTTGCCGGTCGATTGATCGATGTAGTGAAAACGGAGGTCAAGAACGGTTCTCGGGCGGCGCCTGCGCCCGCTTCTGACTTCTCGTTGTTGGATGGAGTCGATCGTCGCTTCGGCTTTTTTTCCTCGTAGCAGATACTTCGATTCCGTCCACATCGACCAGCAAGAGCAGAGGAACACAACCCCGACGATCAAGAGAATCTTGAGCTTTTGGAAATCGGAATCATCGTCCATGGGTGGGGCTCGGCGGATGTCTGAAGTCGACTGAATTGTGGAACGTGACTGTTGGGAAGTCAAATCCAATGGGTGGTCGACAACACTCTTACAGTCGAGAGACATTCGATTGTAGAATCCAGCACAAGACCGGTCAATCGCCTCACTCCCCGAGGATGTGACGATACGCCATGGATCGCTCGAATTCTCCAGAACAAGAGAATCAACCACTTCAGGCGGTGGATGACTGCCCCGCTGAATGGCATTCGGTAGAATCTCGGTTCACCCCGCCCGCGTGGCGAGCAGATCACCCCGGAGAGCAGCATGTCCGAGTTCCGCATCGAAAAAGACACCATGGGGGAAGTCCGCGTCCCGGCACTGGCGTACTACGCCTCGCAGACGCAGCGGGCTGTGGAGAACTTTCCGGTGTCGGGCTGGCCGCTCCACAGCGATTTGATTCATGCCATGGGGCTGGTGAAGTATGCCTGCGGCGTGGCAAATCGCGACCTTGGGAAGTTGCAAAACACCGGCAAAGTTCGGCTCGATGCGAAGCAGATTGGCTTCATGTTGGAGGCGGCCAAAGAGGTTGCAGCTGGGAAGTATGACGACCAGTTCCCGATTGATGTGTTCCAGACTGGGTCGGGCACATCGAGCAACATGAACGCCAACGAGGTGATCGCCAACCGGGCCATCGAACTGGCCGGGGGCGACCGATTCGCCACCGCCAAGCCGATCCACCCCAACGACCACGTCAACATGGGGCAGAGCACGAACGACACCTTTCCGACGGCGATCCATGTCGCGGTCGGGATGGCCATCGCCCGCACGTTGATCCCGGCCCTCAAGAAGTTCGCCGACACGCTGACGGAAAAGGCGAAGCAGTGGGACCAGATCATCAAGATCGGGCGGACGCACCTCGCCGATGCCACGCCGATCCGTCTGGGCCAGGAGTTCGGCGGGTTCGCCCGGCAACTCGATCTCTCCATCGGGCGGGCCGAGACCGCCATCGAAGCCGTCCTGGAACTCCCCGTCGGCGGCACAGCTGTCGGGTCGGGGATCAATACCCATCCGGAGTTCGGTTCCCGCGTGGCCAACTGCTTGCGGGGGGAGTCGGGGATTGCCTTCGTCGAGGCGGTCAATCACTTCGAAGGGAACGCCCAGCGCGATGGTCTGGTCGAGTGCCACAGCCAGCTCAAGACGATCGCGACCACGCTGTTCAACGTCGCCAACAACATCCGCTGGCTCGGCTCCGGCCCGCGTTGTGGGTTCTACGAGGTCATCATCCCCGACCTCCAGCCGGGGTCGTCGATCATGCCGGGGAAGATCAACCCGGTGATGTGCGAAAGCCTGATGCAGGTGTGTGCCCGCGTGATCGGGAACGACGGCTGCCTGACCCTCAGCGGAGCAGCCGGTGGCCAGTTCCAGCTGAACATTATGATGCCCGTGATGGGTCAGACGACGCTGGAGAGCATTATGCTTCTGGCTCGGGGAACGGACGCCTTCGTGGAGTTCTGTGCCAAGGACATGGAGGCCAACGAGGAAGCCTGTGTCGCCAGCGTGGAGAAGAGTCTCTCGATGGTGACGAGCCTGAACCCGTTCATCGGCTACGAAAAGGCCGCTGCCATCGCCAAGGAAGCGTTCAAGTCGGGCGAGACGATCCGCGAACTGTGTACGAAGCAGAACATCCTGCCGCTGGAACAACTCAACGCGGCGCTCGACCCGTTCAGCATGACCGAACCGCAGGCTTAAAGATTGTTGAGCGATGAGAATTTAGAGTTAAGCGTCAGGATCAGAGACAGTGAAAGCCCTTGGGTTGCAACCCTTGGGCTTTTCGTTTGAACTGCGTGCGTCCCCCGGAATGAGCCATGTCCGAAGCCCCAACCACCACGAACAAGCCTTTCGGAACTCTCGTCAAGATCGTGACCACCGCGGTGCTGCTGCTGTTTCTCGGCGGGGGCGTCTATCTCACCCAGCGCGGTCTCAAAAGCATTGAGCAGTCGATCGCCTCGCGGGATTGGCCGACGGTCGAAGGGGAGATCGTTCGCTCGGCGGTGAAGCTGACTGAATCGCCGGTCAAAAAGAATGGCCGCGAGGTTCCGAACAAGAAGACTCGGTCGTACTCCCCCAGCATCGAATACCGGTACACGGTGAAAGGGCAAGTTCTGACAGGAACCCGCGTCACGATCGATGACGAGAGTCTGGGCACCGAAGCCTCGGCCCAGGCGATCGTCGACAAGTATCCAGCCCATGCGATGATCCAAGTCAGCTACCAGCCCGATCAGCCAGACACGGCGGTTCTGGAACCGGGCAGTTGGGCCGGGTCGTATCGCTGGTTCCTGCCGGGTGGGGCGATGATCTTGATCCCGCTGTTGCTCCTGCGGGCGATCTGGTTCGGCCAGCCTGACCCGCTTCCGACCGAAGTCGAACACGACGAGAACCACCCGGCTCGGCCGCGCCTCTTGACGGGGATGCTGATGGTTGAGGAGATCGTCCGCTGGGAACCGGGAAAGACCGTCCACATCCGCCGGGCGCAAGTCGGGGTTCTCAAGTCGATCGCAGCTGCGGTCATTATGGGGCTGTTCCTGGGGGTGTTGCTGGGACTGCTCCCGGCGATTTTCTTCCTTTCGGGCCGGGGCGTGATTTTTATCGCCCAGTTCTATCTGGCAATTTCGGCTTTGTTGACGGTCGCGTGTGCCATCGGCCTGATGCTGTGGGGCCGCAGGCGGGAGTATCTGCTCGACTGGTCACTGCAATCGATCCACTGGGAAATCGGCTGGAGCGGTCAAGAGGCCCCGCTGGACAGCATCGAAAGCCTGATCCTCAATCTTCCGGCTCAGGACGCTCAGCGAAACCCGGTTGTTGATTCTCACACGATCCAGGCCCGGATTCAGGGAAAAACCTATACACTACTGGAGACCAACGGGAATGGGCTGAATTGGTATCAGACCCGAGACAAGCTGGTGAAAGTCATCGGCGAACTGGCCCATTCACTCCACATCCCGTGGACCGAATCGCAGGAACGGTCCGTGAAGTAAGGTCGCACTTTCGAGAATCGAAATGCGAAAACTGGAATCCCCCATGAACACCGCCACCTTCTGGAACATCATCCAAGACTCCCTCGAAGAGGCCGAGGGGGATCTCGACGAGCAGATGGAGTTCCTCGGCGAAGCCCTTGAGGAACTCGACCCGGCGGAGATCGTCGACTTTGACCGCATCTTCCTGGAACACTGGGTCAAAGCCTATACGTGGGATCTGTGGGCCGCTGCCTACATTCTGGGAAAGGGCTGCTCGGATGATGAGTTCGTCGACTTCCTGGGCTGGCTGATCGGGCGGGGGCAGAAAGTCTACGAGATGGCCGTGAAGAACCCCGACTCGCTGGCCTCGCTGCTGAGCGCCGAGGAAGGTGAAGACGCCCTGTATGAAGGGTTTCAGGGGGTCGCGACGCAAGCCTGGGAACACCGCACCGGCGGCAATCTCGACGACTTCCCCGATCACCAGATGGAACTGCCGAAAGCACCGCAGGGAACGCAGTGGTCCGAGAAGGGCGACGATCTGAAGACCCGCTGCCCGAAGCTATACCGGAAGTTCTGGTGAGGGGGCCGCATTCGTCAGTGGCCCGTGATGAGCGGCACCAAGCGATTGGCAATCTCAGCCAGATAGTTCGCAAGTCCGTTTTCGGTGCCTCTCTCGCGGAGAGTTTGCAGCGGTGTATCCATCCAACATGCACGTTGCCGTTCCCCGTCAGTACCGACAAGAGAGGTGAGAACTCGTTTTGGACTACGAAGTGCCCCGTCGTCTTTACCTGCGGTCAGTGCGTGAGACTTCAAGCACGGATCCCAGCCCAGGTTTTGTGTTTCCGCGAGAAGACGCTCGGTTTCTGCGGCATTCTGGGCCTGAAATCCACTGACCACCCAGGACTCCCGTTCGATGATCGCGATGCCAATGACGATGGCACACTTGGCAGAGTCCGCTATCCGAGCTTGTTCGAGTCCCGCTCGCCGTTCAGGTTGATCATCCGCATCACGAATCAGGACGATCGCATCAATTGGCGACAACTCGTGGCGTACGTATGCGATCGCCCGCCGGGCCGCTTGAGCGTCTGGCAGCCCCGGTTCCCCCGCAAAGTGACCATGAACTTTGATCCCGATTTCTTTGGCACGACCGTAGATCGACTTCCAGGTCAGGCGAGAACCTGACGGCATGTCGCCCACCCACTGCCTCTGGTGGCTGAGTGTGGACTCTTCCAGCCAGTCGACCTGCTCCAGCAGAACACGATCCGCCAATTCGGTCGCTGTCGTGAAATCCGCACGGGCTTCGCCGATCACCACGAATCGCAAGCTCATCGTGTCGCGCTCGCCTCGGTCAGCCACTTCTCACCAAACAGGCTCCAGAGTTCACCGGGAGCCATCTCGTCTTTCCATTTGTCGAATTCTGGATGGTCGGTCAGCTTGCCGCACAAGGAATAGCCATCCTGGCCAATGGTCATTAGACGGACCTGTTCCGGCTTCAAACAATCGAGCAGGTACGGCGAATGTGCTGTCGCCAGAATTTGCAGATTCGGAAACCGCTCCATGATCGTCGAGAGCGTTTCCAGGAGGGACTTCTGGGCCAGTGGGTGCAGTCCGTGTTCGATATCGTCCAGCAACAGCACATCTGGCGGAGATGGTCCCAGCAACACGGTCAGCAGTCCCAGTAAGAGCATCGTGCCTTCGCTGACCGTCTGGGCCATGACTCCTTTCGCATTGTGGAAGTCAAAGAGAATTGAGTCTCCCTGAAACTCGCGGACCATCTTGCGTTCGATCGATTCATTGCCGAAGCGAACCAGTTCGGTCTCTTCTCGCTCAACTGGCATTTTCGTAAATCGAAGTCGGCGGACTTGTGGAATCAGTGAGCGAAACTCATCGACGAGTGTTTCAAACCCATCAGGATCATTCAAAGCCATGTAGGCCAAGACCGAGGGCAACCCTCGTCCATCAGCACCAAGAAAAGGGGTAGATCGATCGGAATAGGATGGTGCAGATAGCTTGGCGGCCTCGAGGTGGATGGCAAAGATATAAGACGCAATGTCAGAAGGACTCAGCTCGGATATGTGTTTGGGCGTGATGTCGTAGAACCACGTGCGGTTCACAGTCTCTCCCGCAGGCACCGGTCCGTGAGGCCGAGGAATGATTGTGAATTCATCAGGAGTTGATGTTGTGTATTTAAGCACCATCTCTCCGGAGACGCCTCTCGTTTTCAACCAATCAAGGGTCAGTGACCATGCTCCAAATCGGTCATCAAAAAACTGTTTGTGGCCACCCTCCGAATTCACGGCCTTCACCGCACAGTGAATTGCCTGCAACACACTCGTCTTGCCACACCCGTTCGGACCCACAAATACCGTCAACCGCTCCAGATCGATTTTCTGGTGACGAATGTTCTTGAAGTTCTCGATCTCGACCGAGTGGATCATGCCGTCTCTTTTCGCAGCCTTAAGGCCAAATCGACATCGTGAGCCAACGAATATTGACCAAGCACGACTCCGGATTGATTCTCGACATTCCTGGTGTTGTCGTCAATCTGGCAACTGGGAAAACACGGGACGCCAGAAGACTCCCGGATGTGATGTCCTCGGACAACCGTGTCGCACTCGGCGAAACTCCCCGCTCCTTGCGAGACTTCCCCGACTGACGTACAACGAAGCACAGACGCGGAACTCGGACACCGGGTGTTACCCAAGTCATGCAAGGAACTCTCTCGATGAGACATCAGGCCCAGTGGTCGCTGATCACCTTACTGTTCGCGATTCTCGGATCGCTTGCTGGGGAACTGGCCCACGCCGGGTCGTCCAACAGCCTCATGGACATCTCCACCGACGGCAAGCTACTCGCCTGTTCCAATCGCGACAGCGGGTCGGTGTCGATCGTGGACTTGGGCACTCGGAAAATCATCCGCGAGATTCCGGTCGGCCACTACCCCGAGGGCGTGAGCTTCCTCGGCGCGACCCACGCGCTGGCCGTGGCGGTTTATCGGGATGATGCGGTGGTGTTCTTCGATGGAGACAGCGGGAAGGAACTGGGCCGTACGGCGGTGTTTGACGAGCCGTACGGCATCGTGTCGACTCACGATGGGTCACGGGTGTATGTGACGCTGGACTATCCCGGTCAAGTGATCGAGATCGACACTCAGACCCGCGAGATCGCTCGTACCTGGGAGGCGGGGAAGTCGACACGCGGGATCGCCCTCGCGCCCGACGATTCGCGGGTCTACGTCACCGAGTATTACACCGGCATCGCCCGCTCCTTCGATCGCACCACCGGCAAACCGATTGAAGAATGGATCGGCTCCGAGCAGGACAACCTTGCCCGGCAGATCGTCGTCCACCCGACCCGCCCCAAGGTGTACATCCCACATCAGCGCTCCCGCACCACGGTCGCCCAAGGGACCGGCTCGATCTTCCCCTATGTGTCGATCCTCGACGCCAATTCCCAGGCCGACACCCGCCGCAAGCGGATGCAGATGGACTCATTCAACGGCACGTACGTCGTCGCCAATCCGTGGGAGGTCGCCCTCTCCCCGGACGCCATGCGGCTCTATGTCGTCTTCAGCGGGACGGATGATCTGTTCGAGTGCGAGGTTCTCGACGACAACTACCGCGAGATTCGCCACGAGCGGACCTTGCGACTCGGTTCCAATCCCCGTGCCGTGCGAGTCTCGTCCAACGGCGAGTCGCTGTTTGTCTACAACTGCCTCGACTTCAACGTCGTCGAATACAGCACGCGCACCTTGCAACCGATCGCCACGATCCCCGTCTGCCAGTCCCCACTCGACGAGCAGACCCTGCTCGGCAAAAAACTCTTCTACTCCGCCAACCAGCCGATGGTCGGCCAGCGCTGGATCTCCTGTTCCAGTTGCCATCCCGACGGCGATTCGGATGGCCGCGTGTGGCAGAACCCCGAGGGCCTCCGCGACACCCAACCGCTGTACGGTCTGGCCTGGACGCACCCGCTGCACTGGTCGGCGGATCGGGACGAGGTGCAGGACTTCGAGCACACGATCCGCGGCCCGCTGATGCAGGGGCGCGGGTTGGCACGCGGCCCGATCCACGAATCGCTCGCCAAACCGAATCAGGGCCTCTCCCCCGCCCTCGACGCACTCGCCGTCTACACCAACACTCACACGTTCGCCATGAGTCCGCACGCCAAGACGGGCCTCAGCGAGGCCGCCCAACGCGGCAAGACAATGTTCTTCGCCGAGCACACCGGCTGTGCCAAGTGCCACAGCGGCCCACTGTTCACCGACTCACAACCGGGAGCCGAGCGGAAGATGCACGACATCGGCACCGGCCAATCGGACCCGACCGAAAAGATGGAACCGGCCTACGACACGCCGACGCTGCTGGGCGTCTACCGCTCCGCTCCGTACCTGCACCACGGAAAGGCCAAGACCCTCGCGGAAGTGCTGACCACCCTCAACCCGGATGACCAGCACGGGAAGACGAAGCACCTGACCCAAGAGCAGATCGCCGACCTGGTCGAGTACCTCAAATGCCTGCCCTACGAAGATCCGATTCCAGCTGCAAAGAAAGCCGGGCTGGTGCAGGTGCGGGGGAGTGAGCCGAAGCCGTAAGGGGCACTCGGGCGTCGCAGGCAAGCGAGAGCAGCGAGACAAACGTCCAAGTCCGTCGTTCCCTATGGCTCCGTCATTACTGCATTCCACGATTGCGTACATGCCGAGAAGTAGAACGGACCCCTAGGTCCGTTCCGCCCGGACCTAGGGGCCAGGCGACAAAGGCGCTCACAGAATTGTGGAATGCTCTAGCCCGCTGCGCCTGCAAGGGAGTCGTGAGTCGCAACGCAGACGCCGCCGCCGTGAGTGCAGGACTCGCATTCTGATTTCGCAAGTCGCCCCTGAAACTAACCCGCTGCGTCAGCGAGGGCGAGCACAGAGGGCACTGATTCAGTCTAATACAGCCACGTCCGAACCAGAAACTCGAGTCCGCACATTGGGATCCCTCGGCTCCACATGGAATCCCCGCACTCCCTCGCTGACGCGTCGAGTTAGTCGGAAGGAGCTACGCCAAGTCCGTCGTTCACGCCGCACTCCGGCTTCCCAGAATCTGCTGCTGCCGTTCGACCAACAACCTGTTATCAATCGTGCAGCCCCCTCCCCTCGTGTCTGGTCCCTCACGATGCTTGGCCCGATTCTCAGCTGGCCTGATCTTCGGCCCGCTGGCCCTCGCTGGTTGCTCCCGCGCTGTCGCCACGCCGACCGTACTCCGCGAACAGACGGTCAACGTGTCGGCGGAAGACAGGTCCGTCTCCATCGACGGCGAACAGATCGCCATCGATGGATTGCCTCCCGGCGAGTCGGCATTGCTCAAGGTGACGCACTTCCGCACCTCGGACGGGCAGGTCGGAGTCGACATCGACTCGGCTTCGGCAGAGTAGTTCGCTCTTGCTCAATCACGCCGAGCTGCGAGAGTTCTCCCTTGGCTCACCTCACATATCGCTGGCACACCGGTAGTCTCCCAAGCGGGCCAACGGTTGCTGCCCGCTTTCGTCGAGTTTGAAGGTCATCTGGAATTTCTTCGTGTCGCTGGAGGACTCGCCGTGGGAATGAAATCGTTTCGGTTCTATTTCAAACCGCAGGTGACAGTGCCTCCAACGCTTGCCGCCGCATATTCAAAGGCAGAGCGGGCTGAACTCTATGAAAACTACCAGGCTCGCCTGGGGGTATATCGTCGCAAGTTGAATCAATCGGTGGGAATTGCTGTCGGAATCATTCTCTGTGCTTTTGTCGTGGCCTATGGGTCCGGCCCTTGGACCGGCATCTGCTATTGTTTATGCCCAATCGGACTGGTGTGGCTGATGATGGTCATGCGATCACGACTTCCGTGCTGTTCTGGCTGTGAAAATGATGTGGACACAACACTTGGGATATTTTGTCCGCGATGCGGAAAACAGGCCATTCAGCGAGGAGGATTGTTCAGCGCCTCCGAATGCACAGCCTGTGGTAGACAACTGAGATTTGGAAAGGGAGGCCGAGGGTTTCGAATCTGGGCATGCACTCACTGTGGTATCAAGCTGGATTCAAACGGACTGTAGAGACGATGTCTGCGATCGAAAATCTGCAATCGGTTGAGGGGGCGGGCGGCTTTGCACTTGGTGCAGTCCATGCTACCGACGAGCGTTCACATACGGGTTCAGGACGGTTACTCCAAACGGTGCAAAATCGGCGACGTTTCGAGTGACGACGGTCAGTTGGTGTGCGATGGCTGTCGCGGCAATCATGCCGTCCTCATACAGAGCGTCCGACTTGTGATGCATCAATCTCGCCCACACGCGAAACACCACGCCGTCCATGGGCAGGACGTTGTAGGAACCGGCGACGAGATCCAGCCAGGCCTCAATCTCGGCAGCCTTCGCGTGATCCTGATCGCGTGTCAGTTCAATGCCTGCCTGAATCTCTCCTAGCGTCATCGCACAGATATGCAAGTTCGCATCCTCGACAGCTTCCAACCAGGCCACGACAGCCCCATGTGGTCGGGGCTTGCGAAGCTCGGAGATGACGTTGGTGTCCAGCAGGTACATCCGATTCACCTCCACTACGCTGGTTTGCGTCGACGAGCGGCACCGCGAGTGGGGATCACCAGTCCCCCCCGCGCCGCATCGGACAGCAACAGCTGTTTAAGCGACGGGCGGGCTGCGGCTGAGAGTCTCCGCCACTCGTCCACGGGCACCAGCACAGCCGCTTCGGTGCCTCGCCGAGTCACCAACTGCGGACCATCGGACAGGCAGGCGTCCAGGAATTCACTGAACCTCGCCTTGGCGTCTTGAACGGGCCATGTCTGCATCGCATTCTCCGGATGACTAGTGTGCTGACTAGTCTACCGTGAGGGGCAGGCGAAGAGCAATAGAATTGAGTTTCATATTCGTTGTTTCGGTGCGCGAGCGGCTGCGCTACGTCGCGCTCCGCTTCGGGGACTTCGCGTTGCGTTTAAACGGCGTTTTGGGGCAGACAACGCGGTCGAAACCTGTTACGAAACGTCGGTGTCCCGAGTGAACGGCGTCTGTGTGGATGTCGTGACCGGGGATCACAGATTCTTCCCGAGAGCAAAGAGTGCCATGGGTGTTCCGGTTTCGCAGATGTGGACGGTGGCCAAGTATGTGCTGGGGCAGCGGCTGCGCGGGGTGAAACGCTACCCGCTGGTCACGATGCTGGAGCCGCTGTTCCGCTGCAACTTGGCGTGTGCGGGGTGTGGGAAGATCCAGTATCCGGGCGAGATCCTCAAGCAGAACCTGACCCCGGAGCAGTGCTTCGCGGCGGTCGACGAGTGCGGGGCTCCGATCGTTTCCATCCCCGGCGGCGAGCCATTACTCCATCCGCAGATGGATGAGATCGTGCGTGGGCTGGTCGCTCGTAAGAAGTACGTGTATCTCTGCACGAATGCGATCCTACTGGAAAAGCATCTTGATAAGTACGAGCCGACGAAGTACCTCACGTTCTCGATTCACCTTGATGGACCTCGCCACGAACATGACGAAGCCGTCTGCCGCGAGGGGATCTACGACATCGCCATCTCCGCGATCAAGGCTGCCGTTGGCAAGGGGTTCCGCGTCACCACCAACACCACACTGTTCAACAATGCGGACCCCGAGCGGCTGCGCGAGATGTTCGACACGCTGACCGAAATCGGCGTCGAGGGGATGATGATCTCCCCCGGCTACCAGTACGAAAAGGCTCCCGACCAGGAACACTTCTTGATTCGCGAGCAGACCGAATCACTCTTCCGCCGACTGCTGCACAACGTCAAACGCAGCTGGGTCTTCAACCAGTCGCCGGTCTTTCTGGAGTTCCTGCGCGGGAACTACGAGTTGGAATGCACCCCCTGGGGCAACCCGACCTACAACATTTTCGGCTGGCAAAAGCCGTGCTATCTGATTCAGGAAGGGTACGTCTCGACGTTCAAAGAGTTGATGAGCGACACGATCTGGGAAAACTACGGACGCCAGAGCGGCAACAGCAAGTGTCAGAACTGCATGGTCCACTGCGGGCACGAGCCGACAGCTGTGCATGAGACGTTTAACTCGTGGCGAGGTCTGTGGGCGGCGGCGCGGACGACGCTGTTTGGCTTGAAAGAGTTGCCCGCTCTACCTGCTCCAAGTGTGCCCGCCTCCGTGCGTTTGCAGACCGAGCCACAGCTGATCTCGCTGACGAGTTTTCAGCACGCCCAGACGCCGCAGACGCATGACTGACGTTCGTAGAACGGAATTTATTCCGTTCCTTGGTCGTCCAGAACGGAATGAATTCCGTTCTACGGCCGAGTCTTCCGCTGCCCGAGCATGAACGCCGTAGACCACAAGAAATGTAGCATGTGCTACAAAATGAGTAGAGCGTCATGAATTGCATCTGGCAGGGTGCCCTGCTCGCCCGATATTAAAGGTGAGCCTCTGTCCCACAGTCAACCGGCAGTTCTTGCAGGTGCTGTTGTCATGTGAGGTGTTCCGCTGGTTGCTCCACATGGTCCGCCTCACACTCACATTCATGATACTCTGTGGATTCACGCTGCTCGTAGGGGACGCCTGCGGGCAATCTCGCCTGCGCGGTCAACGACGAGATGCTTGGCGGGATCGCACGGACAAGTTGTTCGAAGTCGTGGTCGACGAACAGCCTCGTAGCGGCCCACTGTTTGGAGCTTGGGGAGAGGCAGAGACAAGCGACCCCGATGCTGAACCCGAGCCGATAGCTACCGACCGCCCGGACTTCACGGAATCCAGCACGACCGTGGGAGCGGGTGTGGGCCAGATTGAGATGGGCTACACCTACACCAGAAACGCCGACGAGAACTTGCGAGGGCATTCGTGGGGTGAGCCGCTGTTGCGTGTCGGTGTCTACGCCGATTGGCTGGAGCTGCGAGCCGCCCTGGCCCCAGTAACTGAGGTCGTCGGCGGAGCGGGAGGCCGCCAATCCGGCGTGGAAGATTTGTATCTGGGGGTCAAGTTGGGGCTTACTTCGCAGTCCGAGTGGCTCCCCGAACTGGCGATAGTTCCTCAAATGACCGTTCCCACGGGGACATCGAATTTCACGACTGACCACACCTTGCCCGGTTGCAACGTGCTGTACGGATGGGATGTCACCGATTTCGTCTCGACCGCCGGGAGCACTCAAGTCAATCGGGCGGTCGACGGAAATGACACTTATGTCGAGTGGGCGCAGTCGTGGACGATCGGGCTGGCGCTCGCTGACGATGTGGGCTTCTACACGGAGTGGTTTGCCCTCCTGCCCGATCAATCCTCCAGGGTGGCCTCTGAGCATTATTTGAATGGTGGACTCACCTGGCAGCCGACGAGTGATATCCAATTCGATGTCCGTCTGGGCACGGGCCTCAACGAGGCCGCAGCGGATTTCTTCGGCGGAGTCGGGGTCTCGCTGCGGTTTCGCTAACTGTTATTCGAATGATCAGTCACTCTCCGCATCCAGGAGTGTGTCAATTGAGAAGTCTCAGCAACGAACCGCAAAGACATTAAGTTTCCTGTGAATTCCTGTCCTGGTTCAGTACGATCCTGTCACCAGTGGAACACCCAATGTCACACTCCCATTCGCCGGTGCGAAGTGATGGAGGTGAGATGAAACTCTCCTCATCTTTCATGAAGTCCAAACCCCCAGCGATCAGTCACTCCCGCATCCGCCAGGATCATGCCTCGGAAACGGCTGAGGATTACGTCGAAGCTATCGCCCGGCTTATTGATGAGCAAGGACGTTGCCGTGTCGTCGACCTCGCCACCCGCTTTGGGATCAGCCATGTCACGGTCACCAAAACGGTGGCCCGTCTGGCGAAAGAGGGGCTGGTCATCACCCAGCCGTATGGCCCCCTGACGCTGACCGAGACCGGTGCCCGTATGGCCACCGAATCTCAAAAGCGACACGAAGTCGTCTATCAGTTTCTCTTAGCCATTGGCGTCTCGGAGGCCACAGCTGCGGATGATGCAGAAGGGATCGAGCATCACGTCAGTGCCGAGACGCTGAAGTGCTTTCGGAAGTATTTGGAGAAGGCGGGATCGTGAGCGGCACGGCGCTAGCCGCCGGTTCCCCGACCGTCGTTTGCCCATTCAACATAGTTGAGTTGGACAGCGCTCAGAAGAACCGGCGGCTAGCGCCGTGCCGCTCACAAAATCTTCCCAACCTTGGGTTGCTGCTGCGTCACGCAGTGTATCGACCCCAGCCCCCAGACGAGGGCGGTGCAATTGATGCCGATGACGCGGCGGGTGGGGAACAGGCTTTGGAGGATCTCGATCGCTTCAGCGTCCGGTTTCGGAGAGCGGTACGTCGGGACGAGAACAACCGTGTTGGCGATCAGGAAGTTGGCATAGCTGGCCGGGAGGCGGATGCCTTCGACGACCAGCGGATCGGGCATCGGCAGTTCGATAATCTGGATCGGGCGGCCCGCTTGATCGGTGACGCCGACTAGCCGCTCACGGTTCTCGCGCAAGGCCCGGTAGTTCACGTCGTTCGGGTTCGACTCCACGATCGTGACGATCGTGTTCGTGGTCACAAACCGGGTCATGTCGTCAACGTGCCCATCGGTGTCGTCCCCCTCGATCCCGTCGCCCAGCCAAATGAACTTCGAGACGTTGAGAGACTGTGACAGGCGCTGCTCGATCTGCTCTTTCGTCAACGTCGGGTTGCGGTTCTTGTTGAGTAGGCAGGCCTCCGTGGTCAGCAGCGTCCCCAGCCCGTTGACATCGATGGAGCCGCCTTCGAGGATCATGCCGGGCTTGAAACAGGTCTCCTGGAACTCGTCGGCGATCCGCGAGGGGATGAGGTTGTCGCGTTGATAATCCTGGTATTTGACTCCCCAAGCGTTGTAGTCCCAATCGAGCACGGCCCGCTCGCGCACGCCGTCCACATCACGCACCACATAAATCGGCCCGTGGTCGCGGACCCACGCATCGTTCGTGGGGTTGTAATGAAACCGCACCGCGTTGAGGTTCACCTGAGCGGCGTTCAGCAGGTACTTGACCCCCTTGGCCATCACCGGATTCGAGACGTTAATCCGCACGAGTTCCGATTCGGCGAGATGCTTCGCGATCTCCACAAACACTGCTGGCACATCGTCGAACGCATCGGGCCAGGTATCGCGACGGTGCGGCCACGAGAGCCAAGTGGCCTCGTGCGGCTCCCATTCGGCAGGCATGCGGTAGGACATGGGGGAGTGAGTTAGAGTCATGGGCATGGAGAGAAGTCAAACACGATGGCTGGCGACCGACACCTGATTGGCCTGGGGGTGGATGGTCAAAGTGCCTCCCAAACGTCTTTACTCACACCTGCTTGCCGCAGAATACGGCTCAACAGGCTGGTGCTGATGTCACCTTGATGAGGGTTGGGAACTCGGATCGTGATTTCGCCTCGGATCATGAACTGATGTTTTCCCCCCGAAAACGGTCCCTCATAACCCACACGACGCAGGCACTGAATGAGGCTTCGACGACTGATCGGTCCAAAGGTTGGCATCAGGCAAATGCTTCCTTCACGACCAATTCGATGCCAGCGACCACTGGTAGTGTCAGCTGACGATGTACCCGGAACAGCACCCATTCTTCCAGAGTTTCTTGAAGTTGCTCGCGGCATTCTTCCAGTGTGGCTGCGGTCGCGTAGACACCATTGCAAAGCGGAACTTCCCCGTAGTATTGGTTGTCATCCGCAAGCAACTCGTAATGCGCACTACGCATCGCGGCGTCGAGATAGGCTGTCAG
The DNA here is from genome assembly GCA_043736295.1 of Planctomycetota bacterium. Classification (GTDB taxonomy): domain Bacteria; phylum Planctomycetota; class Planctomycetia; order Planctomycetales; family Planctomycetaceae; genus TH-plancto1. Next base: position 4,891 of record JAYTCW010000600.1, on the reverse strand, counting down.
CATTAGATTTCTCCACGAGTGGAAGCGTCGATAAGCAAGAAGCACCGACCGGTTCACACCTGCTCGGATGGCGGGGCAATCTGGACCTGCATTGAGCTCAACAATTTGGTGATCTGGGCTTCCTTCTGATCGATGAAGAATACGTTCTCCAAGATGATCGGACGCTGCTGGCCGCCGGGATTCAGGATCAGGCGACCTGACTTGAGCAACACGTATTCGAAGATGTCCTTGATCTCTTTGTCGATTTTCAGTGTGCTGGTCGGCAACCGCTCCAGATCGCTCAGGAAACCATGGTGGTGCAGCAACTCATTCTGCCGGACTTCCCAGTAGTCGAACTTCGAGTTGATCTTCACTCCCGCGTAAATCGCCAACATTGCCGCGATGTAGCAGTAGTAAAACATCGCGTTCGCCTGCGGGTGCAGCCTCTTGATCAGATTCGACAAGAACGGCAACAGGTCGGGCTTGTACGTACTCAGCAGCATCACGCCCAGGAAGAGAGCTGCGGCGAAGAAGGCGAGAGTCAGGCTGGTCGTCCGGGGAAAGTCGAACGAGATGATCACGAGGTTCAGCCCCAGCGTCAGCAGAAAGGCCGCCGCCGCGATCGTCGGGCCAACAATGATCGCCTCCCTCGCGAGAGGTTTGGCCTTCACAGCCGTTTGTTCCGAGCCTACGGCTTCCTCGGCGACCGGAGCTGTGACCGCCGCAGCCGCTTTGCCGGGCTGATCCATCACGGTGTTGCCCCAGAGCTGCATGTACAGACCCGCAAGTATGGCGACCACCAGCGAGGGGTACAGGAAGACCACCTTGGGGTAGGAGACCAAGATGACTCCGCGAATTTGCTTCTCGGAGGACAGGGCAGCTGCGGCTGTGGACATATCGACCTCGTGGAGCGGGAACTCAGAGTGGGGACCGGGGACTAAGGCCGGGAGTCGACTCGCGACGGCGCAAATCTTCCCGATGCCCCTTCGCGTAGCATAACGTCAAACGTGGCTGGGGAGATCACTGAGCGAGCAGATTTTCTCCAACTCGATGCGGACTCATCGGGCGACCTTCAAGAAGTCGATTTTCGCTGGCGGTTGAAGACCTGCAGCGCGGGCTTCGCAGTGCCATCGGGGCGCAGGACTCCCGAGTGTGGGTAGCGATGGGCCAGCGAATCTCCAAATGAGTTGAGAAACACTCCCGTCACAGCGGGCTTGGCGGCGATCATCGGCACGAATTCTTCCAGCCATGCCGACTGGGCTTCCTCGCTCCAATTCATCCGCCATGTTCCATTCTGGACCGCGCAGTTGCCATAAGACGCCGGATCGGGGCCGGTCGCTGACGGGCAAGCGAGCACCACATGCAACTGGATGCCAAGCATACTCCAGACATCAATCAAGCGGGAAACCGCCAGCCGTGTCCGGGTCAACGAGCCCGGCGGTCCGTACCCCATCGCGATCTCGAGCGTCACTCCTGACAACCCCAGATGCGAGCGTAACAGCGCGTCGACCAATTGGAACGGCGAGAGCCGGTGCTGCCCCTGGGCCAGATATTCTCCCCACGGTTGCCCGACACGGACAAAGAACTGAGCATCGCTGTCGGTGCGGAGCGCGGTCTCCATCGCTCTCGCAATCACTGCCAAGCGGTGTTCCTCGGAGAGAGACAACGCCCCGCCCAGGTTGCCATAGGCGGCGACCTCCCAAATGCGGATGCGTGAGATGTACCGATTGATCGCGGTTTCCACAAAATCGCACACGAAGCTGGGCAGGTTCAGAATGTCGCCCGCCCACGGAGCGAGCCACTTCGGCAAGCCCCCCGCCGTAAAATCGAGCAATGGCCCGCCGATGATCGCCATCCGGGGGTCAATACACCGTTCAATCAAGTGGTCCAGCAATTCCCACTGGTAGTCCCCCTCCTCGGGTTCAATCCATCGCCATTCAATCGGGACTCGTGCGGAACTGAACGTCCCCACGAAATCGTTTCTGGCATTCAGAGCCGTCGCATCCAGCGTACATCCCAGCAGCGACGGGGCAGCGGCCACGTTCGACCGACTGCCGGAAGTCCGCTGGAGAACATAACTATCCAGTAACAGGTCGGCCGAATTCAGTGTCTGCTGTAGACCAGAGAGTACAATCGGGTTACAGGAGGCCAGATCGTCTTGAGTTCCACTGGCAGCTGCCAAGAACTGGAACGCCTGCTTCTGAATGGTGCGGAAGCGGTCGGGAATGGACATGCGGGCCATCTCCCAGGCGAACGCCTGCTCCCGGACTTCCCCGAGCGTCCCCCTCAGCAATTCCGCTCCCAAGTGATACGGGCGGTCCCGTTCGGGGAGGGCTGTTGTCGAGAGGACGACTTGACCACTTTCTGGCAGCCGAACTTCAATATGAGCTGTCGAGCTCTCGGAACTCTGGCGAAACAAATTCAGTACGCCGTCCCGCACCTCGGGTCGCGTCACATGCACGCGACCGTCTACGCCAGTGATATACGCATGGGGAACCGTCCCTGTCGGGATCAGGCTCGGCGGTTCAATGCGAAAACGGAGGACGCCCATGCGATCCCAGACAGGTGTTTCAAACCAACAACAGATGTCCGCCACACGGCGGTCAATCGCATGCTACTCAATCGGTGATCCGGAGTGTATTCATGTTCACGCCGTCCGGCAACACCTGCTGGGGGAGGCCGGGTGGCCTAGAGCCGGTGTGTACTTCTGAAAAGTCGGCAGCAGCCATTTTCTGCCCCCTCTCCCCCGCGATCGACTCGGCCATTCGTGGGGGCGTATTGCGGGGGAGAGGGTGGGGTGAGGGGGCCACACCGCTCGATCCAAGCCCCTCACCCCGGCCCTCTCCCCACAGCCTTGTCGTCTCAGAAAGTCACGTTGCCAGTGGGGAGAGGGGGCAGAGGCTGCGGCTACCTACTTTCCTGATGCACACACTCAGTGACCCGCTCGAATCCATCAGTCCCTCCGGCGTCCCGCTGGCCTTACAGAAAATCCCGAATGACTCAAGAATTCGACTTCGCATACTCGGCCATCCGTCGACTCATTTCTTCGGGGGCCACATCCTCAATATGAGTCGCAATGCACCACGTATGCCCGAACGGGTCAGTCAGCATCCCCGAGCGGTCCCCGTAGAATTGATCCACCATCGGACGTGTCAACGTTGCCCCCGCAGTAAGTGCCCGATCAAAAATCGCATCCGCATCGGCCACATACACCATTAAACTGACCGGGGTGCCCCCCATCGATTCGGGACTTCGGGCCCCCATCTCGGGAAATTCGTCCGCCAGCATGACATGGGAATCACCAATCAGGATTTCAGCATGCCCCAGCACCCCCGGCTGCATCTCCAGTCGCATGACCTCGACCGCGCCAAACGCAGCCTTGTAGAACTCAATCGCTCGGGCCGCTCCGCGGACCACAAGATACGGAGTGACCGAATGATACCCAGCTGGAATTGGAGAAACGCTCATGGCAAGCCTCATGTTGAAGATCGTTGGTGTGTCAGGAGGGTATCACAGTGTGGCTGACCTGCAACAGCCACATCAAGTCTCGATTCGACGCGTGCCCCGTCAATGTTCGATCTCGGGGTTGTTGCGAACATGATCGTGGTGCAACCGCCGCCCGTGGGGCACGTTTCCTACGTGCCCGTCCTCAGCGAGGCTCAGCCATTCAACGACGTGGTTATCGGCGACCAGACCGAGTTGTTGAAGAGAGGTGGCCGCAAGAAACTCAAGAAACGCAAAAAAGGAAGAGCCTCTCCCTTTTTGCGTTTCTTGAGTTTCTTGCGGCCCTCCCCCTTCTGGCCGGGATTCACGTTCTTGTTGAAGAGTCTTGTTCTCGCTCCTTGCTGGTCCACGGGCACGTAGGAAACGTGCCCCACGGGGACCGGGCGAACTCTCGATGGAGACCATCCTCACGTCTTTTGCATGGACTGAGTACCCAGTCCGACCACCGCATTGAATCCCGACCGTTCGGCCCGTATCTTGCAACCGCCGGTTCGCCCCTCTGTTTCCCTTGTGACCCCCATGACGTTTCGTGACCTCGACATCCTCTGCGAAGACGGGCCAGTGATCGCGGTCAACAAGCCGCCGGGACTAATCTCGCAGGGGGCTCCCGTGGGCGTGCCGAGCCTCATCGGACTGGTGAAGGACTACCTCAAGGACAAGTACAACAAGCCCGGCGAGGTGTACCTCGGCGTCCCGCACCGCATCGATCGCCCAGTCTCCGGAGTGGTCGTCTTCTCCCGCAACTCCAAGTGCGCAGCCCGCCTCGCCGAGCAGTTCGCCCAGCGCCAGGTCCGCAAGACCTACCTCGCCGTCCTTGAATGCCCCCCGACCGAGGAGGCCGGCACGCTCACCGACTGGCTCTATCGAATTCCCGATCAGCCGAAAGTCATCGTCTGCGGACCCGATCACGAGGACGCCAAACAAGCGGTCCTGCACTACAAAATCCTCAAGCGGGCCAAAGGCCGGGCCCTCGTCGAGATTGATCTCGGAACGGGCCGCATGCACCAGATCCGCATCCAATTCGGCAGCCGCGGCTGTCCCATCGTGGGCGATGACCAGTACGGCTCGACGGTGAACTTCCCCGGCACCACCCGCGACACCCAGCGCGAATCCCCCATCGCCCTCCACGCCGCCCGCCTCATCATCCAGCACCCCGTCCGCTACGAACCCCTCCCCATCCTCGCCCCAATACCTCGCACTTGGAACGAGTTCGGCTTCGGGGTGGTGAAACTCGACGACGGATGGGGCCAACCTTAATGCGAGGTCGTGTGCCCTCGCCCCGGATGAGCGGGAGTGACTTTCTGGGGGACTCCGTCAAGAGGCATCACGGCAGGACCGTCATTCCCAATGCTTGTGCGGCGGTTCGCTGGCGAATGTCATTGGAGATGAACTCTGCTTCGCTGACCGA
>JAYTCW010000599.1:0-4789 GCA_043736295.1 Planctomycetota bacterium | reverse complement strand
GTGTCGGCGTGGGGGCAGCTGGCATGAGTGGCACCGAGTGTACCGGGCTGTCAGAAATTCTCTCAGGACACGCAGACTGGAATGGTTTGCAGTACAGATGAGTCGCGCGCGGTCCCTTGCAATCCGGTGATGCGGACTTTGGTGATCGGTCGCTTGTACGTCGTGAAAGGTTCGAGGACACTCAGGCAATTGGCAGGAATTCCAGTCTCCGTTGGATGGCCTTTCCAGGCCGTCCGCGATTGGTGCTTGCCGCCAGGAGGCGGGCGATTTCGCTGGCAGCCTCTCTGGCCACTGTGTCATCCGGTTGACACTCGAATCATGTCCTGCACTCCCATATGCCCCACTTGGCAATCACGCTCTGTTCTTCTGACCAGTTGGCCTTAATCGGCTCGGTGGAGGGGATCGTTGCGGTCTGTGATTCGCCAGTGACGGTTGAACAGATCGCGTCGTCTCCCGTGTTTCAGTCGTGGCCGGAATCGGCTTCGATCCTGCACCCGACATTGGGCGAGGACACGACCGGCACGCATCAGGGACACAATCTTCCGGTGGCCGCCAGTCGGTTGCTGGAGGCTCCGTTTCGGACGGGTGTCGTGCTGTGCCGAGGCTCGCTCTTCGTGAGCGGCACGGCGCTCGCCGCCGGTTCCCCTGACCTTCCACTGGCAGAAGAACCGGCGGCTAGCGCCTTGCCGCTCACAGCGGAAACATTATGGCGGCGGCTCATCGAAGCAGCTCCCGGCGAGGTGTGGACTGGCTCGCTGCCGACCGCCCGGCCCTCGGCACGCACCACTTGGCCCGCGCCGTCTCCAGTTCGCTCTCCGCTGGCGTGGCTCGCCAAAGCAATTCACAAGGTCAAGGGCGTCACCCCGCGGCAGACGACACTGCTGCGGGCTGGTCTGTACCTGATGCACGACTTTCTGGACGAGAGTCACTCCCAATCGCAATCGATGGAGGGGGACCGCGATGCCGATTTGTGGCACGCCATCATGCACCGCCGCGAGCCGGATTATGTGAATGCCAAGTATTGGTGCCGTCGCGTCACCCAGCACCCCATTCACGGCGAACTAGCAGCCCAAGCGGTGCCCATCCTGGTACGGGCGGGGATCACTGGGTTCTCGCAAACCACCTGGGATGCGGCGAAATTCGTCGACCTCTGCGAGCGCGTGGCTCACGAAGACTCCCCCGCGAATCTCGCAGCTCGCGAGGTGCAGTGGTTGGAAATGTCGCTGCATCTGGCCCATTGCTCGCGGGGACGGTGACGCTTGGACTCTGACCTCGAAGCCATCGCTGTTTTGGAACAGTTGCGAGCTGATCCCGCAATCTGGGACCGTATTCCGCCGGGTGATTCCCACTCAGCAGCGTTGCAGGCGGCGTTGCGTCAGGAGTACCCGCCAGATGTGGTGCGAGCTGCGTTGACGCTGGCGGCTCTCCGTACGCAAGCCCGTCCGCGCTTCACCCGTGCGGAAGCGATGTGGTTCGACCGCATCCGGCTGGAGCAGGCGACCCAAGAAGTCGTGGCTCGGCATAAGGCTCAGCGGTTTGCAGCGTGCGCGGGCCAGACGGTGCTTGACCTGTGCTGTGGAGTGGGTTCCGATGCGATTGCGATTGCGAGGCAAGGCGTCGGGGAGGACGAGACAGTCGCCTTTCGCTCCGCGAAAGAGCGCTCTTTCGCGGAGCGAAAAGCGAGTGTCCCCATCACCGTGCGAGCGGTCGACATGTCACCGCTCGCGACGTGGTATACCCAGCGGAATGCCGAGGTGTATGGCGTCGCCTCGCACATCGAGACGCTCGTCAGCGATGTCGAGAAAGTCGACATCGCGGGCCAGTTCGTCCACCTCGACCCTGATCGGCGTACACAAGGCCAGCGACAGGTCCGACTCGAGTTTGGTTCGCCGGGACTCCCCTACCTCCAGGCCCTCACTAAGACCGCAGCTGGCGGGGCGATCAAGGTCTCGCCCGCGAGTAACTTCGGCGGGAAGTTCACCGATTGCGAAGTCGAACTCGTCAGCGTTCACGGCGAATGCAAAGAGGCGACGATCTGGTTCGGTCAGTTGCGGCAAGCATCCCCATTTCGAGCCACGATCCTGCCACAGGGGTTTTCAATCGCGGGTGACCCGTGGGACTACCGACCTCGGCTCGTTCCGAGCGTCCTGAATTACCTGTTCGATCCCGATCCGGCAGTCGTGCGTGCGGGGCTGGTCGACCGTGTCGGCGAGTCGCTGGGGTTGTGGCGGCTCGATGATGCCGAGGAGTACCTGACCGGGGACACGCTCGTCGATTCGCCATTCGTGCGGGGCTTCGAAGTCCTGGCTGATCTGACGAACAACACGAAGGAGATCCGGGACTACTTCCGCACCTCGCCCTTCGGCCAGGTCGAGATTAAGTGCCGCCACATGAGCATCGACGCGGATGCCATCCGCCGCAAACTTCCACTGCCGGGGAACGAACCCGGCGTGCTGCTCTTCGCCCGCGTCGCTGGCAAGGCCCGAGCCATCATTGCCCGGCGGTGCGGTTGACCTCGACCGTTATCCAGTCGATTTGACTGCATTAAATTCATGTCCGCTGAGTCGCTCGAACAAGACCCCCGCCTCTTTGGCGGACGAAGTCTCCGGAAACAGAAGTAGGATTTCAGTCAACAACCGCGTCGCCTCAAGAGGCATTTTCTTGTCGATGAATTCCTTGGACAACCGCAGCAATTCTGCCGCTTCCTTTTCCCGGTCGACTACCGATTTCTGGTAAGAATCTCGCTCGAATTTGTGCCCTGTGGATTTCTGGTAGAGTGGTCCGGCTTCCTTGGCTGCGGCAGTTTCAGGGAATTGCTGTAGCACTTCTTTCAGCCATGGGGCAGCATCGGCAGGACGCCCTTTGTCAATCAATTGCTTACCCAGTCGCAGTTTTCCTTGGGCTTGTCGCTCTCTGTCAACCACTGGTTTTTCGCTGTGCGAAAGGGTTGCCACTGGTGTTTTCGATGGTTTGAAGTCTTGAGCAATCTGCTCGCGTGCATCTATCTCGCGAGAATTCGTTCTCGCAGTTGTGCGAGAGGAAGTGCGAGGCATGGGGACGCTCGGAGTCTGACGAATTGGGGGAGCGATATAAACTGGTTGAGGTGAAGGTGCTCCGCTGTGGTAATGGTATCCACCATTTCTTCGATCGTTGTGGCCACCTTTGGAATCAAGGCCACCGGGGTGCCCCCAGCAGACGCTTGATATCAAAACGATGACGATTGTGTTGAGGCTTCTCATTCCAAGAATCCTACGGACGGATTGCGGACGACACCACGATACCAAGTGAGAGGATCACAGCGGCGATGATGATCGCCATTGCAATGTTGCCTTGTTTGATGAGAGACCACTCGTCGACATCGCGTGTAGACCAATCAAACATTTTGAGTGCGATGATAATTCCGGCTCCCATCGAGACCGAACCAACAAGCGCCCAGCCGAAGGTGATTGCGTAGGCCCGTAGAACTTCCATTTGCGTTGCCCAGTTCGAGAGTGGTTTAGAAGCACTAATTATATCGGCGTGCATCCAAATACGCCATTCTGGATGTTCTTTGTGTGGTCACTTTTGGTCACTTTGTGATTCTGGCATCCCTCCGGGATGCAGACAATTTACCGAGGGACAGTGTTCGGTGGTGTCGCTTCGCTCAACCACCGGCTAATTTCTATCATCCCTCCGGGATGGAGATTCACTGATCCACTCCCGATCCTCAAGACACTGCGGAACTCCTCATGTCCTCCATCGCAGTCATTCTTCCGGCAGCGGGCCAGAGCTCGCGGTTTGTGGGTTCGGGCGGGGCTGTTGCCGCTGAGGGAGCCAGCGGGGATGAGGCTTCCCATCCCGCGTCGCGCAAGAAGCCGTTCATCATGCTTCACGGCGAGCCGATCTGGTATCGCTCGGTGATCCCGTTCCTGCACCGGTCCGATGTTGTGCAAATCGTGATCGCGGTCTCACCGGAAGACCTCGACTGGTTCAAGGCGCGGTTTGCCGCTCAGCTGTCTCAACTGCGAGCGGTGCAGGTCGTCGCGGGGGGAGTTGAGCGGGCCGATACAGTTGAGGCCGCTCTGCGAGTGATTCCGGAGAGCGTCGATTTGATCGCCGTTCACGATGCCGCCCGGCCACTGATCCGCGAAGAGACCATTGAAGCTGTGGTGCAAGCGGCCCGCCGGACGGGGGCCGCGATCCCGGCGACGGCGATCTCCAGCACCATCAAGCGGGTCGATGCCTCGCAGTTGATTTCAGAGACGGTCTCACGAGCCGGGCTGTGGGCGGCTCAGACGCCGCAGATCGTGCGGCAAGACTGGCTGCGGAGGGCGTTCGCGGAGCGTGGAACATTCCAACCGACCGACGAAGCTCAGTTGATCGAGCGATCAGGACTGCCGGTCGAAGTGGTGACTGGCTGGGCATCGAACCTCAAGATCACGACGCAGGACGATCTCGACTTGGCCGAGGCGTTACTGACCGGCACCGCTCGACCAGTCGGCTGACGCCCTGTACCGCTTCCTGAGTGGATCAGAAAGATTCATCCGACGATTTGGGCGGATGTCAAAATGCCTTTCGGCATATGGATTCAGACGAGCCGCCAGAGGAAACTTGCCGTCGTCTGGCCCCCGAGGTCCGGGTATCGAGGGCGCTCACCGAATTGGAGAATGCTTTATCGCATCGGAGCTTAGTGCCTCGTCAATGCTTGGAGTTGGGGTTGAGTCAGGCCCGCCGGGAGGGCGAAGCTCCTGCTGAGCCGCGAGCTCGTGGACGCGTCCACTCGCGAGAGCGGCTCGGCAGGAGCCTCGCC
>JAYTCW010000598.1:0-3055 GCA_043736295.1 Planctomycetota bacterium | reverse complement strand
CTCCGCGTTGCCGCCGATCTCGCCGATGAGGAGGATCGCCTCGGTCCCCGGATCGTCCTGGAACATCTGGAGGAGTTCGATGTACTTGGTCCCGATGATCGGGTCGCCGCCGATGCCGATGGCGGTCGACTGGCCCAAGCCCACGCGACCGAGTTGCCAGGTCGCTTCATAGGTCAGCGTGCCGCTCTTGCTGATGAGGCCGACGGTCCCCGGCTTGTGAATGTAGCCCGGCATGATGCCGATCTTGGCCACTTCCGGAGTGATGATCCCCGGGCAGTTCGGCCCGATCAGCCGCGACTTCGGCGTCCCCTCCATGAACCGCATCACGCGAGCCATGTCGAGGACCGGCACCCCTTCCGTGATACACACGATCAACCGCATCCCGGCGTCCGCAGCCTCCATGATCGCATCGGCAGCTGCGACTGGCGGCACGAAGATCAGGGAGGTGTTGGCCCCGGTCTGGCGAGCGGCCTCGGCCACGGAGTTGAACACGGGGAAGCCATCGACTTCGGTCCCCCCTTTGCCGGGAGTGACTCCGCCGATCATGACGTTGTCTTGGGGGCGATGCTCGAGGGCATAGGCCCGGCATTGCTGGCTGTGAAACAGCCCGACCTTGCCGGTGATCCCTTGGGTAATGATGCGGGTTTCGCGATCGACGAGAATGCTCATGGTTTTCGCTCGTAGGACGGGCCCATCGGCCCGTCCGGGTTGAGTAGGACGGCCTTTCCAGGCCGTCCCGTTTGTGGGGGTCTCGCGTTGAGGGGGACGGGCAGGAATGCCCGTCCTACTTCAGTCGGTGGTTCTCACGGGTCTGCATGTACGTTGTCTGAAGGTCGACCGGGACGCACGGTCCGTCCTTCAGATAGAGCGGCAACGTCGGGAGTTCGCCCCCGAGAGTCAACCGCCGATGCCAGATGTCGAGGACCGTGTGCTCATCCCGCGAAGTCGGTCGATAGGCACATGCGTACAACCCTTGTGCGGCATCGACACTCCCTCCGAGATGATTCATCAGATCATTGTGCAAGTTGGCATGTCGATCGGTCACGACATCGACCACCACCAGCCCGATCGCTTCGTGCAGGAACGAAGCACACTTCCCCACGAACGCTTCGCGGGCATCGGGCCGGTCCTTATTGCTCGGGCTGGCCAGTTCGATCGCCCCGGCGAGTACCGGCCCAGCTGTCTGATTGAAGATGTCGACCTGCACGATGTCGGTGGTCAGCAGAAAATCGAGGGTCAAGGTGGGACTGTCAGGATTCCAGGACGGAAGCGATGCCGCAGAGGAAGCCGCTCCATCCCACGCCGCCACATCGGGAGCCACCTGAATCCCGTAATGAACTGTCGGCTCCGCGAACCAGTCGGTTGGCAGAATCCGGTTCAACTCCGCAGCCAGGTTCGACGCCCACGAGGAGTGGAACGCCTCCCAGTGGCGGACGCCTTTGAGCGGAGGATGGAAGTGGTCCAGGAGCATGGTATGTGGGACGGGCACATTTGCCCGTCCGGCTGGTCTCGCATTGTCAGGGACGGGCAGGATTGCCCATCCTACGGTGGACGGACGGGCCAATGGGCCCGTCCCACTTCACGCCTTCAGCGACGCGACGACCTTTTTCGCCGCATCGGTCAGGTCGCTGGCCGAGACAATCTTCTTGCCGCTGTCGGCCAGCATCTTGCGGGCGAGTTCGACGTTCGTGCCTTCCAGACGCACGACCAGTGGCACAGTGAATCCCACAATGTCATAGGCCGACAGCAGCGCGGTCACGATCGTGTCGCACTTCATGATGCCGCCAAAGATGTTGACCAGCACGGCCTTCACATTCTTGTCGGCCAGGATGATGCGGAACGCCTCGGTCACCTGCTCGACGTTGGCTCCCCCGCCGACATCGAGAAAGTTCGCGGGGACTCCCCCATGAAACTGAATCAGGTCCATCGTGCTCATCGCCAGACCGGCCCCATTGACCAGGCAGCCGATATTGCCATCGAGCTTCACATAGCTGAGGCCCGACGCCTGAGCCTGCACTTCCGTCGGCTCCTCTTCGCTCAGGTCACGTAGTTCCGCCAGATCCTTGTGACGGAAGGCTGCGTTGTCGTCGAACGTCACCTTGCCGTCGAGGGCCAGCAACTGCCCGTCCTTGGTCAGCACCAGCGGGTTGATCTCGACCATGCTGCAATCGAGGTCGACGAACAGCTTGGCGATCTTCGGCAGGAAGACTTGAGCTGACTTCACTGCGGCATCGCTGAGGCCGAGGGCGTAGGCGAGCTTGCGAGCCTGGAACGGTTGGAAGCCGAGCGAAACATCGAAGTGTTCGCGGAAGATTTTCTCGGGAGTGTCATGGGCCACATCCTCGATGTTCATTCCCCCCTCCGTCGACATCATCACGCACGGCAGCCCCGTCTCGCGGTCGACCACGATGCCGAGGTACAACTCGCGGTCGATTTGGAGCCCCTGCTCGACGAAGAGGGTGTTGACCTGCTTCCCCTCATCGCCGGTCTGGATCGTGACCAGTGTGCTGCCCAGCATCCGGGCCGCATTGGCCTGAGCTTCGTCGGCGGACTTCACCAGCACGACCCCGCGCTGTTGCGGGTGTTCCTTAAAGGTTCCCTTACCGCGACCACCCGCATGGACCTGCGATTTGACGACCGCAATCGGTCCGCCGAGAGTCGTGAACGCCGCAGCTGCCTCAGCGGGCGTCTTGGCGACGATCCCTTGTGGAACAGCCACACCGGCCTTGGCGAAGAGGGTTTTCGCCTGGTATTCGTGAATCTTCATGGAACTCTGGTCATCCTGGAATCGCGGCTCTGGCCACCGTCGCGAGCAACCGCCCACGTTCTGCCTACTGAAGTTAGCATGATAGTTTCACGTCTGGCAAAAGGCCACGTTGCGGAGGACTCATCGCAACAGCGAGAATGATTTCTCTCGAACGTCCGGCGGTGGATGCCGAGTCGCTCGCGAACCGAACGATTCCACCACAGTCTAGCACCCCGTCAAGGTTTGATATGGGGGTTCGCTTCCCTCGGGTGGGCGTGGCTCCTGCCGAGCCGCTGACGCAAGAAGGCG
>JAYTCW010000597.1:0-5039 GCA_043736295.1 Planctomycetota bacterium | reverse complement strand
GAAGCATCACCGGAAAACGAAAGCAAGCCGGCTGGAGTAACGACCACCTGGAGACTCTGCTCCTGCAAATTGCCAAGTGATAAGATGCGGAGACCCTGACTGAGAAGCTGTGGTGGGCTATCAATATCTGTCTCGCGGGATCGAGGCATCAGGAAATCGGCCCAGCGGGCAATCGCCGTCGGCGCATCCGCTGGACCACCTCCGCAATCTGCCGTGCGGCCTCGTCGATCTCCTCCGTGGTATTCCCGCGTCCGAGGCTGAACCGCAAGGAAGAGAGCGCCGTCTCGCGCGAGCAGCCCATCGCGAGTAATATCGGAGCCGGTTCGCTCGACCCGCTGGCACAGGCACTCCCCATCGAGCAGCACACACCCGCCAGATCGAGCGCGACGAGTAACGCCTCCCCATCGCAACCGGGAAACGCCACGTTCAAGGTATTCGGCAACCGCTCGGCACCGGCTCCGTGAATCACGACGGGGGAGCAAGTCTCTATCAACTGGGCTGCGAGTTGGTCGCGTAGACTCGTGAGATGCTCGCGAATGTGATGACGTTCCGCGTGCCAGAGTTCGAGGGCCTTGGCCAGCCCCACCGCGAGGGCGACCGGCTCCGTCCCCGCTCGGTGTTCCCGCTCTTGATGCCCTCCAGAGAGGAGCGGCCCGAGACGAGTCCCTTCCCGAATCAGCAGTGCCCCGATCCCGCGTGGACCGTGAAACTTGTGTGCCCCGAGCGACAGGCTGGTTGCCCCGAGTGCGTGAAAATCAACATCGATCTTGCCGACCGCTTGCACCGCATCCAGATGCAGCGGCACTTGATGCTTGGCGCACAGACTCGCCAGTTCGCCCACCGGCTGAATGACGCCCGTTTCATTGTGCGCGAGGAGCAGCGTCACCATTCGCAACTGCGACCATTCAATCTTGGCGAGGAATTCAGTTCGCAGCACTCCCCTTTCATCGAGCGGCAGCGTCTCGCGCGACCACCCAGTGGTCTCCAACCGCCGGACCGTCATCTCGACTGACGGATGCTCCCCGTCGGGCAGAGCGATTGTCCCGGTGCGTCCTGGTGTCAGCCCGAAGATCGCGGCGTTGTTCGCTTCTGTGCCGCCGCTGGTGAACACGACCTCAGACGGCTTGGCTCCCAGGATCGCTGCGACCAACTCGCGAGCCTCTTCCAGTGCCCGCCGTGCCCGCCGCCCCGCTGAGTGGCGACTCCCGGGATTGCCGTACGCCTCGGTCCAAGCCACCTCCATCGCGGCAATCACCTCTGGGTCCGGAGGCGTCGTCGCATTGTGGTCGAGGTCGATGGAATGAGCAGACATCGCGGTCATGGTCTCTGAGTTCGAGCAGTGAACAGAGTGTGTTGATCAAGCGTTACACCGCGTGGCGATGAGGTCAAGTTGTACTTCACGACTCGCTCAGCTCTTAATCACCATCCACCAATTCATCAGCCTCTTCAGATTCATCGCTCTCGGGGAGTCGCTCAATGTCCTGAGTCGGAGTGATGCCGAGCAGTACCTCAGCCGTCATTCCGATATCCCTTGCAATCACTCGCAGCAGTGAAGGGGAGATGTCTCTACCCGAGTGGAATGGAACAGTGGTGGCCCGTCCATCGGGGTGTCGAAACTGTTTGTGCGAACCACGCTGCCGGACCTCCAAAAAACCTTGGCCCACGAGGAGCCTGACTACTTCGCGAGGCTTCAGCACGGGGAGTTTCGGCATGCTCACGCGACCTCAACCGTCTGCGTCCCGACAAACTCAGACTCCAGGACGGGAGGTCCGTCTTCCAGTAGCATTGTCACGACTTCTCTCAGATTCTTACGCAATTCTTCCAGGGATTCGCCTTGTGAGTGGGCTCCCGGAAATCCAGGAACGTAACCGACATAGAGTCCGGTCTCTGGACAACGTTCGATGACTGCGGTGAAGACCGACATGACGCTGAGACTCCTTGTTCCGAACAGTCGAGACCTTCAATCTGCCTTACTGATTGGACCGGGAGCGAACCATGCGAGGTTAAACATCGGGCTGATCGCTGATCGCTCACAGCTTCCCAACTTAGAACAACTCGTGAATCTCTCGCTTCCCGAAGTCCACGATCGGGAACGGACGACCCGCCGGGCCGGGGAGCAGCGTGTCCAGATCGAGACCCAAGCTGTGGAAGACGGTCGCCACGACTTCACCGGGACCGACTGGTCGATCCGCCGGCACGCCGCCGATGGGGTCGCTGGCCCCGACAGCTTGTCCGCCCTTCACGCCGCCACCGGCGAAGTAGACGGTGTAGCATTGCGGCCAGTGGTCGCGGCCACCGGCGGGGTTCACGCGGGGGGTGCGACCGAACTCGGCGAAGTTGCAGACCATCGTCTTGTCGAGCATGCCGCGCTCGGAGAGGTCCTCGATCAGGGCCGAGTACGCCTTGTCATACATCGGAGCCACGATGTCCCGCATCCCCTCGATCGAGGTAAACGGCTTTGACCCGTGGATGTCCCAGGTGATCTCATCGAACACGGTCAGGAACGTATTGATCGTCACGAACCGCACCCCCGCTTCGATCAGTCGGCGCGCCAGCAGACAGCACTGCCCAAACCGGTTCATACCGTAACGCTCACGGACCTCGGGCTTCTCCTTGGTCAGGTCGAATGCCCCGCGTGCCTGGTCCGAGGTCATCAAGCGGAACGCTGCCTGGAAGTTGCCGTCGAGCAGAGCGGCACTCTCGCTCGCCTCGAACTCGCTCACCCGAGCGTCCACGATGTCGCGCATCGAGCGGCGACGGTCAAGCCGCACGGTGCCAATGTCAGCGGGAGGCAGCAGGTCGGGCACCTTGAAGTTCGCCACAGACGGATCAGCCATCAGCGAGAACGGGTCCATCGCCTTGCCGAGGAAACCGCCCGCCTGACCATTGGGCAAGTTCCCGCCCCCGCGACCCATCGTCTCCGGCAACACCACAAACGGAGGCAAGTCGGTCTTTCGCCCCTTCAGATACGACAGCACAGCTCCCGCATGCGGCGTATTCACTCCGCCCGCGAACTGCCGCCCCGTCTGCATCATCTGCCACCCGGCATCATGCACAGCTGCGCCGGTATGATTGACCGACCGCACGAAGCCGATTTTGTCGGCGATCTTGGCGTGCAGCGGCAGGATCTCGGAGAGCTGGATCCCAGGTGCCGAAGTATTGATGGCGCTAAACGGTCCACGCACTTCGGCAGGAGCATTGGGCTTCATGTCGAACGTGTCGAGCTGACTCGGGGCCCCGAGGTTGAAGATCATGATGCAGGCCCGGTCGTTATCCGGCGACTGCCCCGACTGCTCCTTGGCCGCCAGGTACTGCGGCAGCGTTAGACCAATCGCTCCCAGCGCCCCGACCTGCATGAAATCCCGCCGGGTCCGCCCGTCACAGGTGGTGGTTTTTCCGTCTCCGGTGAATGTCAGCATGGCTTGGCCTCTGCTCCGAATGAATGGTGAGTGTGCGATCAGCTGATCACTCCACCCTGAACCCGAACGTATCCATGCTAAATGATCTTCGACCCGAGCGAAAGAGGTGAGTCGCCCGTTGTCAGCGACCAATAGAAATGTCACATGGTTTGACCATGTGAAGATATCACATGAGGGCACCCCGCCGTGGCGACTAGGCGAATTGCAGGTGAGTACCGGGAACCAGAGCGGAGCCCAGCCCCCACGGAGGCGGCGGAAGGGGTGGGGCTGAGGAACGAATTCCGGTCATCGGCAATAGAGATGTCCGCACTGCGCAGCAGGTTCTGGAAATGTGCCAGATCACCGGGTGCGATGCGGTCGCCATCGGACGCGGGGCGCTGCTCGACCCCTGGATTTTCCAATGCATCTCTCGCTCGGTTCGCAGCGAAGACGCCGACTACATCCCCACTGAGACCGACCAAATCCGGTTCCTGCGAGATCACTTCCAGCTGATGTTCGACCAGCACACAGCTGCCTGCTGTTTCGCAAATTTGCCGTGTGGTACGGAGCGCGGCTCGGCGTCCCGGAAGACCTCGAAGACCGCCTCCGCCGTTTCGAATCGGAGAGGAGTTCGAATCGATCGTCGACCAGATCGCCGTCCGCCACGGCGAACGCAAGACCACTGTGCCGACCGCTCTGATTAAAATTCCCAACGGACCGATCAAGCACTGGTAAAGACTTGAACCACAAGCTCACCCGCTTTGAACAGCAAGGTAGGTCAGACTATGCCGGATCGATCAGGCACTACCTGAACTCGGTGCGTGAAAAGGCCACCAACCGGCGCTACTTCGTTGTAGTCGATATTGCCCGCTCAAAATCGGTTCCGAAAATCAAAAAGCTTGGCATGTCTATTCGTAAGCAATCGATCACTCCATCGGCAATCATCCGACAGAGCAAGACTCTCGTAACTTTTTGGTTCTTCCGCAGAATCTGTGGTAGTAGGCGAGCGAGAGAGTCATCCGGGAGTCCTGTGGGTCATGATGGAGTTGTCTAAGACCTCATCGGTGTCCTGCAGGAGTTTCCCGGATGCGACTGACCACGATCCTCAATCGGGTGGAGAAGTACAAGTCATTTGTGTACGGAACGGGGACTTGGGATTGGAGGAAGGTCGGCGGTGGCGAGGAGGTGTCGCTGGTGATTCCGTTGCGTCCTCGGAAGGGTTCGCGGGCGGTGTGTTCGGGGTGCGGTGCGAAGTGCAAGACGTACGATCGGGTGCAGGAACCTCGGCGGTTTGAGTATGTGCCGTTATGGGGGATCGCGGTGTTTTTGTTGTATCGGATGCGGCGGGTGGAATGTCGTCGGTGTGACAAGGTTCTGATCGAGCGGGTGCCGTGGTGTGATGGGAAGCATTCGCAGACGACGACGTACCGTTGGTTTCTGGCGCGGTGGGCGAAGCGACTCTCATGGAGTGAAGTGGCCACGATCTTCCACACGAGTTGGGACAGCGTGTGCCGAGCTGTGGAGCATGCGGTGGAGTGGGGTTTGGCGCAGCGGTCGCTGGAGGGGATCACGGCGTTGGGGATCGATGAGGTGGCGTGGAAGAAGGGGCACACGTATTTGACCTTGGTGTATCAGATCGGC
>JAYTCW010000596.1:0-2408 GCA_043736295.1 Planctomycetota bacterium | reverse complement strand
GCCTGCCAGCGAAATCGTCGACACCATCGCCAAACGACTGCGAGTGTTGGAGGCACGTCAGCCGCAGCCGGTGGCTTGCCAGTCGTAGCGGTTATGTGGATCGTGCCGCCTCTGTCGGCGGGGCCTCGGTTTCCCTTGGGTGCAATCCTGTCCCCGTCCGGCTAACTTGCCGATCTCTCTCGTGGGATAGGCTTCCCGCCTGTCGTTGCCACCCAGAGAAGATGACAGGCGGGAAGCCTATCCCACGTGCAGCAACAGCGTCCGAACTGAGTCGAGACTGATGGCCACCAAAGAACGTCTGCAAGGCATCTACACTCCCAACCTCGTCCCGCTTGATGATCGGGGCGAGGTCAATGAGCCGGTGTTGCGGCAGTACATCGACTGGCTGATCGCCAAGGGGGTCCACGGGCTCTATCCCAACGGATCGACCGGCGAGTTCACCCGCTTCACCACCGAGGAGCGCCGACGCATCCTGGCGATTATCGCTGACCAGACGGCGGGCCGCGTCCCGATATTGGCCGGAGCTGCCGAAGCCAACACCCGCGAGACGATCAAGGCGTGTGAGTACGCCCATTCACTGGGGTTGCGAGCGGTCGCCATCGTGGCTCCGTTCTACTTCAAGCTCAGCCCAGGAGCTGTGTACGCGTACTTCAAAGAGATCGGCGACAACTCCCCGATCGATGTGACGCTGTACAATATCCCGCTGTTTGCCAGCCCGATTGATGTGCCGACGATTCAGCGTTTGAGCGAAGAGTGCGAGCGGATTGTCGCCATCAAGGACTCGACCGGCGATGTGCCGAACATGATCCGCATGATCCAGGCGGTCCGCCCGAACCGTCCCGAGTTCGCCTTCATGACCGGTTGGGATGCGGCTCTGATGCCGATGCTGCTGATCGGTTGCGACGGCGGGACGAACGCCTCCAGCGGTGTCGTGCCTGAAATGACGAGGAAGCTGTACGACCTGACGATGGCTCGGCAGTTAGATGAGGCGCTGCTGATTCAGTACGACCTCGTGACACTCTTCGACGCGATGCTGTACCACGCGGAGTTCCCGGACGGGTTCCGCGCGGGGGCCAGCTTGCGCGGCTTCAGCCTTGGCAAAGGGCGACAGCCACTCAGCGATAAGCAAACGACCGATCTGTCGGCTCTGCGAAATACCATCCAGTGCCTGCTCTCGCGACATGGATTCACTGACACTCCCGGCGGCGGCTGCCCAATTCAGCCCGCAGCTGTGTCGACCGGCGTCGTCAGCGGCGACGTGCAGTCTGGCGAGGTCAGCGACATTGTGCGGAATGTGGTGGCGGAGTTGAAGCGCAAGGGTTTGATGTAGGCCAGTGGCACTTTATTTGCCCTACTCACCCGACGCGTCAGCGAGGGAGTCGCGGGGAAAGTCGCTATCGCCTGCCCTCGCTGACGCGTCGGGTGAGTAGGGCAAGTGCGATAGGACTGATGTAGATCTCCGCAGCTCGACTACGGCACGGGTGCGAACAGCGAAGGAACCTCTTCGGTTTCTTCGGGTTCGGCGGACTTGAGGCCGGTCTGTTCGATCGGCTGCTCGGCGGCGGGCCAATCTGCAGCGGGGACTTCATCCAGCTGCACCGAGGGTTGCCCTCCGGAGTTAATGTCGCGAATGGTTCCATCGGCGGCGGGCTCTTGCAGGCCACCGGGGTCGTCCCCATCATATGTGGGGACCGGTCGGGTGGGTGCCTCGGTCCCTGGGTTGTAAACGGGAGCGTCGCCGCCACTCCCTCCGCCCGAGGAGCCACCAGCCCCGCCGTTGCCGCCTTCGGGAGTCGGCTGCAATCCGTTCGGGGCATAGGTCGGCGTGCCACTCGTTCCCGGTGCGTAATACTGCCCCGGAGTCAGGGTCTGAATGCCCTGATAACCACCGTAGCTTTGGGTGGCTCCGCCCGGATAGCCCCCACCGTAATAGCCCTGCTGCTGAGGGTACATCATGGGCCGGTAGCAGCCGCTGAGCAAGCACAACCCCGCCATCAAGTGCAGTGATCTCTGGGCGATTGAGCGCATGTCCATTCCTTCGAGACGGGGCAGCTGAGCGGGGAAGTCCTCATGACTCACCCGCAGTACAGGCAGAATCTGCCAGTCAGCTATTCGCGGCGGGATTCTTGGTCAACTGGGGAAGTCTGTCCAGCCCGGTTTCGGCGGACTCTGCCGGTTTCGGTGAGCGATGTAGTTGTTACAAAACGAGCGAGCGTGGCGATCGCTCCGCTTCGAAGACTCCGCGTCGCGGCTAAACAATCGATGTCGATTCATGCAAAAAGCCCGGTGGTCGCAACCACCGGGCTTTCGCTAGTCTTCACTGAGAGGCTATCCGAAAAGCAGCGCTGACGTAACCCAAGGAAAAAGCTATGGTTGAGCCGTCATCGAGCAAAGGAGTGCGGCAGCAT
>JAYTCW010000595.1:0-10158 GCA_043736295.1 Planctomycetota bacterium | reverse complement strand
CCTCGGTGTGCGAAGGCCGATGCGACGGCGAGGCGAACGGGGACTCCGCCACACTCATTCAAAAAGGAAGGCACGATGACCAACACCACCTGACATCATCCCACCGCATCACCTCGGGCCCAGCTCCCGCTGCGCCCCTTCGAAAGACCCTCCCCCCATGACTGAGAATCCACGGGGGCAGGAACAAAGGTGTCAGGAACCGTTTCCGGGCAAACCACGACGGAATTGACACTTAAAGGTTCCTGACACCTTTAATGCCCACCGTACTCGCGCCGAGCTGCCTGATGCGATTAACCGTCCCGCTTTCAATGTGCATTCTTCGCCAAGGCCACGCCACCGGTCCGTGCATTGCCGGAATTTCACGGGGAAACTTGAACAACCTGCTCAAAAGTCAGCTGTTGACAGAGGGCAAATCAGGTTTTGCTGTTCTCATTTCGGCGATCCGTCCGTGAACAAGTCGTGAGGGAATTGGCTGACGGAGTGCGATCCGAGTTTTCGCACCTCGCGCCAAGGCACACAGGTAGCCCAAAGCGGCAACCTGTGCCACCCCGCGCAAGCATCAACTCGTTTCGTATTGGAAGTTTACGGCCTTTAATGCATTCGTAAACTCTGGGTCTAACGCATCTGGAATGTCAACCTCAACATCTTCTCCCCTTAAATGAAATGCCTTAAACATTGGGAGTGTGTCCTCAAATGACGCTATATTGTAGGCCACTAGGAAGTTGACAACATGAGTGAAGCTACAATCTTTGTTAGCTTCTCGGCGGAGCATGAATTGTGACATTGAGATTTACTCCTTGATCCAGTTGGCTGTGACGTTCGTCTTGGTAATCTGGATCGAGGCCGGATCGGGCTTCAAGCCATAGTTCCTAGATGCTACTTTGCCAGCGGGCGTCTGAAGCAATGCCTCAACTGCATTGTTCTTGGCAGGATCATAGACCTTGAAGAACTCTCTGAAGTTGACAGATTTCAGCCCAGCATTATAGCTAGTTTCAAGGGAATTGAAACCCTGGCCAGCGGATTCGGCGTACGCACGCTCCGAAATGCCGAGTCTTTGCAACTCTTCGGGGACATCGAGTGCATTTGACAACACTCCCTGCTTGGATATGGTCGAAACTCCGATTGACTGCTTCTTACCATTCTGCGTTATAAAATGCTCAATTACCGCCTCTCCGTCTATCCCCTTTTCAACGGTCGAACTGTAAGAAATGCCCTTCTCTTCAAACGGAAAGGTCTTGGGAGCAACCGCTGCTCCACTGGGTGGATTATGCCCACCCGGCCCTAGGGCGTCAACCGGATTCGAATCCGGAATGGCCTCCGAAGCAGCATCGACAGCCTTCGTGGCCCCTTGCGAATCGGCCAATTCCTTGATCGCCGACTGCATTTCCTTTCGCTGCTTGATGTCCAGACCCATCATGGCCAGCTTCAGCAGCAAGTCGCCCGCGTGCGCCCCCTTGTTGTTCTCGTCGGCGGCCAGCAGGTAGATGTCGAATCCAGCTCCTGTTGCGTTTGCGACAAAGCCAATTTTCGAGGAATAACCTGCGACCTCGACCGCAACCTTGGCCGTCCGTGTCCCCTGGAATGCTTTGCTGGTCGCGTTAGCGAGTGCCCCAAAAACCATTGCTGCGTCACCGACTGTCGCGATGGCGACCCAGATTTTGCCTTCTGTTGTTTCACCCCCTGTGCCATAAGCCAAGTAATCTGCCGCCGTCGCACCTGGCAGAAGATGAATCGCAAACTCAGACGCGGTTGCCGTCGACTGCGTGGATTGTACTTCCTGCTGAATCTCTTCGACTTCGAGAGCAGCCTTGGGGCTGAAATCTTTCGCTCCGTATTGCTTCACATCGTAGTATCCAGGGATCTCATTGTAATAGGTCTTGACTTCTGGCCCGTCACCTCCAACTCTCAATTCATCTTCGAATCGCCGGTGGTACACGAATGCGTGCCAACCTCGATCACTCTTGGCGATGTATTGGTGACTGCCTCCCAATTCACCCCTCTCAAAAGTGCCTCCAGACGCGGCATGCAATTCATCGAATTGAGATTTCTCTAGTTTCATCGCATTTGCATAACCCGTATTCAGGAGTTGTTGGATCTTGTGAGCAGCTGCCTCTGCGCCATGGAGTTTTCCGCTGGATATGCCGGCCAGAACCCTCAGTCGCGCTTCGGGCTGGGTTTCGTACGGATTGAGGGAAGCCATGTATTCGTCATAGGTAACCCAACCGCCGGTAGCAGTCTGAAATCTTCCCGGATGCTTCTGCGCCTCCGCCTGTGCCTGCTTGAAATCAATTACTGGCGAAGTTGTCGGTGCAATGGGAGGATAGTCATCCTCTTCCAGCCCGCTCGGGTCCACCGCATTCACCGGATTATTGCTCACGTACCGGTACAGATTCAGATCATCCGCGATCGGGTCCTGGCTCTTGAACCGGCCCGTGGTGGCTTCGTACTGGCGGTGGTGGAGCGAGTAGATCGAGTCGCCGGGACCGGCCAGCGGGTCTTTGTAATACGAGTTGTATTCCCCCTTGTACGTGTGCGGGTTCGGCGTCGCACCGGTGCTGCCGCGATTTTCCCCAAAGGCGTCGAACTGGTACTCGTCCGTGACCGTCCCCGTTCCGTCCGTCAGCGCAGCTGTGTTGTGAATCCCGTCAAAGTGGTGGAACGAGCTGTCGCCGTCACGATGCTGGCTGATCGTCAGGCCATACTCGCTCGGCTGGTACGTGTATTCAGCGGTGACGACGCCGGTGTCGTCCGTCTCTTGCAGAAGATTATTCCCGTCGTACACGTACCGCACGACCTCGACTCCATCATCCAGGGACACCCGCAACCCATCGCCATTGTACGCATAAGTGACGATGTCGCCACTCGGATGCTCGACCACGACCAGGCGGTTCTCACCATCCCAGGTGTTCGTCGTGATGTCCCCGCCCGGCTCCTCGATCGTTAGCTGGTTGCCGTTGGCGTCATAGGTGTAGGTGGTTGAGCCGCTGACATCGGTACTGGTCAGCAGGCGGTTGGCCGTATCGAACGTGTTGGTGACGATCCCTCCCGAATCCGGATCGGTCTGCACCAGTCGATTCCCCGTCGGGCTATAGTCGAACCGATGGAATGGAAAAGGGGTCAGGTCTCAATAAATAGCCATTTCGGAATCATGCCCCGCGGTCTGCAGCTCCTGGTTCGGCGAGCGTCGGGGACACTCGATGTTTCGCGGGTGCCGCTCCCCATGCCTCCCCGGCCGTCCACAGCGCAACGCCCAGCAACACGATATCCTTGAGCAAGAATTGCCCAGGCATCGCTGACAGTGCCGGGAACCCACCGAGGCTCGGCTCCCAGACCGGCGTCGTGACCAAAAAGGTCAGGGTGGTGAGAAACATCCCCGCCGCCAGTCCGCTCCCCACGGCCGAGCCCGTCGGCCATAACGACCGTAGGGCGATGAGCAGCGCGATGGTGATCTCGATCACTCCCAATAACGATGAGAACTCGGTTACGCTCATCCAGTTGTAGACCCAGCCCATGAAAGGGCTGTTCGCTACCAACGGCTTGATCCCCTCGGCCTCGTAAGTTGTAAACTTCATCCCGCCGATCCAAAGCAGAACCAGTACCAACCCGTAGCGGCTCACATGGATGCCGATCCTCTTGAGCCAGTCACTCATTTTGAGACCTCGCTTCGGGTTAAGTGTCACCTGGACGGGCACAGCCTTGACAACTCTGACGCCGCCCAACGACCCAGCTCACCTGCGCCGACCGCGCGGGGTGTAATGAATCTCAGAAAACCGACACGCGGCCGGTGTCAGGCGTCGAGACTGGTTCGGCCTGTGCGAGCGAACCGCACTGGGCTGATACCAATACCCGCACTCACTTGGGCTCGCTTCAACACCCTGGGGAAGGCCACCCGCGTCTGGTGGCGGGACCACCGACAGCTCCTGAGGCGCGGGACTGGGCACCTTGATCGCCGGCGCGTCGCCCGTTAGACCATCAGCCGGGACACCGAGGTTCTGCATTTCTCGGAAAGACATCGCGAGGACGCCTTGGGGGCGGGCGAGCAGGTCGTCCCGAACCGGCAGTGTCACCGGCGAGGACTGAGCTTCCCGAAGCATGCCGTCTTCTTCCACCAGAAGTACGTTCAAGACGCTGCCGTCGCCGACCGGCGTCTCGTTGAATGTGCGGTGCTTCACGACATACAGAGTATGATCGTCCTCGCTCAGATCGAGTTGATAGGGGTGGCCGTGCCCCCTGAGTTGCAGTGTCTGAATTTCCGTCGGCGACTCCGCGTCCGACAGGTCGTACACCGAGACCGTATCGTCAGCGTTATTTGCCGTGTAAGCGCGCGTCCCCGCCTTGTTGATCTTGATCCAGCAGATCAGCTTGCCCTTGTTGGGAACCGCCCGGACGAACGTCAACCGCCCTTCGTCGTCGTATCGGTAGACCCCGAGTTTGGCCGCCGTCACGAAGCCGATGTAAATGAGCTTCTGCTGGGGATGAACTTGAAGGCCGAAGATCAGCGGATCGGGCTTGCCGTCCTCGTCCACGTCCATACCCCCGTCGAATTCCCCATCCGGGGCCAGCATGGGCGGGTGCTGGTCGAGCGTGCCGTCGTCGTTGATCTTGAACGAACGGATCGAACTCGGCGTGTCCTGGGCCATCTCATTCCCCCACGACTCCGTCCGGCTGGGGAGTGGGAAGTTGCCGAAGTCGCCGTCGAACAGGAATTTCCCTTCGACGACCAACGCCTGCGTCGGCGAGCGCCACGGGGTGTCAAGTTCGAGCGTGGACTTGGGAATCGGCGTCAGCGAGCCGTCATTGCCCACCTTAAACCCCGTGTAGTTGGGGAGCGTGTTCGTCATGTCGCGGCTGGGGTCGTCGTTCTTGTTGACGACGTACAAATGGTTTCCGGCGAGACCCAAGCTCACCGGGTTCTTGCCACCCGAGGGAAACGGCGACCCCGTGACGGGCTGGAGGCTCCCGTCGTCTTGAATGTCGAACACGGTGATCGTGTCAGATCCCCCGTTGGTCACGAACACCCGCGACCGCTCCCGGTTCGCAATGATGTTCTGGTCCAGGTCGAACGGCCCGAAGTGGGGCAGCTTGGACTTCGTCGCGTACCCGGTCCCGCCCGTCAAGAACGGTGAGCCGGGCAGGGGCGTGAGGTTGCCCGTGCCGTCATCGCGGTAGGCGAGTACCGCGTTGCCTCCCTCGACGGGGTCGTTGCTCACGACGTAGACGACGCCGGTCTTGGGCGGCGTGTCGTTCTTTTTGCCCAATGCCACCGCATCGGTGTCGAGCGACTTCAGGAAGGCCACTAGATCCGCCCGCTCGGCCACGTCCTTCAAGTAGAAGGGATGCCGGGCGTCGGCCCCGCGCGCCGGATCGAACAGCGAGTCCAGACCCTTCACCGAGGCGTCGTGGAGGAACATCGGCTTACGGGCCAAGTCCAGCAGGAGGGGTAAGGCGTTGCCGCGATTCTCCCCTCGGTCGCTGGCGTCGACGATCACCATCTTATCGTCGAAGCCGCCGGGAGAATTCATGATCGGACTGAGCGGCGGCTTCCGCTCGCCCAGAGTTTCTGGCTCGTAAGCCGGCCACAGTTTTTTCAACTCGACCAAAGTGGTCGGCACCGGTTCACTCTGGTCCTCGTGATGGCATGTGGTGCAGTTTGCGCGGAACAGTTCAAGGCCCCGGGCAGCGGCCTTCTCATCCACCGGCTCTCCCTTCGGGGCGGGCAGAGCCTTAATGTAGGCGCTCATGTCCCGCACTTTCTGCATGTCCACCTTGCGGCCCACCGGGCTGGCCAGATCGCCCACTTTGTGACCGGTGGTCGCGGTGACGAACGGGTAGTCCTCGACGCCAGTCTCCTTCAGGATCGCCTCGTAGTTGTCGGCCAGTTCCTCGCCAAGTTTGCCGGCCTTGGCCTGGAGGAACTCCCGCCCGTCCGGGGTGACCAGACTCGTCAGGTCCAGGTTCGTCGTGTACGAGGCGTTGCTGATGTGATCGAGGACGGCAAACTCCCCTGCCGTTCCGTAGGGGCCAGCCAAGTCTTGGCGAAACAGCGGGGTGTTCTGCACAGGGTTGCCGATGCCGTCCTGGGTCTCGTCGAACGTACCGCGCGGATAGAACTCCGCATTCTTCAGATAGGCATCGACCTCCTCTTCCGTCGAGTCCTTACGAATACCCTGGGGGGCGCGGCCGATCGTCTTGCCGCCCAGTTCTAGCTGCAAATTCGGATAGTAGGCACGCGAGTTCGCAGCCAGAGCCAGCAGCTTGCCCATATCAATGGAGTGGGTGGCACGACCATCGAGCCGCCGTCCGACCGATCCTTTTCCGGGCATCTCAAACACCGAGTTGTCGGTGATGGTGTGACAAATGGCGCAGGAGATGCCGACCTTGTCCCCCTGGGGGACGACGCCAATGACCGCATTGGCTTTGACGAGCTTCATGGTCGTGGCCGGGTCGTTCAGCAGCGGTGCGTTCTTGGCGGACAGGTCGGTCTTCAATTCAGCGGCGATCCGCGCCTTCAGGTCGGCGGGGACGGCCTCGACATCGACGTGCAGCCCAGCTTCGAGAGCCTGCAGTGGGGTGAACTTCTCGTCCTCCATCCCCTTCGGTAGCCGCATGGCATCGGTCCAGAAGCCCTCGTTGCCGAAGGTCTCGAAGCGGAACACGTCCCGTCCCGCGTCGGCATCCCCGTCCGCATCTCGATCTTTCCCGGGGTCAGGTGTGTCAGATTGTCTCTTCTCCTGTGGCGTTTTGTCCTGTCCTTGAGCCAAAGAGGGATTGCCGCAAGTCAGCAGCACGAGCATGACGCCGCCCAGCGAAAACCGCCCGAAAGCGGCCCAGTGAGACTTAAACATTGCATGTTTCCTTTGGCGGGTGATGTGTCCGTTGTTCCGTGACAGCCTTTAAGGCGATGGCGAAAAGTGATGGCGGCATTTACCATACCACTGAACACGATAAATCAATGGCGTCATTGGCGGGGTGGCCCAGACATCGCTTTGGATGTCTGGGTGACGTAGGAACAAGAGGGATTGAAAGGCAAGCGTCCTCTCCTTAACCTCTTGTTGTTCCACAACCCAGACGCTCAAAGCAGCGTCTGGGCCACCCCGCTCATTCTCATTCGGATCTGACATGAACATTACGTTGACGGAACTCTCGCAACTGGCGCATCGTTTCGACCAACTTGAACGATGCAATCGGCAGTTGCGCCGAGTCATGATCGCAATTATCTGTTTACTCGCGGTGGTCACAGTAGTGGCTACCCAGAAGTCTGGAGTGGCGGCCCAGAAGACTACGGAGAGGTTGATTGAGGCTACGGAACTGGTTCTACGGGATTCGAACGGAAACATCCGCTGCCGTCTGGTCGCCGATCCGAAAGACGGAGCGGTTCAGTACTTCTACGACTCAACCGGCACAGAACGAATTCGATTGAGAGCCGACCAAGAAGGAAACGCAAATTTTAAGATATACGACGAGGACGGGACCATTCGAATGGCCGCTTTCGCATT
Source organism: Planctomycetota bacterium (assembly GCA_043736295.1). Lineage (GTDB taxonomy): Bacteria > Planctomycetota > Planctomycetia > Planctomycetales > Planctomycetaceae > TH-plancto1. The sequence continues at coordinate 2,662 of JAYTCW010000595.1, read as the reverse complement.
GTCAAGCAAAGACAAAGATGCAGGTGGCGCAGCAGGAGTCGCGGTTATCGGCGCTGGCAACAAGAACTTAGGCGCAACCTCTGGTAAAGGGGAGGTGGCCATCACTGTATTGAAGGATGGCAATCCGTCTGTCACGGTGAGCGGCCCATCACCTCAGCCATCAGTTCAACTCGGCGTGGCCGAAGGGACGGCTTATCAATTGTGTAATGATCAAGACGGACACGCACGAGTGGCTCTCACTACGACTGCCGACGGCTCTGGAGGATTACACCTGCTTGATGCGAATGGAAAGCATCGTGCGGCCTTTGCAACGACACGTAAGAATGCTACATACCTAGGACTACTTGACGAATCTGAGAAGACTCGGATCATGTCCCTCGTAACACCTAAGAATACTCCGGCCACTGGTGCAGCCACCAATGGGATTGTAACACATCAACTACTTGATCCTGAAGGAAAGGTTCGGACAGACACGAGCTTATATAATGATGGCCAAGTTAGCACAGACTACTATGACAATTACGGGAAGTTGCGGCTGTCAAGCGCCGTCTACGCAGATCGCAACGCTCACCATAAGCTGTTTGATGCTGCCGGACAACTTCGAGTGTTGTCCGGCGCATTCAGCAACGGGGAGTCTGGGCACGTGGTACTAGGCCAAACTGGAGTAGTAAAGGTTTCGACATCGGTCAAGTCGGACGACAGCCTGTCCCATTATGTGGAGAAAACTGCTGGCGCAAATGCATGGGATACGTATCGAACCTCGCGTGACGTAATACAAGCCGGTCAAGATTTGAAAGCTCTCTACGACTTGGTTAAGTAATTCGCTGACGTTGGGTGGCACTGTTGACGGAAATTCCGCTATCGAGTGAGGTGTAGTGGCACGAGTGCCGTAGGCCCTGTGCCCACCACTCAGGCGACGAACGACGTTTTTGGTGGGCCTGCGCTCAGAGCGGCTGGTCTCCACCCTACGTCACTCCCCACTCTCAAAACACCGGCCCCGAGGTCCAGGGGCAGAACTCTTCGTCGCCGATGCCTTGGGCTTCGCTTTTAGTCGGCTTGCCACTGGCCACGGCGAGGATCTCCTCGAAGATTTCAGTGCCGACCGACTCGATGGTCTTGCCATCAAGGATCGGACCCGCGTCGATGTCCATGTCGTCCCGCATCCGGTCGTACAGCGGTGTGTTCGTCGAGACCTTGATCGTCGGGGATGGCTTGCAGCCGAAGCAGCTTCCCCGACCAGTGGTGAAGACGACGACCTGGCAGCCACCCGCGACGATGCCGGTGACCGAAGCCGGGTCGTAGCCGGGGGTGTCCATCACGACGAGACCGCGCTCGGTGATCTTCTCGGAGTATTCGTAGACCGCGTTGAGGGCCGTCGTCCCGCCCTTGGCGACGGCTCCGAGCGACTTTTCGTAGATCGTGGTCAGGCCGCCCTTCTTGTTGCCGACCGACGGGTTGTTGTCGATGCTCGCACCGAACTTCGCGGCGTAGTCTTCCCACCAGCGGATGCGTTCGACCAGCTTGTCAGCCACGCCTCGGTTGATCGCGCGGCGGATCAACACTTGCTCCGCTCCGTAGATCTCTGGTGTCTCGGCGAGGACAGCTGTGCCGCCTTGGGCGATGAGAAGGTCGCTCGCGTACCCGAGAGCCGGGTTGGCGGTGATGCCGCTATTGCCGTCGCTGCCGCCGCAGTTGAGGCCGAGCATCAACTCACTGGCGGGGATCTCGACTCGCTGGAGTTTGTTAACCTCGGGCAGGAGTTCCTTGAGAACTGCGACCCCGCGTTTGACGGTCTTGGCCACGCCGCCCAGATCCTGGATGTTCATCGTGATCGGCTTTGGAGCCTGCGGCCCGAGGTTGTCGAGCTGGACCAGATTGAACTCCCCGGTCAAGAACGAGGCCTGCGAAGTCTCACATCCGAGTCCCAGCACGAGGTACGCAGCAATGTTGGGGTGCTGGGCGAACCCCGCCAACGTCCGGGCCAACTGGCGATGATCGGTCCCCCCATACTCCATCGCGCAGCCGCCCTTGTGAATGAGCGCGATCACTCCATCGACGTTCGGGTACTGCTCCAGAATCTGCTCTTCGAACTTCTGCGCGATGAACTTCGACGAGGTGGCCGAGCAGTTCACCGTACTGACGATCGCGATGTAGTTGCGAGTCCCCACCCGGCCATCGGCGCGGCGGTAGCCTTGAAACGTCCGTGGCACCGCAGCGACCGGAGCGGCTGGGATGGCTGTGCAATACTCATAGTCATGCGAGAGCGTGCCCAGCCCCAGATTGTGCTGATGCACCCAGTCGCCGGCAGCGATGTCGCGCGTGGCGTAGCCGATCAATTGGCCGTACTTGCGGACCACACCTCCGGTGCTGACGGCCCGAATCGCCAGCTTGTGGCCGAGGTCAATCCGCTCGCGGCAAGTGACTGAGTTCCCCAGCGGCCCCACCCACACCGTGCCCGCCGGAGCAGGCCGCCGGGCCACGACGACATCATCCTCGGGGTGCAGTAATACGAACGGGGAGTCGGTGGCGATTGCGGTCATGGAAACGGTTCCGGGGTGGGGGAGTCGCGTAACGTAGCAGAATTCGTAAGAATTCTTCCGTTCAACCACGACAACAATCATACCAGCGAGCGGCCCGTGAAAATCTCCCCGTCAGACTTCCG
>JAYTCW010000594.1:0-12808 GCA_043736295.1 Planctomycetota bacterium | reverse complement strand
CCAGGAGTTTGAAACCGCGTTCTGGAATTATATTAACGAATATAACAATGTTCGCGCTCACCCCTACCGCTGGACCTACACCGGCCAACCGCTGCAACGCGCCACTTCGTTCAGCCAAACCCGCCGCCAAGCCCAACACGGCCAAGCCTTCGTCCACCCCCGCCCCCAACCCATAGAACGCCACCTCAACCCACCCCGCCCCTACCGCAAAAAGCCATCCAACACCCCACCACCATGCCCTTGCGGAGAGACTTGTGAAACGGTCATCTAGCCCGGGTTCGCCGTGGGCACCCACATGTAAGTGTGAACGCTTCTTGCGAGCAGATTCCTCAGCTGACTGCCCACCAGGATGGAGTTGGTCGATACTTCCCCGTCGTCGAGCCGGCGGGGGGTATTGTGCTCAATGTCTTGGATCTTGTCCGGAATTTGCCCGCTGTGTCGTAGATCCAATTACCCTGGGGCTTGGATTGGGACTTGTTAAGCCCAGGTGCCAATGCAGGCATGTAGGACAGTTTGGGAACCCTGACGAAGTTATATGACTCGCCTATTCTCCATTGCAGATGAGGATCAGTGTGGAGATTACTGAGAGTGTTCGCTCATTCTGTTGACCCGTGCATGTAATTTCACAAATGCACATTCATGACTAACCCTTTGAGATCTGGAGTCGACAAATGCCCAAACTGTGTTGCCTACTCGCTCTTCTGACTCTGCTTGGACAGAATCAAGAACCGCCTTCGATTGAAGGCGACAATGTAACTGGGTTCGTATTTCGTGTTGAGGGAGTTTTCTACGAATCAAGCATAACGAATACTGAAATCAATGGGGCCGGTACATCGAATCCAGGATCTGGAACTTTGAAGTGTTCCGACGATCAAGCCGCTCTAAATGCCTCCCCGCCCAATCGAAAGTGTGGGATCAGGCGTTGAGCAGGTTGCGGTAGGCTCGGCCTTCGATCTGGTGCTTTCGGTGTTTCAACCAGCGGAGGGTGGCGGCGATCAGGCGGTCGATGGTGGGGTGTTGGTGGTTGCGGGTGATCTCATCGCGGAGGTGCCACCAGACGCGTTCGATCGGGTTCAGTTCCGGCGAATACTTCGGCAGGAACACCAGTCGGATGCGCGGGTGTTCGGCCAGCCACGCGCGGACTGCTTTGCTGGTGTGGAAGCTGGCGTTGTCGCAGATCACATGGACGACTTGGAAGTGTTTCAGTCGCCGGTTCAGGTCGGCCAGATGCGCGATAAACAGCTTTCCATTGCGGCCCTTTCCGAGGGTGCTGAACACGCGTTTCGTGCGCCATTCGAGGCTGCCCGCGAGGTAGCGTTTGATGTTGCTGCCCGGCGTGACGATCTCGGCCTGTTGTCCCTTCTCTTGCCACATCGAGCCGATCTCGGGGTTCAGATTCAGGTCGACCTCATCTTGAAACACAGCTGTTTCGGAAGCGGGGAGATGCTTCAGAAGTCGCTTGATTCGCTGGAGAATCCCACGCTTCTGCGGGTCATTCGGCCCGACCACTGGACGCGGACGACGCTACACCAGCCCCGCCCGGTGCAGCCAGCGACGCATCGTCTCGCGACTCCAACTCACTCCGGTCATCGACTTCATCAGCTTCGACAAGAGGTCGCACGTCCACCCCGTTCGCAGGTACCCGAACATCTCCGGCGTACACTTCTGAATGACCCACTTGAGGAACGCTCCGGCACACCCGCCATAGTCCGCGCGCTGCCCGCGACGCTCGGCCAAGACGTGGTCCGCACCGCCCTCGATGTGCCAGGCCTTCGCCCGCGCGATCGTCGACGAACTGGTCGAGAGTGCCGACACAATCACCGCATAAGTGATCCCTTGCTCGAGCAACAACAGCGCCATCGCCCGCGTCACCCGCTGGTCACTCTTGAGCACCGCCAAGTACCGCTTGCGATCCTTCCTCGAAATCCGCACACTGCCATCCATGGCCGAGTCCTCTGCAATCCAGGTTCCGTCAGAACGAACCCGTATCGTAAGACTCGGCCTCCCTTTTCACGCAGACCACTTTCGCATTCGTGGGGAGGCATTTAGTTGCCAAAGCATCGCTCAGAGAGATCATGAAGAATGCCGATGAATGGACATGCTACTCTATCACGTTACAGAGGCATAAAGTAACTGACTGCTGGTATTGGTCAGTTGATTTCTTTTCACCAAGCGAAAAAGCAGATACTATCGACCGCGAGTCAGCCACAATTGGGGTGCTGATGAACGGAAAACCGTTCCTCACTTCTAAGTTTCCAGTGGTTCGACCAGTTCAGCAATGACCGGGTGCATCTGTCTTGGTTCAGCGGCAAATGGAATTTGGTACGGTTGGTGTTAGCGAGTTGTGGGTGCAAGAATGTGTCGGAAGATTTCGGCATGTAGCCGCGAAGGTTCTTCAGCAGAGCCCAATCTTCGGTTTGAGACGATATCGATTGTGCCGAGAGGTGGGTCATCAGGCAACCTCCGTGGTGAGGGATGCGTTCGCCGGGCTCGCTCCGGGGGTCTGGTGGCGGGCGAGTTGTCGGCGGTCGCGAGCCTGTTCGAGTTTGCGGTCGCGGTCGTCGTGGATAGTTTTGGCCAGTCCGTTGAGCATGTCATGCGGGGTGATGTAGCCGATGGCCGAGTGCAGGCGGACGGTGTTGTAGTGCTCGACGAAGGTGGCGACACGTTGTCGGGCCTCGTCGAGTGAAGTGGGGCAGGTGAGGCGAATGCATTCGCGTTTGAGTGATCCGTGCCAGCGTTCGAGTTTGCCGTTGGACTGGGGGTAGTAGGGGCTGGTGCGGACGTGGGTGATGCCGGTGAGGCGGATGAACTCTTTGAAGTCCCGGGCGATGAACTGCGGTCCGTTGTCGGAGATGATGCGGGGCTTCTCGCCGGGGTGTATCTCGAGGGCCTTTTGCAGGATGAGTTCGATGTCGCGCTCGGTCATCGACTCGCGCAGCTCCCAATGGACGATGGCCCGGCTGCAACCATCGAGGACGCTGATGAGGTAGTAGAATGTGCCGTCGACGTTGATGTAGGAGATGTCGATGTGCCAGTGTTCATGCGGTCTGAGGGGTTGTACGAAGCCGGTGCCTTTCTTGGAAGCAGTGGCCCACTTTCGGTCGAGTCGTCCGGCGGCTTTGAGCACGCGATACACGCTGGCGGGACTGACCGCCACGATGTCATCATCGAGCATCATGAAGGTCAATCGGCGATAACCTTCGAGTGGATGCTTGTCGTGGAAGTCGACGATGGCGGTCTTCTCCCAGTCTTCGAGCCAGTGATCACGCGGGATGTTGCCGTTGTGCTCGTTGACCTTGCCGTAGCGATCTTTCCACGAGTGGAACTTGCTCGGCCCGAGTTCGAGCCAAGCCAGCAACGTCTTGGCGGGCGTCTGGGCGCGATCGGTCCAGTAGCGGACATAGTCCACGATCTGATCGCGTGTGTCATGGGGAACCCACACTCCGCTTAGAGTTCCCCAGACGCTTTTTTTGCTTTGACGTTCTCCTCGAGCAGCTCCGCGATGACCTCATTCTTGGTGATGAGCTTGGCTTCGAGCTGCTCGATCCGCTGGTCCTTGACCTTCTCGGAGCGACCATTTTCAGCGGCCCGGTCGAAGGCCTTGTCGGCCTGGGCCAGGACGGTGTTGACCCAAGTGTGAATCTGGCTGGGCTGCAACCCAAACTCTTCGGCGAGGGCCGAGACGGGCTCCTTGCTAGCCACATGCCGACGCACGATCTGCGCCTTCTGCTCCGACGTGAAACGACGACGAGTGCGACTCATGGATGATCTCCTGTTCAGGTGATATTAACCCAAACCGAGACTAATTCCATTTTCAACTGAGGCAGGACAGAAGTACTCCCAATACATTGATGCGGAATCTGCTGTTGTCAAGAAGCCTGAAGGGCAGGGGTGGGAGGATCCATTTGGTGATGGCGTATGGCGCTCATCATGGTTTTACTCGTCCTTGTTGTCGATTAAGGCCAAGGACCAGCTTACTTATGACAAGATCAAGAACGATCATTCCCTTGATGATACTCTTGTCGCCCGTTTTCTCGGGTTCTTCCGAGACAACTGTGCTGGTAATGATGCGTGGACATTGCCCAAGAATCCCTCTCAAAAGTTTTCGGGTGACCAATTGGCCCCGTTTCTCTACCTCTTGGGAAGCGTTCAGTCTTATGGTTCGGATGACGCGAAGAGCATCGCCAAGGACATAGTGAACAGGCTTATCGACCTCGACCAGAGACACGCGGCCGTTTCTGATACCCACCAAGGACAGATTCGAGATAACCAAAGATATGCGATCGATGTCGTATGTCGTATGTACGACATCAACTTCTTGCGTGGCTTTCGCCGTGATCTTTGTAAAATTGCGTTTTCAGTAGCACTCGCACTCAACAATCAGCTCGCACAACTTCCGTGGGAGGAGCTTGCGACTCAAGATTCCTATGCGGTCTTCAATGCTTTGTCACTCGTTAGCCTGGCGTGTATTAAATGGGGTAGTGATGACGAAGATGTGAATAGCTGGAGAAGCAATTACAGGGTACATGCCGACAAAGGGTGGGGTCCGGCTTTCCGGATTACTTCGGGCCGCTCTTTCGACCCGGGCGATGTTGACGCCTACGCCACAGCTTATCTCTCTCGCGATCAAGACAATGACATCATCATGGCACAGCGCCCGGCCAAATACATTTCAGGAGAATTCAAGCCAGACCATAACTCCGGTCCTCGCCAATGGCTTGTTTTGGATTATATAGTCCTGAAGGGGTTGCAGCTCGTCTGGCAGTAGACTTCATTCAGCCTCTTGGGCTTAGGCAGTACACTCTTCCTGCCATCAGAATAGCCGGATCTGACTCTGCGGAACTTGCTGGGGGCAATCCCCGACAGTTCAATCTGCGTATCGGTTCCCACGATTCTCTCCTAACGGGGTGGCTCAGACGCAGGGTGGCCCCGGTTGATTCGCTTTGGAATCTACCGGGTGGCTTTGCCACGGGAGGTTTTCTTATCATACGTTCTCTCTGGGTTAACCTCTGATGCCGTTGGCACACCGGTAGGCCCCAAAGCGGGCCAACCGGTGCTACCTCGCTGCGATGGAGTTGGCCCTCTTTCGGCCCAACGGGCCATTCGTTCACCCAGCCAGGGGCAACGCCCCTGGTGACGCGGCCCGCCCCGAACTCGAGGGCTGAAGGCCCGGCCATTCCGTTCGTTGGTCGTACCGCGAATGGAACGGTCGCCCCGTTGGGGCTTGGATATGACAGTGTCCGTAGACCAGGGCCTTCGGCCCTGGCTGGATGAATGGGTGGCCCTTTGGGCCGGAAGAGGGGAATTGTTGGGAGATATTGGCCGGGGTTCGTGGTTGGCCAACGCGATGGCCCGCTGTTGGAGTTGGCCCTCTTTCGGCCCAACGGGCCATTCGTTCACCCAGCCAGGGGCAACGCCCCTGGTGACGCGGCCCGCCCCGGAATCGAGGGCTGAAGGCCCGGCCATTCCGTTCGTCGATCGTACCACGAATGGAACGGTCGCCCCGTTGGGGCTTGCGGCGTGTGACCCCGTAGACCAGGGCCTGCGGCCCTGGCTGGATGAACGAATGGCCCGTTGGGCCGGAAGAGAGGAGCGCGCCTTCGCTGATCCCTCGCACATTCGAATTGGCGGCGGGCGACCCGCTGGCTGCCACCGATCGATTCGTTGACTGGCACTCGATCGGTGGGAGACTGCTGCGACCCAGCCTGATTCTCAATCCCACACGTACCGCTCATCAATCTCCAAGCCGTGTCTCCGGCACAAGGATCGGAACTCGTCTTGATACGAAATATGCTGGTGATGTTCGGCCTGCTGGTCGGCGTATTTGACCACGGCATTGAGGTTCGACGGACTCACTGAAAACACCCCGTAACCGGCTTGCCACGCGAACGCGGGGACTCCCAGCGGAGCCTTCTTGGCCCACTTCGAGGTCTCGGTCTTCACATGCTCGACGAGTTCGGCGTTCGTCACTGTTCGCGACAGACCGCAGACCACATGCACATGATCGACCCAGCCGCCGACTCGCAAGGCGATGCAACCGGCCTCCTTCACATGGTGGCCCAGCATGCGGAACATCTCGTCACGAAACTCATCACTTTGCAGAAAGGCGCGTCGGTCCTTCGTGCTGAAGACGAGATGTAGCCATACTTGGGATAAGGATTGCGGCATGGGGGTGTTCGTAGAAGAATGGTCAACTCTTGGGCCTTCGAGAAGCGAGATGGGCAACATATCCCAGGGGCCACGCCCTTGGCCAGACAAACGCATGGCTCTCTGGGCCGAAAGAGTGCCATGTGCAACGTTTGACGTGGAAAGCTGTGCATCGCTGGCTCCGGCCTCTGTCGCTTCCGGCTCGACTGGAAATGAACCATCTGGCCATCTGGGTGACGCCGGAAGCGTGATCGCCCGGTGATCTCAGACTGTGATACAATCGCGGATCACTCACTGACCCGCCGGACTTCACTCATGAATGACATCACCTCCTCGCTCGAGGAGTCACTTACGACCCCGACCTACACTTCGCCCGCAGAGGCCCCCACCTCGACGGCTTTGGAACGCGAAGTGTTCGAGCAGGTCCAGCGACGGCGGACGTTTGCCATCATCTCGCACCCCGACGCTGGGAAGACGACGCTGACGGAAAAGCTGTTGCTCTACTCCGGCTGCGTGGCCGAGGCCGGGGCGGTGCGCGGTCGCAAAACGCAGCGGGCGGTCACCTCCGACTGGATGGCGATCGAGCGGGAACGCGGCATCTCGATCACCTCGACTGTGCTGTCTTTCGAATACGAAGGATTCCAGCTCAACCTGCTCGATACGCCGGGTCACGAAGACTTCAGCGAAGACACCTACCGCACGCTGACAGCTGCGGATTGCGCGATCATGGTGATCGATGCGGTGAAGGGGATCGAAGCTCAGACGCGGAAGCTGTTCAAAATTTGTTCGGACCGCAAGATCCCGATTTTGGCGTTCGTGAACAAGGTCGACCGTCCGGGATGTGATCCGCTGAATACCTTGAGTGAGATCGAAAAGGTGCTCGGCATCCATGCCATTCCGCTCAACTGGCCGATCGGCACCGGCAAAGCGTTTCGCGGAATCTTCGACCGCGTGAGCCGCGAGATCAAGCTGTTCAAACATGTCGTGGGTGGTTCGAATCGTGTCCCCACAGAAACGCGATCGCTCGCAACGGCGGGAGAACTCCTGAACGAAGAAGAGGTCCAGGCTCTCCACGACGAGGTCGAACTGCTCGATCACGCTGCCGAGCCGTTCGAGCGGGAGGACTTTCTGGCGGGCCAGGTGACTCCGGTCTTCTTTGGCAGTGCGCTCAATAACTTCGGTGTCGAGGCGTTCCTCAAGTCATTCCTGGAACTCGCTCCGCCTCCGGGACCACGCATGTCGAACCAGGGCGAGATCTCCCCGTACCGCCCTCAGTTCGCGGGCGTCATCTTTAAGATCCAAGCCAACCTCGACCCTCGGCACCATGACCGCGTGGCGTACGTCCGCGTCTGCTCCGGCCGCTTCATGCGCGACATGGAGATCACCCACTCCCGCACAGAACAGCTGATCCGGATCAAGCAGTCTCAACGACTGTTTGCTCGTGAACGGGAGACGATGGACTGTGCCTATGCTGGGGATGTCATCGGCCTGGTCATCCCCGGACAGTTCCGACTGGGGGACACGCTGACGGAAGGTCCACCGCTTCAGATCGAGGGGCAATGGAACTTCTCGCCCGACTGCTTTGGGGTGCTGCGCTGTACCGAAACACTCCGTCGCAAGCAGTTCGACAAGGGGATCCTGCAACTCGCCGAAGAGGGAGCCATCCAGCTCCTGCATGATCCTGGAACGATGTCTGGCGAGCCCGTGCTGGCCGCCGTCGGACAGCTACAGTTCGAAGTCGTGCAGTACCGACTGGAAGCCGAGTACAAGTCTCGCACAACGTTCAACCGACTCCCCTATCAGTTCGCCCGCTGGGTGACTGGCGACCCGGCCGAACTGGCGGCTGTGCGGACTCCGTCGGCCTGTCGAGAGCTTCGGGACCAGGACGAGAATGTGGTGCTGCTGTTTGAGTCGGCAGGGATGCTGCGATACTGCAAGGAGCTCAACCCCAAGCTGGTGTTTTCGGAGACGCGTCCGAGGTAAATGTGATTCGACGAAGTGATTCAATGTCTCTGAGGTCATGGTCCGCAACGATGTCCTGCCTTTTTTTTGTACAGCAGGTCACGAAGGAAACCCAGAACCTTCCAACTGACACTTTCGTTTCGTTCGTGATCTCCTGTTCAACTCCACGAGGAAAGCCAGAAAGTGGTTTTGGTCGATGTCCTCAGCTGGGGATCGCTGTTCGTTCTCGATTCAGGGGTGAGTGATGCTTCACGTCACGGTGGAGTGGTCGCTGCTTGATCAGGCGGAAATTGCCGCATCACAGTGGTCCCCGCCGCTCTGCCACAGAGCAGCGACCTGATGCGGTCCGCAAAATCCCTACATCCGTCAACCCCGTCTTCACTGATCTTTTGCGCCTTCTTGTCACATTGTGTTGGCAACGGCCTGGATTCGCGGCATACTGTCCCTTTAACTCCCCTTCGTCGTCTTGGCCATTCGGTCGCAACATAGCCTTGTTGATTCCTTGCCACATCCGGTGAGGTTCAGCAACACGTCTTCTACCACGAGAATGCGGTTTCATCCTGATTCTGATTTCACCCAGTGGTGTTCCACATGGCTGCGATCTGGATTAGTCTGTCACTGGAGTCTACTCATGCCCGTCATCCTCCATGTCGATCCTTCGGCAGCTGATCGCGACACAGTTCGCGAGGCGCTCGCGTCGCAGGAATCCTGGACTGTGGAGGGCGCGGCCTCTTATGAAGAGGCCCGCGAACGCCTGCAGCTGCATCCCGTCGATCTGATTCTTAGCGAAGTCGATCTGGGTGATGGCGAGTGGCGTGATCTGATCTCGGCAGTCCGCAACCGTCACATGACGACCTCGGTCTTCCTCGTGAGTTCGAGTCTGACCGTCGAATCCGCCGCCCAAGCCGCTCGAGATGGAGCAGAAGCAGTTCTCGCTAAAGACAGTGATCCCAGCGAATGGCTCTTTCCCATCGAGTGTGCGATTGAGCGGGCGGCGAGTCGGGCCTTGCGTCAGGCCGCAGAAGGTTCCCTGACCCAGGAGACATTGACGTTCACTTTGGAGAACGAAAAATCCCGCATCCCGCATCTGGTGAATCTGCTGGTGGAACACTGTGACCGGTTCAGTCTGATCGACGATCGGGACCGCATGCGGATTCAAGTGGCCCTGGAAGAGGCGCTCCTTAACTCCATCATTCATGGGAATCTCGAAGTCAGCTCGCGTCTCCGTGAGATCGAAGGCGATGTCTTCGAAAACGCGATCAGCGAACGCAAGACTCTCGAACCTTTCCGCAGCCGCCACGTCACCCTCGTCGCAGAATACACCCATGACGGGGCGCGGTTTAAGATTCGCGACGAAGGGCCGGGCTTCGATGTCGAAAAAGTTCGCAACCCCACCGAGGACGACGCCATCGCCCTCGCCAGCGGACGCGGCATCCTGCTGATGCGGTCGTTCATGGATTCCATTGATTACAGTGACAAGGGAAACGAAGTTACGATGTTCAAACGCCGCAGTGCCTCGCTGACTCCCGTTGAGGCAGAGACGGCCCTGGCATATGGTGTCGCTGCAATGTAGACGAGCCAGCAGCCCCCGTTGCGTTTCGAGGTGTGTGCATTCCAAACCTCGGTGAATTGATCCAGAAAGGGTCTCGCCCCTTATCTCAAGGTTGCCAGCGCGGCGGGAAACCCTGAGTGTGCCCACCGGCAAATCGGGTTCCAATCCCAACGGGATGACGTTGCTTGCCAGACGCAACTCCGTGCGGGCGAGGAGGAGGAATGCCTCCCTGAACCCAGGGTCATCCGCTGCGCGATAGACCTTGGGCGACGAGACGATCACCCCCAGGGGCGAAGACTAGGCAACCTCACGGCCCACCGCCGCTTGAGACGCACGCACGGCTTGCACGGCTGTTGTGGGCTGGTGATGGTGGAATTCGCCTCACCGGATATGATGAGAAGTCCCGCCTCCGGTTCTCCAAACCTCTTCGTGTCGACATGCCACCCAAGTCATCAGATGGCCCTCGTCCTCAACCGTTTCAGCCTCCGCAGGGAGCGCTCTCGCTCATCGCTGGGTCGGCCAGTCCGGTCTTGGCGAGCAAAATCGCAGCTGCGATGGGAGTGCGTCTGACCCCGAGCGAGGCCCACTACTTCAGTGAGGGGAACGTCTTCGTTCGTGTGCTGGAGAACGTGCGGGGACGCGACTGCTTCGTGATTCAAGGGATCCACCACCCGGTCAACGACAACTTCATGGAACTGTTGTTCTGGATCGATGCCCTCAAGCGAGCCAGTGCTGCGCAGGTCACAGCTGTCATCCCGTTCTTCAGCTATGCGAAGGCCGACAAGAAGGATGAGCCGCGCGTGTCGATCCGCGCCCGTGTGTGTGCCGATGCGATCGAGGCGGCGGGGGCGGATCGCTGCTTGATGATGGACCTGCACAGCCCGCAGATTCAGGGGTTCTTCCATATTCCGGTCGATCATTTGTACGCGCGATATGTCGTGGCCGATCACATCAAGGCGCTGGGCCTGACCGACCTGGTCGTGTGCAGCCCCGATGTCGGATTCGCCAAGAGTGCGTCGGCGTTTGCGAACTATCTCGGCGTGCCGGTGGTGATTGGCAATAAGACACGTCGCGACCATACCGAGTCTGCTCGGGTGCTGGAACTCATCGGTGATGTGAAAGATAAGAACGTGTTGATCGTCGACGACTTCACGATCTCGGGGGGCACCTTGATCTCGATGGCCGAAGTCTGCCGGTCCCACGGAGCCAAGGAGATCTACGCAGCAGTCTCGCACGGAGTCCTGACTCGCGATGCTGTGGAGAAGATCGCCGCCAGCCCGATCAAGCGGCTGTTCATGACTGACACCATTGAAGGCCAGGAAGTCGCTCTGCCGCAGAACGTGACGGTGGTGTCTGTGGCCAGGCTGTTCGCGGAAGCGATCCAGTCGATCCACGATCGCACCAGTGTGTCGCAGTTGTTCCCGGACGGGCCGGTGGCGTGAGGGAAGTTTTTGGTTATCAGTTTTCAGTCATCAGTCAGAGTATGATGTGGCATGCCAAAGCCCAAGGGTTGCAACCCTTGGGCGTTCTGAGTCGATCAACCATCAACGATCCCCCATCCACTCATGCCGAATTCCTCTCATCGTGACGTTCGTATGCGGGGCTTTGCTTCGCGGCAGACCGTTGCCGGGGCCTGGGCTTGGCTCGATCGGGTCGTGGGCCTGTTGCCTGCCGAGATGGTCTCGATCACTAAGGCCACGGGCCGCATTCTGACTGAGGCGCTCGTCGCCGGGATCAACGTCCCGTCGTTTGTACGCTCCGCGATGGACGGGTACGCCCTCTTGGCCGATGAGACGATCAGCGCAGGGGATGACTCCCCGACCGAGTTCCGCGTGATCGGCCAGAGTTATCCCGGTCGGCCATGCACCGAGACCGTCGTCCCCGGCACTTGTGTCCGCATCATGACCGGGGCTCCACTGCCCGCAGGGGCGGATGCGGTCGTGCCGGTGGAGAACACGCGCGAGACAGCCACCGGAATCGAAGTCACGGAAGTGATCCCCCGCAGTAAAAACGTCGGGCGCATCGGCGAGGATCTCTCCGTCGGCCAGACCGTCCTGCCACAGGGACGCCGTCTGCGCCCGCAAGATGTCGCCGTCGCTGCCTCACTGGGAATGGCACAGCTGTCAGTCTACAGCCAGCCGCGCGTCCGCGTTCTGCTCACCGGCAATGAACTCGTCCAGCCGGGAGCGCCGCGCGGGCCTTACCAGATCTTTGACGCCAACTCCCACATGCTGCGCGGATTGATCCCGCGAGACGGCGGCATCATCGAGAGCGTCCAGCACCTTCCGGATGACCCAGCGGAGATTCGAGCCGCGCTATCCACCCCGGGAGCCGAGGTGATTCTGCTCTCCGGTGGCTCCAGCGTCGGGGCGGAAGACCATGCTCCACAACTCGTTGCCGAACTGGGCGAGCTGCCATTTCACGGGATCGCCATGCGGCCGAGCAGCCCAACGGGGCTGGGGCGTATCGGGGCGGCGCTGGTGGTGCTGTTGCCTGGAAATCCAGTGTCGTGCCTGTGCGCATACGACTTCTTCGCGGGACGAGCGATCCGCCAGATGGGCGGATGTTCTGCGGACTGGCCTCATCGACGATCGAAGGAGTCGCTCGCCTGCCAGCTGGTGTCTGCCATCGGTCGAGTCGACTACTACCGCGTGAAACAAACCCCCGAGGGGATCGAACCGCTGGCACTGAGCGGATCTTCGGTCCTCTCTTCCACGACGCGTGCCGATGGGTTCGTGATCGTCCCCGAAATGAGCGACGGCGACAATCCCGGCAGCGAAGTGACCGTCTACTGGTACGATTGAGATCGGCGAACGCGCCGAACTCTCCCATTCCCATGGATCGACACACTCTCGCTATCGGCCGCTCGGGCTGAAGCAAGCCGTGGCCAGTGCCCCGTCACGTCTTGGAATTCGGGTTCATCTCCCTCGGAGGGCGAGGCTCCTGCCGAGCCGCTCCTGCCAGTTCGCGTGTCCCCTTGGCTCGCGGCTCAGCAGGAGCTTCGCCCCAGTGCTGTGAACATGATTGGAAGTCATAAGTCCTTATGAATGGGGACTTATGAGGGGGCTGCAAGTTTTTTCCGGATCGTCAAGTCGAAAAATCAGCGTTGGCTGGCCGACCATCGAGGACCGACTTCGTGGCTTT